>NZ_DATJLI010000189.1:0-26209 GCF_035490575.1 Sphingomonas sp. | reverse complement strand
GCGTATCGACGGGCGGCTCTTCGGCCGGCACTTCGGCAGCGGCCGGTCGCGCGGGTTCCGGTTCTGCCTCGGCCGCGGGTTCGGGCGCCGGGGCTTCCATGGTGAACACCGGCGTGACCCGGTCGTCATCGGGGGGTGCGTCGCCGGGACGCAGCGTCAGCAGCAGCAACGCCAGCAGCAGTTCGAGCAGCAGCGCCAGCACGATGCCCGCCGCCCGCCGCCCGAACCCCCCACGCCATCGTTCGGGCAACCAGCGCGCCAACGGAGCCAGGACGGTCAGCGGAACGCCCTATCGGCGAGCCATGCCGCGCCGCCCGATGTCGGCGCGCGGGTCATGCGGGCACATGCAGCGGTGCGCGCGCCATCGCGCCCGCCAGCGCCTTGTGCCGCCGCTCCACCGCTTCCCCGTAAAGCGGGGCAAGACCGGGCGCCGTGTGCAGTTCGACCGCATCGTCGCTCAGGCAAAGCGCGGTCTGGCGAAGCGGCGCGGCCACCCCGCCCGACAAACGCTGTCCCAGGCGCATCGCCAGTCCCCATCGCACCGCGCGCTCCAGCGCCTGCGGTTCGGCCAGCCGGGCGAGCGGATCGGGCGCCTCGCTGCCGCCACCGAAACAGGTGAACAGCGCCTGCGCCAGCAGCGCGCGGCCGGCGGCATCGATCGCCACCCAGTTGCCGTGCAGCGCGACCTCCAGCCCCCGCTCGGCCCTAAACTCCGGGTTTGCCAGCCACGCGACATCGGCCAACAGGCAGGCGGCGTGGCGCAGCCGGGCCAGCGCCTCATCCTCATCCTCGAACAGCGGCGCGATCCAGTTGTCGAGCAGGTCGCCATGCTCGGCAAAGCGGCCCAGCCGGCGCCCTTCCTCCCGCGCGGCGACGACCAGCGGGTCCAGCGCGCGCGTCGGTTCGTCCAGCGCGCCGTAAAGCAGCCCTTCGCGCAGGCCATAGGCCGATGCGGTGCATGTCGCCGCCCCCAGATGCCGGATCAGCGATGCCAGCAGATGCGCCGAATCCCCCATCGTCGCCACGCGCCCGCCCGACAGGTTGGGGATCGCGCGCAGCTTGTTCTTGGGCAGATGGCCGAGCGTTCGGATCAGCCGCTGCACCGTTTCGGGCGACAGCGAATAGCCGTGGATGACGGGCAGCGGATAGCCGCTCTGATACATGTCCAGCCGCGCCAGCGCCCGCCATGAACCGCCGACCATATACAGCGGCAGCCCCTGCCCCCGCCCCGTCCAGCCCGCCGCCGCCAGCGCGCGTTCGACATGCCGGTCAAGCGCCACCTTTCCCTTTTCGCGGATCGCCGCGATGCGAAGCACGCCCAGCGGAAAGGAAACGCGTTCCCCCACCTGACCGCCCTGCACGCGCACCAGTTCCAGGCTGCCGCCGCCCAGATCGCCGACGATGCCGTCGGCATCGGGAATCGCGGACAGCACGCCGTGCCCCGAAGCCATGGCCTCCGCATCGCCCGACAGCAGTTCGACTTCCAGCCCCAGATCGGCCGCGACCGCCAGCAATTCGCCGCCATTGCTGGCGTCGCGCACCGCGGCGGTGGCGACGGTGCGAAGCTCGTGCACCTCCATCTGTCGCGCCAGCAGCGAAAAGCGGGCGAGCGCCGAACGCGCGGTCGCGATCCCGTCATCGGCGATGGCACCGGTATCGGCCAGGTCGCGACCCAGCCCGGCCATCACCTTCTCGTTGAACAGGATGGCGGGCAGCCGCGTCGGCCCTTCATACACCACCAGCCGGATCGAGTTCGACCCGATGTCGATGATCGCGACGCGGCGGCGCGCCTCGCTCGACGGGCGGCGGAGAAACAGGCTCACGCGGGGTCGACATCCTGGGTGGGTGGCGGCGGCGGAACCGCCGCGACGGCCGGGCGACGCAGTTTCAGCTTGGGCACCGCCCCGCGCGAGGCAAGCGCCGCGCCGCGCCCCGACAGCGACGGATTGGTCATGAAATAGCGATGCAGATTGAACGGCTTGGGACCGGGATCGTCACGATCATAGCTGCCATCGGGCTGCAATTCCCAGCTTTGTTCGGTGTCGATCAGATTGGCGACCATCACCTGGTCCAGCACCTGATCGTGAACCGTGGGATTGGTGATCGGCAGCATATATTCGACGCGCCGGTCGAAATTGCGCGGCATCCAGTCCGCCGAGGAGATGAACACGCGCGCGTCGTCGTTCGGCAACGCCTTGCCATTGCCGAATGCCCAGATGCGGCTGTGTTCCAGGAACCGGCCGACAATCGATTTCACCCGGATATGGTCCGACATACCCGGCACGCCGGGCCGCAGACAGCAGATGCCCCGCACGATCAGGTCGACCTCGACCCCCGCGCCGCTCGCTTCATACAGCTTCTCGATGATCGCGGGGTCGACCAGCGAGTTCATCTTGGCCCACAGCCCCGCCGGCTTTCCGGCACGCGCGAAACCGATCTCGCGCTCGATCATCGCGATCAGGCTGGCGCGCAGGTCGCGCGGCGACATCCGCAACTGCTCCAGCCCCTGCGGCTCGACATAGCCGGTGATGTAGTTGAACAACTGTGCCGCATCGCGCCCCAGCGCCGGGTCGGCGGTGAAGAAGCTGAGGTCGGTATAGATGCGCGCGGTGATCGGGTGATAATTGCCCGTGCCGAAGTGGCAGTAGCTACGGAACTCCGACCCTTCCCGCCGGACGACCATCGACACCTTGGCGTGGGTTTTCCAGTCGATGAAGCCATAGACGACCTGAACGCCCGCCCGCTCCAGCGCATTGGCCCAGAGCAGGTTCTGCTCTTCGTCGAAACGCGCCTTCAACTCGACCACCGCCGTCACCGACTTGCCCGCCTCGGCCGCGGCGATCAGCGCGCTGATGACCGCCGACTGCTTGCCCGCACGATACAGCGTCTGCTTGATCGCCACGACATCGGGGTCGGCCGCCGCCTGTTTCAGAAAGGCCAGCACCACGTCGAAGGTTTCATAGGGGTGGTGGACAACAATGTCCTTGGCCCTGATCGCGGCGAAACAGTCGCCGCCATATTCGCGGATGCGTTCGGGGAAGCGCGGCGAAAAGGGCGGGAATTTCAGGTCCGGGCGATCCTCATCCACCAGCGACGCCAGGTCGCCGATGCCCAGGAAACTGCCCTTCTCGGTCAGGATCGCCTCGCTGCCGCCCAGTTCCTCCTTGAGCACAGCCTCAAGACCCGGTGTGATCGCGGTCTCCATTTCCAGACGAATGACGCGCCCGCGCCGGCGGCGTTTGATGGCGGTGCGGAAATAGAGGACCAGATCCTCGGCCTCTTCCTCCAGCTCGATATCGCTGTCGCGCAGCACGCGGAAAGCCGCGGCACCCTTTACCGCATAACCGGGGAAAAGCTGCGGCGCGAACCGCTTGAGCATTTCCTCGATCGGCACATAACAGGCCGCATCGCCCGGCAGCCGGACAAAGCGCGGCAGTGTCGAGGGCAGCAGCACCAGTTCGCGGATCACCTGTCCGTCAGCCTTGCGGACCAGGTCAAAGATCACGCTCGAACCCTTGTTGGGGATGAACGGGAACGGATGCGCGGGGTCCAGCGCCTGCGGCGTCAGGATCGGGAAAATCTGCTCGCGGAAATGCCGGTCGAGCCATTCGGCGGGTTCGCCGTCGATATCGTCGGCATACAACACCTTGATGCCCGCTTCGGCCATCATCGCGCGCAGGTCACGCCAGATCGACTGTTGCGAATCGGCCAGCCGCCCCGCCTCCGCCACGATCGCCGACAATTGCTGTCCCGGCGTCAGCCCGTCGATCGAGCGCAGTTCGACGCCCTGCACCTGCTGCCCCTTCAGCCCCGCGACGCGGACCATAAAGAACTCGTCGAAATTGGAACCCGAAATCGACAGGAACCGCAATCGTTCCAGCAGCGGATGCGCGGTGTTGCACGCCTCCTCCATCACCCGGCGATTGAACGCCAGCCATGACAGTTCGCGATTGAAATAACGGCCGTTCGACGGCTCCACGGCGGTTTCGCCGTCAGCGGGTTCTTCGAAATTGGGGCGGACGGGCCGGGTCATGCTTTTTCACGCCTTGGTTCGCCCGCCCCTTGGACCAGCAGACCCCGTGCTTGCAAGGCCGGTCGCGCCAGGGGAATGGAAATCCGGCGGCGATCGGCGTCGTGGGCGGCATCGTCCAGCGCATCGACCACACGGACCAGCGACAGATAGGTCCGGTCGACGCGCTTCAAGATCCAGCCGATCAACTCCTCACCCGCGAACAGCTCGCGCCGGTCGAACTGGTCGCGAAGCAGGGCGGCGAACAGGGCGTCGTCCGGTTCCTCGATCCGCAGCACGGGCGTGGCGGCAAGTCGCGAACGCAGGTCGGGCAGGCGCACGGTCCATTCGGGCGGCGCATGATCGGCGACGATCAGCAACGGCTTGCGATCGGCCTGGGCCAGGTTCCACGCGTGGAAGATCTCGGCTTCGGCCACGCGGTGGGCATCGTCGATCATCCGCCCCTCGGCACGCTTGCTGAACAGTCGCGCCAGCAGGCTGCGGCCCGATTTGCGTGGACCGACCAGCAGCGCCGCCATCACCGGCCAGGCGCCCCAGTGTTCAAGGTGATGGACGACGCGGGCATTGGCGTGCCCGACGATGAACTCGTCCTTGCGCGCTCCGTCTGGGCGTTGGAGCGGCAGGCGGAACTGGTTCATTGCGGTGGCGGCGCCTCGGCGGGCGCGGGACCGGCCGGGATCGCGCGGCCGATGCGATAGACATTGCCGCTGCCCTCGACGCGCCAGCCGCGCGATTCGAGCGCGACCGCAAGGACGGCGGGATCGCCCGCGAACTCGACACGCATCAGCGACGTGCCGCCCAGCGCCAGGCTGCTCGTCACCGCCGAGCGCACATTGGGGATCGCGCGCACCGACGCTTCCGCTGCGTTGACCGCCGCGACGCCGGGCGTCTCGAACTGAAGCGTCACGCTGGCGACGGGCGCCGATGGCAACATCGTGTCCCCCCCCTCGATCACGGGAATATCGTCGGGCAGGCCGGGCGTCGGGGTCGGCTCGACGCTGGGCGGCACGAATTCAAGCAGCGGATCGGGGCGCAGAATGCCGCCGCGCAAGGCCGACTGATACGCCTCGTCCAGCCGCCGGACGCCGGTGTCGAGCAACGCGTCGACCCCGTCGGCATTGGCGACACGCAGGCTGAAACGCGCCAGTTCGCGATTGTCCGGTCCGTGCCCGGCACGGAAAACGCCGATCACCGGCCCACCCGGCCATTGTCGATAAAGCGCGACCTGCGGGATCAGGACGTCCGACGCGCCATATTGATCGAGCACGTTGCGCCACCACCCGCGCCCAGGTCGTCCGGTCAGCCCGGCATTCATCAACAGCGCATCCGGCCCGTTGCCGGCGGGGCGGATATAGTCGATCGTCGTGTTGCCCGTGCGGAACCGTGCCCAGGCATCGACCCATTCATTGTCGCGCTCAAACGTCGTCACCACGCCGCCCGACCGCATCAGCGGCAGGACCAACAGCGGCGGCGACCGGGTAAGAAACCCGCTGACGCCCAGGATTTCCGCCGCACGGTTGCGATTGAACAGCACGCCCAGCCGCGCGATGTAGCGGCCGGGACCGATTTCCTCATTTTCGACGACGATGCCCGTCACCAGCGAATCGAGCGTCGAATCGGGCAGGCTGCCCGCCTTGCCGGTCAGCCGCTGCGACAGCATCGACCAGCCCTTGCGCTGCGCCAGCCGCCAGCCGCCGGTGCGCGCCGCGTCCGCCGAACTGCCCGATACGTCGACGGTGACGCCCGACACCTCGAAACTGCCCGATCCGTCCTGCGCGCGCGATGCGCCGATCGCCAGCGGCATCACGGCACACGCGGCGATCATCGCGATTCTGGAAAACAAGGCCCGCATATCCCGCCCTTTTGGCCGAGCGGCACGCGAAATCCAAGCGCGAGTTTCCAAGGGCCGCGGATCGCGCTAGGGGGCCGGGCATGAGCGAGCCAACCTCCTATACCTATGCCCAGGCGGGCGTTTCGATCGACGCGGGCAATGCGCTGGTGCGTGCGATCGGCCCGTTGGCCCGCGCCACGCGGCGGGCGGGCGCCGACGCCGACCTTGGCGGGTTCGGCGGCATTTTCGACCTGAAGGCCGCCGGCTTCACCGACCCCCTGCTGGTCGCCGCGAACGACGGCGTCGGCACCAAGCTGAAACTGGCGATCGAGCATGACGCGCATGACGGCGTCGGCGTCGATCTGGTCGCAATGTGCGCCAACGACCTGATCGTGCAGGGTGCCGAACCGCTGTTCTTCCTTGACTATTACGCCAGCGGGAAACTGGACAATGCGGTCGCCGAGCGCGTGATCGGGGGCATTGCGGAGGGGTGCCGCCAGGCCGGTTGCGCGCTGATCGGTGGTGAGACCGCCGAAATGCCCGGCATGTATGCCGATGGCGATTACGACCTTGCCGGTTTCTGCGTCGGCGCGGTGGAGCGTGACGCGCTCCTGACCGGACGCGACATTTCCGCCGGTGACGTGGTGCTGGGACTGGGTTCGACGGGCGTGCATTCGAACGGCTATTCGCTGGTCCGCCGCCTTGCCGCCGACAAGGGATGGAAGCTGGATCGCCCCGCACTGTTCGATCAGGACGTGCTGCTGATCGACGCGCTGATGGCGCCGACGCGCATCTATGTGAAAAGCCTGCTGCCGCTGGTCCGGGTCAAGGCGATCAAGGGGCTGGCGCACATCACCGGCGGCGGGTTGCTGGAAAACATCCCCCGCGTGCTGCCGGACGGCGCCCATGCCCGCATCGACGCGACGGCATGGGAACAGCCGCGCCTGATGGCGTTCCTGCAAGCGCAAGGCGCAATCGAACCGGAGGAAATGGCCCGCACCTTCAACTGCGGCATCGGCATGGTCGCTATCGTCGCCGCCGATCAGGCCGATTCGGTCGCTGGGTCGCTGCGCGCCGCCGGTGAAAGCGTCCACCGCATCGGCGCGATCGAGGCAGGGGAGCGCGGCTGCACCGTGAAGGGCGACGCCGGCACCTGGTCCGCACGCGCCGCATGGGAAGCGACGCATCTGCATGGCTGAACGCGCGCGCGTCGCCGTGCTGTTGTCGGGGCGCGGATCGAACATGCAGGCGCTGGTTGCCGCTTCGCGCGCAGCCGGAGCGCGCTACGAGATCGTGCTGGTGGCGAGCGACAAGCCGGAAGCGCCGGGGCTGGCCTGGGCAGCGGGCCAAGGCATCGCGACCTTCGCGGCATCGCCCAGAGGCCGCCCCAAGGCCGAGTTCGAGGATGAGATCGACGCCGCCCTTCGCGCCGCCGGGGTCGAGGTGATCGCGCTGGCGGGATATATGCGCCTGCTGTCGGCTGCGTTCGTCGCCGCATGGGCGGGGCGCATCCTGAACATCCACCCCTCGCTGCTGCCCAAATATAAGGGCCTCGACACCCACGCGCGCGCCATTGCCGCCGGGGACGACGTGGCGGGCGCATCGGTGCATCTGGTGACGGAAGCGCTGGATGACGGCCCCGTCATTGGTCAGGTGCGGGTGCCGGTCATGGAGGGCGACACCGCCGATACACTCGCCGCGCGCGTGCTGGTGGCGGAGCATCAGCTCTATCCGTTGGCGCTCAGCGACTTCCTGTCGCGGAATTAGAGAACACCGGCCGGCCCCGTTGGACCGGCGGCCAATGCTTCGAAATGATTTGATTTCGCTTGTCGTCAGGCGTTTGATGCTGCTCCGAATGCTTTGGGAGAGGCGTCGAACATGATGCGTTGGCTGCTTTTCGTCGCGGGCACGGCGCTGAGCCTGCCCGCCCATGCACAACTGACCGGCCCGGTAAAGAATGGCGATACGACCATCACCGTAACGGGCGTCCGGCCAAGCAGATCGAATGTGGAGATGAGCGACTGGCGCATGGCGGAAACACCGCACGTTGTGGTGTTCAGCCAGGGCGACGAAAAGGCGTTGGCGCAAACCGCGCACAATCTCGAAAAGCTGCATTTCCTGCTCTCCGCCCTGCACGGTCGCGCGGACGAACCGGACGAGACGATCAAGGTGGCCGTCACGATGATCGGGGATGCCGGATCGTTCGAGCAACTGCAATTGACCGATCTGCGCTGGCAATATGGCCCGTTTCCGACCGCGTTCGCCAAAACGATCTATTATGATCCGCGCGACGAAGGATCGGTGCTGGCGACGACCGAGGATGGCGTGAACCTGATCCTTCAGCCTTCGCGCGGCCGTCCGACGAACCGCAATTGTGCCGGTGGCGACGTCGGCCCTCCATTGGACAATCTGATCGTCGTGCGTCCCGATCCTGCCGGCCTTTCACAAGGATCGCTTGAGCCGGATGTATTCGACATCCTTCAACAGATTCCCGTCAATGAAATCGCCTTCTGCCAATCGGCCGCGTCGCGCCTCTACGCTGGTTTCGCCCAGAATTACCTGATGACCTATTATCCGGCGGCTTACCCGCGCTGGTTCTTGCAGGGGTTCGGCGAGATGTTCGCCACGATGGTCGCCGGTGACGATTTCGTCGAATATGGCCAGGTGCCCACCGGCTTCTTCAAGGTGATGGAGCATTATGGCGACTATCCGGTCCCGCACATCCTGAACGGCCGCTATCTGTCTGGAAAGGGGCGGGCATGGACGCCATATCATGCATGGCGGCTGGTCCATCTTCTATATTTCTCGGACGAGTGGAAACCGCGACTGCGCGCTTATCTGGATTCCGTGGCGAACGGTGCGGACCCGCAGCGGGCCGCTGGTGTCCTTGGCGATGCGGGGCAACTGCACCGGGCGGTCATCAACTACCGGGGCCGCAAATTGCAGGCGGAGCGAATGACGTTCCCGGTCGAGCGCGCCCCCGCCCCCGTCGTCCGCCGCCTGACCCGTGCCGAGGCGGAGCTGATCCGGGGGCGGCTGGAACTGGGCGCACGGATCGAGGTTCCGGCCGACAGCGGCCGTGACCGATCGGCGGCGCTCGCCCGACGCTCGGCATGGCTGAACCGGCTTCGCGAAAATGCGACACGGTTTCCCGATTTATCCGAACACCAGCTGCTGCTGGCCGAAGCCGAGTGCCGCGCGGGCAATCCAGCCGAATGCCTGAGTGCCGCCGAGCGGGTGCTTGCCCGGTCGCCAAGCGATACGCGTTCGCTGGTGTGGAAAGGCACGGCGATGACGCAACTCGCGACCCGCGCGCCGGCCAGCGAACGGTCGCGTCGCCTTGAGGAAGCGAGGCGGCACATCATCCGGGCCAACCGCCTGGACCCTGAAAGCACCCTCGCGCTGATCGCCTATCACGACAGCTTTGCCGCCGCCGGGGAGCGAGCGCCCGACATCGCTGTTGAGGGGCTGTTCAAGGTCGTTCAATCCGCGCCCGCCGCGCCCGGCCCACGAGTGACGCTCGGCAAGGAACTGGTCCAGCGCGAGCTTGACGCTGAAGCGCGCAAGACGCTGCTGCCCGTCGCCAGGGGCGCGTTCGAAACGCCCGAACAGCCGACTGCCATTGCATTGCTCGCCGATACGCGACGATAGGCGCTGCCCCCTTTTACGCCGGTTCGGGGACGCTCATGGCACACCCGGCCGCGCTGGAAAGCGGTCGCGCGCGGTGGTGAAGGTCCGCCGCGCTGCTTCCGCGCCCGGCGCAGTGGCGGCGGTTCCCACCCAGCGCCAGTGCCACGGCTCCCACTTCACGCGCTGCTGGTTGCCCGCCGGAAAGGACAGCTCGAACCCGTATTTCGACGCGTTCGCCAGCAGCCACTTGCCCATCGGCGTCGCAGCGAAACAGGCATCGGCATCGGGACAGCCGCGCCGGTCGCGCGTGCCGAAATCGATGACATAGCCGGTTGCGTGCTCGCTATGTCCGGGCGGGGCCGATGCCCATGCCCGGTCGGCGAACCCGCGCGAACGCCCCGACAGGATGCCCGCGCAAAAGGTCTGAGCCTGAAACGCGACGCTGCGCTGACAGGATACCGCGCGCAATTGCCCGCGCACCGCGGGATCGGCATCGGCCGCGGCGATCAGGCGGTTGAGATCGCCCAGCATTGCCGGATGCACGCGGCAGCTATCATCGCCAAGTGCGGCGGGCGCGGGCACCAGCGCGCTGGCGGGCATTTCGGGATAGGCGAAGTGATTGAGCAACCGGCCATCGGCGCCGGGCGCAACGGTCCCGCGCCCGCACAGCGCAACCGGCGCACGGCGCGGCGCGATCATGGCCGGCGGCGGCGGCGCGGGCAAGGCGATTACGGGCGCCGGGGCGGGATTGGCGACCGTCACGGGCGTCGGCGCGGGCGCGCAGGATGCCGCCGCCATCAGCAACGCCCCCTCCCCCAAGCGCCTTGCCCATGCTAGGCGAAGGCCCATGACTGTTGCACCCGACCTGGCCGACCGTATCTTGTTCATAGACGGTGAGGCGCTGATCCTCGACAAGCCCGCCGGATTGCCCGTCGACACCCCGCGCGATCGTTCGATGAGTGTCGAGGCGATGCTGGATGACCTGACCTTCGGTTTCAAGCGTGCGCCCCTTCCCGTTCATCGGCTCGACCGCGATACCAGCGGTTGCCTGCTCCTGTCGCGCAATCCCAAGGCGCACAAGCGGTTCCAGCAGGTTTTCGAGGCCGGGCGCGTGGAAAAACGCTATCTCGCCGTTCTGGACGGCCTGCCCGACGCAGAGCGCGGAACGATCGACCTGCCGCTCGTCAAGGTATCGAGCGCGGAGGCGGGGTGGCGGATCGTCCCGCGCGCCGATGGCAAGCGTGCCGTCACACATTGGGAAATACTGCGCGTGGAGGGCGGCCGGGCACTGGTGGCGTTCGCGCCTGAAACCGGACGCACCCATCAGATACGCGTCCACGCCGCCAGCGGCATCGGCGTGCCGATCGTCGGCGATTCGGTCTATGGCCGTGCCGACACGGGCGGGATGCTGCTCCACGCCCAACGCCTGTCGATCCCGCGCGAGGGCAAGGGGCCGGTGGCGGCCGAATCGCCGCTGCCGCAGCGTTTTGCCGCCGCCGGTTTCGCCGGGAACTAACGCCGGTGCACCTGCCCGACTTCGAAGCATGGGCGATGTTCGCCTGCGTGGTCGAGCATCGTTCGTTCAGTGCCGCGGCACAGGCGCTGGGGGTCAGCAAGGCGACGGTATCCAAGGCGATCAGCCGGCTGGAGGCACGGTTGGGCACCGCGCTGTTCCACCGCACGTCGCGCCGCCTGACGCTGACCGACAGCGGCCGGGCGCTGGCGGACCAGGCGCAGCGCATCCTTGCCGAAGGCCAGGCGGCCGAGGAGCAGGCGCTGGAAAGTGCGCGCGCGCCGACCGGTCTGGTCCGGCTGGCCGCGCCGATGACCTTTGGCGTTCGCCACGTCGCGCCGGCGATTGCCGACTTCATGGTCGCGCATCCAGGGATCGAGATCGACCTGCATTTGTCCGACGCGCGCGTCGATATCGTGGCGGAGGGGGTCGACATCGCGTTGCGGATCGCCGACCTGCCCGACAGTTCGCTGCGCGCGCGGCGCCTGTCGAGCGTCCGGTCACGCGTCGTGGCCAGCCCCGCCTATCTCGAACAGCACGGTGTGCCGGCGCACCCTGCTCAACTGGCCGATCATGCGTGCTTCGGCTATACCAACATCGCCAATGCGACCTGGACCTTTCACGGCCCCGGCAGTGAAGTGGCGGCGGTGCGTGTCGTCGGGCCGCTGTCGACCAACAATGGCGAGGCGATGATGCCCGCGCTCAAAGCCGGGGTCGGTATTGCCCGGCTGCCCGATTTCATCGTCGATCACGAAATCGAAACAGGCGAACTGATCGAAATATTGTCCGATTGGCAGGCACCGCCGGTGGCGCTGCACCTGTTGACGCCGCCCAGCGCACGCCGCCCAGCGCGCGTCGAATTGCTCATTTCCTGGCTGTCCGAACGCTTCCGTAACATTTGCGAAGCTAGCGGTAACCGCCGCGACTCGCGGACAACTGCGGATTAGCGAGAAATTAACCTTTTGGCTTCAGAGCTGTTTAGGTTAATGGATAAGTCCAGAGGGTAGCGGCGCCAACAGGGGGCGATGCGCGTCTCGCTTGACGACAGGGGATCCAGCCGATGCGCGTGTTGCTGATCGAGGACGAACCGACGACTGCCAAGGCAATCGAGCTGATGCTCGCGACAGAGGGGTTGAATGTCTATTCGACCGATCTGGGCGAAGAAGGCGTCGATCTGGGCAAGCTGTATGATTACGACATCATCCTGCTCGACCTGAACCTGCCCGACATGCACGGCTATGACGTGCTGAAAAAGCTGCGCGTCGCGCGCGTGCAGACGCCGGTCCTGATCCTGTCGGGCATCGCCGAAATGGATTCCAAGGTCCGCAGCTTCGGCTTCGGCGCCGACGATTATGTCACCAAGCCGTTCCACCGCGAGGAATTGGTCGCGCGTATCCACGCCGTGGTTCGCCGGTCCAAGGGCCATTCGCAATCGGTCATCAAGACCGGCAAGCTGGCGGTCAACCTGGATGCCAAGACCGTCGAGGTCGACGGTGCCCGCGTCCACCTGACCGGCAAGGAATATGCGATGCTTGAGCTGCTGTCGCTGCGAAAGGGCACGACGCTGACCAAGGAAATGTTCCTGAACCACTTGTATGGCGGCATGGACGAACCCGAACTCAAGATCATCGACGTGTTCATCTGCAAGCTTCGCAAGAAGCTGGCAATGGCGACCGATGGCGAAAATTACATCGAGACGGTCTGGGGCCGCGGCTATGTGCTGCGCGATCTGGACGATGTTCAGGAAGTAAAGGTCGCCTGACCCTTTTTGATTGATGAAGCGGGGGCTTCTGAAACGGCGTCGGTTCGGGGGAACCGGCGCCGTTTATATTTCGGTCGCGGTGGCGGGTTGTTAACGCAACGCGGCTATGGCTTCGCATCATTGTGGAGGCGGCGCTGTATCACCAACCGATCACGAGCGAAGCGCACGGCAGCGCGCCGGTCGCGCAAACGCCGCTGGCGACGGTTCGCGCAGCGATCCTGACGCTGGCGGCGCTGGATCGCGATCACGGCGCGGCGTGGGACGATTGCGTCGCTCACGCGGCCGAGGCCAATCCCTTTATCGAACGTTGGTTCGTCATGGCCTCCGCCCGGAACCTGGGCGATCCCCCCGCGATTGCGGCGGTCGCGGCGTTTCGCGGCGAACAACTGGTCGCACTGATGCCACTGGCGCGGGACCGGCGATATTACCGACTGCCGATCCCCGTCCTGTCGAACTGGGTCCACGCCAACGCTTTCCTGGGTATGCCGTTGATGCGCGCGGGTGACGAAATGGCGGCGTGGCGCGCGATGCTGCCGCTGCTCGATGCCGAAGGTCCGCCCCTGCTGCACCTGACCGCAATCGTCGAAGGAGGCGCGGCCCATGCCGCCCTGCTTCAGGCAGCGGCGCGCCCGGTCGCGACGGTGATGCGTCATGAGCGCGCGTTGCTGCACAGCGAACTTGGCCCAACCGATTATTATGAAACGACGGTTCGCAAGAAAAAGCGCAAGGAGCTTAAACGGCTGATGGCCCGGCTGGCCGAACTGGGACCCGTCGAGACCCTTCGCCTGACCAATGCCGATGATCTGGACGAATGGATCAATGCGTTTCTTGCACTTGAAGCCGCCGGTTGGAAGGGCCGCGAAGGATCGGCCATCGCCAGCGAAGCGGGCAAGCGCGGCTTCTTTGTCGAGGCATTGACGGCGGCACAGGCGGCGGGCAGGCTCGAACTGCTCCGCATGACGGTCGCCGGACGCACGATCGCGATGCTGGTCAATTTCCTGACGCCGCCGGGCAGCGCGTCGTTCAAGATCGCCTATGACGAGGAATATGCCCGCTTCTCGCCCGGCGTGCTGATCCAGATCGACAATTATACAGTGCTCGACCGGCCCGATATCGCGTGGATGGACAGTTGCGCCTCCGCCAATCACCCGATGATCGACAGCCTGTGGGCACAGCGGCGGGCGATGGTGCGCCTGACGCTGCCGCTGGGCGGCTGGCGTGGCCGCGCCGCGTTCCGGGCGGTCGGAATGCTCGAACGCATCTGGGCTGCGATCAAATCGCGGCGCCAACCTGCTCCTGCCAGACGGAATGACGATGATGATGCAGACCTTTGACGCCGACGCCCGCACCCGGTTCCAGACGCTATACCCCGAAACACCGGGGAAGCTGACGCACAACCTGGTCGGCCACCCGCTGTTCGAGCTTGATGCACTGATCGCTCTGTCGGGCCGGATGCGGCCGGTCGATGTCGAGCAAAATATCGGCAACCTACCCGTCGGGATCGACCCCGAAAAGGTAGCGCATAACGGCCTGTCGGTCGCCGACACCATCCGTTCGATCGAGGAAAACGGTTCGTGGATGGTCCTGAAGTTCGTGGAACAGGACCCGGAATACAAGGCGCTGCTCGATGCGGTGCTGGACGAAATCGCGCCGCTCGCCGCCGGATCGACCGGACCGATGCTCAAGCGCGAGGCCTTTATCTTCGTGTCGTCACCGGGGGCGGTCACGCCGTTCCACTTCGACCCCGAACACAACATCCTGCTGCAATTGCGCGGGCAGAAAACGATGACGGTGTTCGACCCCACCGACCATGACGTGGTGAAGCCTGAGGCGCATGAGGCGTTTCACCGAGGCGCGCACCGCAACCTGCCCTTTGACGAAGCGATCTGCGCCCGCGGCCTGCCGCTGACGATCACGCCGGGCGAGGCGATTTACGTGCCGGTCAAGGCCCCGCACTGGGTCCAGAACGGCCCCGCGACATCGATCTCCTTTTCGATCACCTGGCGTTCGGAATGGAGCTATCGCGAGCAATACGCCCATAACCTCAACGCGATGATGCGCGATATCGGCCTGAACCCCGGCGCGCCACAGCGTTACCCGTCGCAAAATCTGGCCAAGTCGACCGCCTATCGCGCGATTGCCAAGGCACGCCGCATCGCCGGCCTCGACAAACCGGCCTAGGCCGCGCGGAACCGCGCCAGCCCGGCTTTCAGGTCGGCGATCAGGTCGTCGCTGTCCTCCAGCCCGATCTGGAGCCGGATCATCGGCCCCTCTGCTCGCCAATGTGTCGCGCTGCGATAGAATTGCGGGTCGATCGGCAGCGCCAGGCTTTCATAGCCGCCCCAGCTGAATCCGATGCCGAAATGCCGCAGGCCATCGACCATCGCCACGCGACCGGCATCGCTGCCGCCGTTCAGCACGATGCTGAACAACCCCGACGCGCCGGCGAAGTCACGCGTGAACAGGTCGTGGCCCGGACAATCGGGCAATGCCGGGTGCAGCACACGCGCAACCTCCGGCTGCTCGCGCAACCAGTTGGCGATCACCAGTGCCGATTGGCCCTGCTCGCGCAGGCGAATGCCCATGGTGCGAAGCCCGCGACTGCCCAGCCAGGCGTCGTCGGGGCTGACGCACTGTCCCAGCTGATACGTCGTGGTGCGGAGCGCGTCATATCGCCCCGGCCCGGCCGTCACCGATCCCATCATTACATCGGAATGACCCACGACATATTTGGTGCAGGCCAGGATCGAGTAATCCACGCCCTTGGCGATCGCCGGGAACAGCAGCGGCGTTGCCCAGGTGTTGTCGAGCAGCGTCGCGATGCCATGTGCCTGCGCGATGGCGACGATTGCGGGCACGTCCTGAACCTCGAAGGTCAGGCTGCCGGGGCTTTCCATGAAGATCGCGCGCGTCGAAGGGCCGATCAGCGCCTCGATCCCCGCACCGACCATCGGATCATAGAAGCGCGTGGTGACGCCCATCCGCTTGAGCAGCCCGTTGGCCAGCGAACGCGTGGGGTCATAGGCGCTGTCGGGCACCAGCAACTCGTCCCCCGGCGACAGGATCGCGATCAGCGCGGTCGCGATGGCCGCGACGCCGGAGGGGTAGAGCATCGTGCCCTCCGCCCCCGGCTCAAGTTCGTTCAGCGCCTCGGACAGGCTCCACTGCGTCGGCGTGCCGCGTCGGCCATAGAACAGGCGGTGATGCGTATCGCGCGACGCATTGGCACGCAGATCACCGACCGAGTCGTATAGGATGGTCGATGCGCGCCACACCGGCGTATTGACGATGCCGCCCGTCCATTCGTCGCGCCGCCCCCCCTGGGTCAGCCGGGTGCCGGTGCCCAGGGATTTGTCATTGCTTTCCTCACTCACGCCGGGCCGGTCTCCTTGGGGGTGGTGGGGTCTGCACCCCATTCGGACCAGCTGCCGTCGTACAGGGCGGCGTCCTTGCCGATCCGGTGCAGGGCAAAGGCCAGCACCGATGCGGTGACGCCCGACCCACACGTCGTGACGATGGGCCTGTCGACATCAACGCCCGCGTCGGCAAACACCTGCGCGATGGCTTCGGGCGATTTATAAGTGCCATCGGCGTCGAACAGGCGCGCGATCGGCACGTTATGCGCGCCCGGAATATGGCCCGACGCGATTTCAGCGCGCGGTTCCGGTTCCTCACCCGTGAAGCGCGAGGTCGAGCGGGCATCGACCACCTGTTCGGCGCCGCTGTCCATATTGGCCTTCATGTCGGCAAGGGTGCGAACCTGCTTGCGGTCGGCCCGCGCCGTTAAGCGCCGATGACACAGGGTTTCACGCCCGCTGTCGACCGCCCGCCCCTCGGCTCGCCACTTGGCAAAACCGCCGTCGAGGATCGCGACGTCGTGCGCGCCGAAGGTCTTGAACATGAACCAGGCGCGTGCAGCGGTCTTGTAGGGGGAATTGTCGTAAACGACGATGCGGCTGCCGTCGCCCAGCCCCAGCGACTGCATCCGGCCGGCGAACTTTTCGGCGGGTGGCAACATCATCGGCAGCGGCGAGGCGGTATCGCGCACATCCTCCAGGTCGAGGAACACCGCACCGGGGATATGCGCGCGCTCGTAATCGGCAACGGGATCGCCCTGCCCGGCAATGACCCAGGTCGCATCCACCACGCGCAGATCACTCGCGCCCAGTTCACTCGCGAGCCATTCGGTCGAAACCAGCGAATCCATATCCCCGTTCCTCCGCTTATGTTGTCGGCCAAGGGTCTAGGAAGAAGCTGCCCCGCCGCCAAGCACCTTGAGATATGATGCGGCATGGTCGCGGATCTCGCGCTGCGTAACGCGGTCCATCCGGTCCCAGTTGCGATAGGGCATGGCCAGGCGCTGGTTGTTGCCCAGCTTTTCCCGGTTGCGCGCCAGAAAGTCCCAGTAAAGCGCGTTGAACGGACAGGCATCCGGCCCTGTCCGCTGCTTCACGTCATAACGGCAGTGCCGGCAGTAATCGGACATGCGGTTGATATAGGCCCCTGACGATGCATAGGGCTTGGACGCCAGCAGCCCGCCATCGCCGAACTGGCTCATGCCCAGCGTATTGGGCGCCTCCACCCATTCATAGGCGTCGGCATAAACCTCCAGATACCATTGCTGCACCTGCACCGGATCGGCCCCGATCAGCAGCGCGTAATTACCCGTCACCATCAACCGCTGGATATGATGGGCATAGGCATGGTCGAGGGTGCCGTCGATCGCCTGCGCCATGCAGTGCATGTCGGTCTCACCCGTCCAATAGAAATCGGGCAGGTCGCGGCGCGCGTTGAGGAAATTGCGCGCGGTATAGTCCGGCCCTTCCCGCCAATAGATGCCGCGCACGAACTCGCGCCAGCCGATGATCTGGCGGATAAAGCCCTCGGCGGCGTTCAGCGGCACGCGACCTTCGCGATATTGTTCCTCCACGCGGCGGCACAGGTCCAGCGGGTCGAGCAGACCGCAGTTCAGATAGGGCGACAGCACCGCGTGCCACATGAACGGCTCGCCCGTCAGCATCGCGTCCTGAAAATCGCCGAAGCGCGGCAAATGATAGCGCAGGAAATGCGCCTGTTGCCGCCGGGCGTCGTCGACCGTGACGGCCAGGTCGAACCCGTCAAGCCGGCCGACATGATTGCCGAACCGCTGTCTGACCAGCGCCATCACGTCATCGGTGATCGCGTCGGGCGCAAAGCCCAGCGGGCGCGGCACCCTTGCATCGCTGCTCGCCGGCTTGCGATTGTCGGCATCGTAATTCCACTGACCGCCCTCCGGCTGGTCGCCGTCCATCAGCAGGCCGGTCTTGCGCCGCATCTCGCGGTAGAAAAACTCCATGCGGAGCGATTTGCGATCCTTCGCCCAAGCCTCGAACTCGGCATGTGAACAGATGAAGCGCGTGTCGGCGCGAACCTCCACCGGGCAGGCAAAGCGGTCGGCCCACCCCTCCAGCATCGCGCGCACGCGCCATTCGCCCGCTTCGGTCACGATGATGCGTTCGGGATCATGGCGCTCGACCGCGCGCGCGACCTCGGCCGAAAAACTGCCCTGATTGTCGGGATCGTCGAACTTCACATAATCGACCCGCCACCCGGCTTCCCTCAGCCGCCGGGCATGGTGCCGCATTGCCGAGAACAGGAACGTAATCTTGCGGACGTGATGGCGGACATAGGTCGCCTCGTCATGCACTTCCATCATCAGGATTTGCGCCGTCGCCGGGTCCACGCCGTCGAGCGACGACAGGTCGTCGGACAACTGGTCACCCAGGATCGGGATCAGGATCGTCATGCTACCGCTTCCAACCTTTCGCCCGCTGCCTATATCGCGCGCCATGACACCCAAGCATCTTGGCCAGACCAGCCCCCTGCCCGCCACGCCCGACGAAGCGGAACTGGACTATGTTCCCAATCCGCGCACCGGTTCTTTATACTGTGTCCGCTTCGCGGCACCCGAATTCACGTCACTGTGCCCCGTGACAGGCCAGCCCGATTTCGCACATCTGGTGATCGATTACGTGCCGGGCGCGACGATTGTGGAATCGAAATCGCTCAAGCTGTTTCTGGGCAGCTTTCGCAATCATGCGGCGTTTCACGAGGACTGCACCGTCGGTATCGGCCAGCGCCTGTTCGATGAAATGAAGCCCGAATGGCTGCGGATCGGCGGTTACTGGTATCCGCGCGGCGGCATCCCGATCGACGTGTTCTGGCAATCGGGCGCGCCGCCCGCCGGCGTATGGGTCCCCGATCAGGGCGTTTCGGGCTATCGCGGCCGGGGTTAAACCGTGCTGAACCGCCGGTGAACATTTCATGTTGCACCGCGGCAATGTTGCAACCATATTTCATCTAAGTCGTTTTGGAGATTGAGTTTGAAGCCGAAGGGCTTGTCCCGCATTGCGAAAGGTTAATGATGTCGACGCACGCTGATGCGAAGGCGCCACGGATCGGCCGGATCGCGCTGATCGGCAATTTCCTGCCCCGCCAATGCGGATTGGCGACGTTCACGACGCATTGTTACAAGGCCATGCGAGGCCGCTTCCCCGATCTGGCTGTCGATGTTTATGCGATGGACGATCATCCGGGCCGTTATGATTATCCGGCGGAGGTAACGGCGACGATACCGCAGACCGACCTGTCGGCCTATCTGGCGACGGCGCGGCGCATCGAGGACTCAGGCGCGCAGGCGGTCTGGGTCCAGCACGAATATGGCATCTATGGCGGCAGCGCGGGCGACCATCTGCTCGCATTGCTCGACCGGGTGACGCTGCCGGTCGTCGCGACGCTCCACACCGTGCTCGAAAAGCCCAGCGCCGACGAACGGCGCGTGATGGAGGCGCTGTTGCGCCGCGCGGGCAAGGTGATCGTCATGGCTGAAAAAGGGCGCGAGATCCTGACGCGCGTGCACGGCGCCGATCCGCGCAAGATCGCGATGATACCGCACGGTGTGCCCGACCGGGCGTTCATCGAACCCGATGCGATGAAACCGCGTTTCGGCTGGCAGGGGCGCCGGGTGATCTTCACCTTCGGCCTGCTGGCGCCCAATAAGGGTATCGAGACTATGATCGCGGCGATGCCCGAAATTGTGGCCGCCGAACCGCGCGCGCATTATGTCGTGCTGGGCGCGACGCACCCCAACCTGATCGCGCATGAGGGTGAGGCATATCGCGAGCGATTGATCGCGCAGGCCGATGCCCTTGGGGTCGGCGGGCATGTCGAGTTGATCGACGGGTTCACTGATGAACCGGCGCTGCTCGATTATCTGCAAGCCGCCGATATTTACGCCACGCCCTATACCAACCCGGCGCAGATCACGTCCGGCACGCTGAGCTTTGCCGTCAGCATGGGCAAGCCGGTCGTGTCGACGCCTTATATCCATGCGACCGAAATCCTGGACGACGGCCACGGCGTGCTGGTGGATTTTGCCGATATCAACGGCTTCGCACGAGAGATTGGCGGACTGTTGGCTGATGACCATTCGCGGGTGCAACTTGCCAAACGTGCTTACCAGCGGGGTCGCACGATGCTTTGGCCCTGCCTTGCGGAGAGTGTCATGACCGAGATCGAGCATGTCGTCGCGGTCCGCCCCCGAAGGCTGGGCAGCGCCAAATCCGAACCGGCCGCGCTGACGCCCGATTTCAGCGCGGTAGAAAGGATGAGCGATGCAACGGGCATGTTGCAGCATTCAATCTATTCGATTCCCGATCGTCGCCACGGTTATTGCATCGACGACAATGCCCGCGCGCTGATCCTGATGTGTCGCATCGACCCGCTGGACGAGGCGATGCGCGACAAGTGGACGAGCATCTACGCCTCGTTCCTGCAATATGCCTGGAACGGTGATCGCCGCCGATTTCGCAATTTCATGAACTTCGACCGGACCTGGTGCGAGAACGAGGGGTCGGAGGATTCGAACGGTCGCACGCTATGGGCGCTGGGCGTCACCGCGACCGAGGCACGCGCACGCAAGCACCGCGACTGGGCAGCGGCGATGTTCGACCAGACCGCCAGCCTGGCCTTTGACCTGGGCAGCCCGCGGGCGCAGGCCTTTGCCATGCTCGGTGCAGCGGCAATGCGTCGCGGTTTTCCGAATCACCCCATGGCAACGCGCATCCTGGAGACCTTTGGCGAGCAACTGGTCGGCTTGTGCGAACGGCACCGCCGGCCCGACTGGCAATGGTTCGAAATCGTGCTGGCCTATGACAATGCCCGCCTGCCCGAAGCATTGATCGAGGCCGGACGTTCGCTGGGCCGCGCCGATTTCATCACCTGTGGGATCGAGACGCTGGATTGGATCGTGTCGCGCCAGACCAGTCCCGAGGGTCGTTTTCGCGCGATCGGGACCGAAAGTTTCGGACGCGAATATGCCGAACCGCTGCCGTTCGACCAGCAACCGCTGGAGGCACAGGCCACGGTGGAGGCCTGCGCGGCGGCTTTCCACGCCACCGGCGATCGGCGCTGGTTGGACGAGGCGGAAAAGGCCTATCGCTGGTATCTGGGCGTCAATGATCTCGACCTGCCGCTTGCCACCGCGCAGGATGGCGGGTGTTTTGACGGCCTCCAGCCGACCGGGCTGAACCGCAATCAGGGCGCGGAGTCGATTTTGGCGCTGCAACTCGCGAATTGCGCCATTTCCACCCTTTCAAAACACGGCGCTAATCTGGCAGACCCCCGCAACGCCGTCATTGCCTGAAACATGAGGTTTCGGGCAAGGCGACCTTGATGGGGACGTGAATGCTCGATTTGGAAACCCACGCGCTGCGGCTGCATGCCGATCCGTCGCGCGTGGTTGTGCGGCCGTTTCACATCGCATGGCAGTCGAACGGCGAGGCACCGAGCCGCACCGAACGGCTGGTGCGTGCGGTGCTGGACATGTCGCCGATCGAGGCGCGGCAGCAACTGAACGCCGTGCTCAAGGATTTCGAGGCGCGACACTGGCAGACGCGCCGCGTGTTCATGACGCGCTATGACCAGATCGAGGCGCTGCTGGGTCTTGATGCGGCGAATATTTCGGATGAGAAGCGGCAGTTGATCGGGGCGTATTTCTGCCACGAGTACAGCTATGCCGCCGCCGCGCTGATGAATCCCAGCGCGGTGCCGCATCACGATCAATCGGGGATGCCGCCCGGTTCGCTCCGCATCCTGATGTCGCTGCGCGCGGTCGGCGAAGGCCATATTTCCTCCGTGGCGTTTCGCGAGGGGATCATCACCGACCAGAATGAACTGATCCTCGCCCCCGAACCCCCCTTTGCCACCGCGGTCGATGTTCAGAATGGCGACGAACACACCATTCCCGAAGGCGAAGTGACCGTCCATCGCCACCGCGATTCGACCCTGTCGGGCACCGTGATTTTCCCGATCACGCGCGCGCAGTCGAACGGGCTGGAAGACATGCGCCTCGTCCACTTCACGCATGACGACGGGACGCAGGAATGGCTGGGCACCTATACCGCCTATAACGGGTCGGTCATTCAGTCTGAAATGCTGCGGACGCGGGATTTCCGGGCGTTCGATCTGGTGCCGATGACCGGCTCTGCCGCGCGGAACAAGGGCATGGGCCTGTTCCCGCGCAAGGTCGGCGGGCAATATATGATGATCGGGCGGCAGGACGGCGAAAACCTGTTCTTCATCCGGTCGGATACGCTGACGCACTGGGACGAGGGCCAGTTGCTGCTCAAGCCCCATTATCCATGGGAACTGGTGCAGATCGGCAATTGCGGTCCGCCGATCGAGATTGACGAGGGCTGGCTGCTGCTGACCCACGGCGTCGGCGCGATGCGGAAATATTCGATCGGCGCCGTCCTGCTCGACAAAGACGACCCGTCGAAAGTGATCGGGCGCACGCGCGAACCGCTGCTGGCCGCCGCCAATCAGGACCGGGAAGGCTATGTCCCCAATGTCGTCTATTCGTGCGGCGCGCTGCGGCACGGCGACCGGTTGTTCGTGCCCTATGGCATCGCCGACAGCTCGGTCGGTTTTGCGTTCGTGCCGATCAAGTCGCTGCTGAACGTGATGGATTGAACCAAAAGGCCCGCCGGATCGGGCGGGCCTTGATTGTTTCAAAAGGGCAGCAATTCCGGGCCGCCGGGCCAGATCATGTCCTCGGTCCAGTCGACACCGGCGAGCAGCGTCGTCGCCACGGCCAGCACCAGGCACAGGTCGAACAGCGCCACCGCCGTCCAGGCGATAAAGGGATGAAAGGGACCGACGCGGTCGAACCCGTCGGCCGTGATACGGTTTTTCGCTTGGTTCATTTCGTCAGTGCCGCCTGTGCCGCCGCCAATCGCGCGATCGGCACGCGATAGGGGCTGGCCGATACATAATCCAGCCCGACCTTCTCGCAGAACGCAATCGATGCCGGGTCGCCGCCATGTTCGCCGCAAATACCCAGCTTGATATCGGGTCGCGTCCTGCGCCCGCGTTCCGCCGCCAGTTCGACCAGTTCGCCCACGCCCTCGACATCGATGCTGACGAACGGATCGCGCGCATAGATGCCCTGTTCGACATAGGCGCCCAGGAACCGCGCCGCATCGTCACGGCTGACGCCCAGAGTCGTTTGGGTAAGGTCATTGGTGCCGAAGCTGAAAAACGCGCCAACCTCCGCAATCTCACTGGCGCGAAGGGCGGCGCGGGGCAGTTCGATCATCGTCCCGACTAGATATTCGATGCGCTGTCCCTTGTCGGCGAACACCGCCTTCGCCGCCTTGTCGACCACGGCCTTCATCAATTCCAGTTCGCGGCGCGTGGCGACCAGTGGGATCATCACTTCGGGCACCGGCGCGGCGCCGGTTTTCACCGTCACCTCGACCGCCGCCTCGAATATCGCGCGCGCCTGCATTTCGTAGATTTCGGGATAGGTGACGCCAAGGCGGCAACCACGATGGCCCAGCATCGGGTTGAATTCGTGCAACTCGGCCGCGCGCCGTTTCAGCGCGTCGACGGTAATGCCGGTGGCGCTCGCCACTTCGGCGAATTCGGCATCCTCGTGCGGCAGGAACTCGTGCAGCGGCGGGTCGAGCAGCCGGATCGTCACCGGCAGGCCCGCCATCACCTCGAAAATCTCGGCAAAATCGGCGCGCTGTTCGGGCAGCAGCTTGTCCAGCGCGGCGCGGCGACCCGCTTCGTCCGACGCCAGGATCATCTGGCGCACCGCAGTGATGCGCGCGGCGTCGAAGAACATGTGCTCGGTCCGGCACAGGCCGATCCCCTCCGCGCCGAACTCGCGCGCGGTGCGGCAATCGGCGGGGGTTTCGGCATTCGCCCGCACGCGCAACCGGCGGACCTTGTCGGCCCACACCATGAGCGTGCCGAAATCGCCCGCCAGCTCGGGCTGAACCATCGGCACCGCGCCCGCCATGACTTCGCCCGTCGAACCGTCGATGGTGATGATGTCGCCCGCGCGAACCTCTCGCTCGCCCACGCGCATCACGCCGTCCTTGCCCTTGATCGACAGCGTGCCCGCGCCCGACACACAGGGCCGACCCATGCCGCGCGCGACGACGGCGGCGTGGCTGGTCATGCCGCCGCGCGCGGTCAGGATGCCCCTGGCCGCGTGCATCCCGTGAATATCCTCAGGACTGGTCTCAACCCGAACGAGGATCACGTCCTCCCCGTTCGCTGCCGCGCGTTCGGCGGCGTCGGCGTCGAACACGACCTTGCCCGACGCGGCACCGGGCGACGCGGGCAGCCCCTTGGTCAGCACGTCGCGCAGGGCATCGGGGTCGAGCGTGGGGTGCAGCAACTGGTCGAGCGCGGCGGGATCGACGCGCGTCACCGCTTCCTGTTCCGAAATCAGCCCTTCACTCGCCATGTCGACCGCGATCTTCAGCGCCGCCCTGGCCGTGCGCTTGCCGCTGCGCGTCTGGAGCATCCACAGCTTGGCCTTTTCGACCGTGAACTCGATGTCCTGCATGTCGCGGTAATGCCGCTCCAACGTGTCGAACACCGCGGCCAGCTCGGCGTAAACCGCCGGCATCGCTTCTTCCATCGACGCGGGCCTGGCCCCGGCGGCCTCGCGCGCGGCGCGAGTCAGATATTGCGGCGTGCGGATGCCCGCGACCACATCCTCCCCCTGCGCGTTGATAAGGAACTCGCCATAATAGCCGTTCGCGCCGGTCGAGGGATCGCGGGTAAAGGCAACGCCGGTGGCCGACGTGTCGCCCATATTACCGAACACCATCGCCTGCACGTTCACCGCCGTGCCCCAGTCGGCGGGAATGTCGTTCAACCGGCGATAGACCTTGGCGCGTTCGGACTGCCACGACCCGAACACCGCGCCCACCGCGCCCCACAGCTGATCGTGCACGTCCTGCGGAAAGGGCCTGCCCCAAAGCTCGTCCACCAGCGCCTTGTATTCGGCAACCAACGCCTGGAGGTCGTCGGCGGTCAGTTCGGTGTCGAGGAAGTATCCGCGGTCCTCCTTGGCGATCTCCAACGCTTCCTCGAACCGGTCGTGGTCGAGGCCAAGGACCACGTCGGCATACATCTGGATGAAGCGGCGATAGCTGTCCCAGGCAAAGCGCGGATCGTCCGACACGCGCGCCAGCCCCGCGACCGTTTCGTCGTTCAGGCCCAAATTGAGGACCGTGTCCATCATCCCCGGCATCGACACGCGCGCGCCCGACCGGACCGACACCAACAGCGGGTTGGCCGGATCGCCGAACGCCTTGCCCGTCACCGCTTCGATATGCGCGAGGCCATCGGCGACTTCGGCACGCAGGCTATCGGGGAACGCCTCACCCTCCTCATAATAGCGCGCGCACATGGCGGTGGAGATGGTGAAGCCCGGCGGCACCGGCAGCCCGATCGACGCCATTTCGGCCAGGTTCGCGCCCTTGCCGCCCAGCAAATTCTTGTCGCCCCTGCCGCCGTCGGACACGCCGCCGCCGAAACGATAGACATATTGCGGGTCGCCGGTGCCGTTCGTCGCCATCAAATCATCCCCGCAATCGCTGGTCTGCATAGGTATGCGCTGCATTGCAGCGGCAACCCGCCATGTCCACTCCGACTAAACCGAAACTCAGCCTTCGATGCGTGAGAAGTCGGCAACCCGGTGCACCGCCGCGCGCATCCGCGCGAGCAGGGCAAGGCGCGCCTGACGCTTGGCGGGATCGGCATCGTTGACCGTGACGGTTTCGAAAAAGGCGTCGATCGGCGCGCGCAGGCTGGCAAGCGCGGCCATGGCCCCCTCGAAATCCTCCGCCTCCACCGCGCGGGCGGCACGCGGTTCGGCTTCGTCCAGCGCGGCGATCAGCGCGGCTTCGGCGGGTTCGGGGGTGAAGGTTTCGCCCACCACGCCGTGCGCGTCGCCCGCCACTTCCGCCAGCGGGTCTTCCTCACCCGTTTGCGGGATATCGCCGCCGGCCAGATCGGCCTCGATCACCCGGCGTTCCTGCGGCAGGCGCGACGGTTCGTCGCCGAAGGGCTGCGATCGGTCGGCGGCCTCGGCCAGCG
>NZ_DATJLI010000188.1:0-3477 GCF_035490575.1 Sphingomonas sp. | reverse complement strand
GGTGAAGTCGGCGACGGGGTAGCTGCGTTCGGCGCGCGCGCCGCCGGCATCGTCCTCGCCCGTGGCGGGGCCGCTACAGGCGGCAAGGGTCAGCGCGATCATGGTGGCGGCAAGGCGCATCGGAACCTCCCTTTGGTGTGTTATTGCAATGATACACCATCGAACGGCATGCACAACCCGCCATGAAAAAGGGGGAAGCCGGTCTCCCGGCTTCCCCCCTCGTCAGATCGAACAGGATCGAGGCGTTCAGGCCTCGACCTTATCCTTGTTGTGGATCGCCGCTGCCTTGCGGAGCACGTCGAGGATCTTTTCCAGCGCGGTGGGTTCATCGACCTCTTCCATCGCGGCGAGTTCGCGCGCGAGGCGGCTGGCGGCCGCTTCGAAGATCTGGCGCTCGGAATAGCTTTGCTCGGGCTGGTCGTCGGCACGGAACAGGTCGCGGACCACTTCGGCGATCGACACCAGGTCGCCCGAATTGATCTTGGCTTCATATTCCTGCGCGCGGCGCGACCACATGGTGCGCTTGACCTTGGGCTTGCCCTTGAGCGTTTCCATCGCTTCCTTGAGCGTCTTGTCGCTGGACAGCTTTCGCATACCGACGCTCTCGGCCTTGTTGGTCGGCACGCGGAGCGTCATCCGCTCCTTTTCAAAGCGCAGCACATACAGCTCAAGCTGCATTCCTGCGATTTCCTGCCGTTGCAGTTCGATGACGCGACCGACGCCATGCTTGGGGTAGACAACATAATCACCGACGTCGAAGGACAGCGCCTTGGCAGCCATTCTTTCAAACCTTTCCGTGGACCCTTGACCCGAGAGGAGCGCTGCGACACCAGCGTCGTCGCCGGCGGCTGGAACAGCTTGTGTCCGGGCCAAATCTGTGGTGCGTCTCCGAGAGGCGGAAGCGAATCTTCGTCTCCGTTGCACGGCGTTTAACACAGTCGCAACAAAATTGCCAGCGCGGGCATTCGGGCGATCGGGCGACCCGGCCTCTCGACCCCGTTGCCTGTGCGCGCTAACCGGCAGAAATGCTGTCCCCTGTCGACAATTTCAGTCCGATCCTGCCATGGCTCGATGCGTTCGGCATCCTGATGTTCGCCGCGTCCGGCACGATCGCGGCGGTGCGCGCGCGTCAGACCTTCGTGACCGCCGCCTTTTTCGCGCTGATGACGGGCGTGGGGGGCGGCACGCTGCGCGACCTGTTGATCGACGCGCCGGTATTCTGGGTGGTGGACCCGTGGATCGCGCTGATCTGTCTGGGCGGCGCGCTGGTCATCTGGATCACGCCTGAGCGCTGGTGGGCGGGGCAGGGGCTGGACTGGCTCGATGCCATCGGGCTGGCGAGCTATGCCGTGTTCGGCGCGGCGAAGTCGCTGGGCATGGGCGTGCCGCCGGTCCCGGCCATGTTGATGGGGGTGGTGACGGCGTGCGTCGGCGGCATCATCCGCGACGTGGTGGCGGGCGAGCCGTCGATCCTGATGCGGCCCGAACTTTACGTCACCGCAGCAGCGCTGGCATCGGCCTTGTATGTCGGCCTGCGCCTGATGGGATTTGAGGGGTTCCCCGTGGCGACGATCGCCGCAGGCGCGGGCTTTGCGCTGCGCGCCGCCGCGATCCGCTGGAAACTGGGCCTGCCCGCCTATCGCGGGCGTCAGAGGGGATAGGTGAAGCCGATGTTCAGCACATGGTTGCTGCGGTTTTCGCCGGCGCGGTAGACGGTCTGGTTGAGATAACCCGGCTCGACGCGCAGTTTTTCGCCCAGCGGCAGGCCGATGCCGACGAAGTTGCGCCATTGGTCGATGCCGCCGCGCGCGCCCCAGTTGGTGTCGTTCAGGTTGAAGAACCCCTCGCTATAGGCAATCGCCTGAACCCGGCCGCCGCGCGCGATCGGCGCCTGAACCCGCACCATCTGGCGCAGCCGCCAGCCGGTATCGTCGCGTCCGACGATCATCCGCTGTTCCAGCCGCGTGCGGCTGATGACCAGCGGCGCGCCGGTGCCGGTGCGAACGGGCGCGAACTGCACCTGTTGCCAGATGCGATGTTCGTTGGTGGTCACCCCCGCTTCGGGATTGGTGTGAACATGGGCATAGCCGATGATGGCATGGGCATCGGGCGCGAAGCGCATGCCGATGGCGGGGCGCGCCAGCGTCTGCACACCGTCGCCCGCATCGTCGGTCAGCCGCACCTGTCCCTCAAGCCACAGGAACAGGTCGCCCTTGACCGCGCCGGTCGCGGTAAAGGCGCCCCATAGCTGAACATCGTCCTCCGCCATGGCGGGGGATGCGGCGAGAGCGGCGGCAAGCGCCGTCGCGAAAAGACGGATCGAGGGCATGGGAGCCTTCCTAACCGCGCGGCGGGGGGAGGCAAGGCCTCAGTCGCGGACCACGCCGACATCGCGGAACGGCCGAACCGGCGGCGGCGGGGTTGCGGCTTGTGCCAGTTCGCACTGCCAGAAGCCGACATCGATCCAGCGCCCGAACTTGAACCCGGCTTCGCGGATCACGCCTGCGCGGCGGAAGCCGACCTGCTCGTGCAGCTTGATCGATGCGTCGTTGGGCAGCGCGATGGCGCCGATCGCGTGGACGAAACCCTGTGCGCGCAGCGTATCGACCAGCGCTTCATACAGCAGCCGCCCGACTCCGCGCTGTTGCGCGTCGCCCGCCAGGTAGATCGAGGTTTCGACCGTCCAGTGATATGCCGGCCGATCCCGGAACCGACCGGCATAGGCATAGCCCACCACGGCATCGCCATCGGTCGCGACCAGCCAGGGATACAGCCCGTCGCTGGCCGCCATGCGCGTCCGCATCGCGCGCGCATCGGGCGCCTCGCTTTCGAAACTGACCGTGCCCGAAAGCACGAAGGGCGCATAGATGGCGGCGATCGCCGCAGCGTCGCCCGGTTCGGCTGCGCGAATGGCGATCATGGCAGCGCGCGTTCGACCAGCATTTGCGTCAGCGCGCGATCCTCGCCATTTGCGGCGGCGGGTGCGAAACCCGCGCATTCCAGGCAGCGGGCCTGCACCGACTGACCGGTGAGCAGTCGACGGACATCACCCACCGCGCGCGCCATCACGCCCCGGCGTTCGGCGGCCATCCGCGCGAACAGGTCGCCGCCGGATGCTTCCTCATTGCCCTGGTCGCGGTCCTGCTCGCGCTGCCACGCCTCGGCCAGTTGCGCGGCCCAGCCGGGTTCCTTTTCCAGATATACGGTGCGGACTTTTGCCGGGTCCAGCCTGGCGCGGCGCGCGGCTTCGGCCACCGCATCGTCCAGTCCGCCGAAGCGATCGACCAGACCGATCTGGCGCGCGGTGCCGCCGTCCCACACGCGGCCCTGGCCGATCTGGTCGACCCGCGCAGGTGTCATCCGCCGTGACTGCGCGACCAGCCCGACGAAGCGGCGATAGATATCCTCGATCGACCCCTGCAGGATCGCGTCGAACGCCGGCGTCGTGCCCGCGAACAAGTCGGGCTGGCCCGACAG
>NZ_DATJLI010000187.1:0-9409 GCF_035490575.1 Sphingomonas sp. | reverse complement strand
TGGTGCCCAGAAGAGGACTCGAACCTCCACGCCCTTGCGAGCGCCAGCACCTGAAGCTGGTGCGTCTACCAATTCCGCCATCTGGGCACGGGGTAGGCCGGTGCCTCTAGTGGCGGGTTGCCGGGCTTGTCAACGACAATTTTGACAAAAAAATGAACGCGGTCATGGGGCGGTTTTGCGCGGCTTGCCGTTTGGCGTCCTATTGGGCATTGGCGGTATCAACGGCTGGAAACGGACAGGGCGCATCATGCGGGACAAGCTCATCACCCTCTTTGGCGGCGGCGGCTTTGTGGGCCGTTATGTCGCGCAGGAATTGCTGGCGACGGGCGCGCGCGTTCGCATCGCTCAGCGCGACCCGCGGCGCGCCTTTTTTCTCAAACCGCTGGGCGGCCTGGGCCAGACACAGTTCGTCGCTGCTGACGTGACGCGTCCTGACACGATCGCACGCGCGATCGATGGCAGCGACGGTGTCGTCAATCTGGTCGGCACCTTTACCGATTATGAGCGCATCCAGGTCGACGGTGCGCGGCTGGTGGCACAGGCGGCGGCGGCAGCCGGCGCAGGGCGGTTCGTTCACATTTCGGCGATCGGCGCCGACGCGGAATCGCCCTCGCGCTATGGCCGGACCAAGGCGCAGGGCGAAGCGGCGGTTCGCGACGCATTGTCCGGCGCCACTATCGTGCGTCCGTCGGTGGTGTTCGGGCGCGAGGATCAATTCATCAATCGCTTTGCCGGCCTGATCGCCAGCCCGCTGCCCGTCGTCCCGGTGCTGAAGCCCGATGCCAGATTCCAGCCGGTGCACGTTGTCGATGTCGCGCGTGCGGTCGTGGCGGCGCTGACCGATCCGCTGGCGCATGGCGGGCAGACTTATGAGCTGGGCGGGCCGGATGTCATGACGATGCTCGACCTGCACCACTGGATCGCGCAGGCGACGGGGCGTGACAAGACGTTCGCGCCGCTGCCCGATGCCGTAGGTTCGGCGATCGCCAGCATGGGCTTCCTGCCCGGTGCGCCGATCACGCGCGACCAGTGGCTGATGCTCCAGCGCGACAATGTGGTCGCCGATGGGGCGCAGGGTTTTGACCGGCTGGGCATCATCCCGACCCCGCTGGGCGCGGTGGCGCCGGGCTGGATGGTGCTGTATCGGCGCCAGGGACGCTTCGGGCATAACCGGGCGCCGGCCTGACGCCATCATCGATTGGACGGTTCGCGGGGGAACGCATGAACGAGTTGCTGACGGTCCTCCTGCTCGGCGCGCTTGAGGGGCTGACCGAGTTTCTGCCGGTCTCATCGACCGGGCACCTGATCCTGGCGGGCGAGCTGCTGGGGTTCAACGACGACAGTTCGGTCGCGTTCAAGATCGCGATCCAGCTGGGCGCGATCCTGGCGGTCATCGTCGTTTACTGGCGGCGCTTCTGGTCGGTCGGCACGGGATTGATCGCGCGACAGCCCGCGGCCTGGCTGTTCACGCGCAACATTGTGCTGGGTTTCCTGCCGGCGCTGGTCATCGGTGTCATCGTCTATGACGCGGTGCGCGCGGCGATGCAGACGCCGGTGGTCGTCGCTGTCGCGCTGGTCGTCGGCGGGATCGCGATCCTGTTGATCGAGCGGATGGTGAAACGCGTCCGGTTCGAAACTGTCGAGGCGATGCCCGCCCGGACGGCCGGTTCGATCGGTCTGGTCCAGTGCCTGGCGATGTTGCCGGGCGTAAGCCGTTCGGGCGCGACGATCATGGGCGCGCTGTTGATGGGGGTCGAGCGCAAGACGGCGGCGGAGTTCAGCTTTTTCCTGGCGGTGCCGACGATGAGCGCGGCAACGGTCTATGCGCTGTGGAAGGATCGCGCGCTGTTGAGCCTCGACGACCTGAACATGATTGCCATCGGTTTCGCGATGGCGTTCATTGTCGCGCTGTTCGTGGTGAAGGCGTTCGTTGCGCTGGTGTCGCGCTATGGTTTTGCGCCCTTTGCCTGGTATCGCATTGTCGTTGGCGGAGCGGCGTTGATCTGGTTACTCTCCCGATAGGGCCGAAACGGGTCAACTATCGCGCTGAAGGAAAATTGCAAACCAGTTGCAATAAGCGTCGCGGAAAAAAAGGTAATTGAAGCTTACCTATTGCCCTGTTTGTGCGTGACAATGGTCACTGGCGTAATTATAGGCGCGTCCATGAAGGAAGGACGCACCATGACCGCCACCTTGAAGTTCGTGGACGTCGAACAGGATTTCCCGTCCAAGCGCGATGCCGATGACCGCAACCGGGACTTTCGCGAGATCGCCGATCGCTTTGCGCCACCCAAGGCCGGCGAGCAGGCGGGGCGCTGTTCGCAATGCGGCGTGCCTTATTGTTCGGTCCATTGCCCGCTGCACAACCATATTCCCGACTGGCTGCGGCTGACGGCGGAGGGCCGACTGCGCGAGGCTTACGAGCTGTCGAACAGCACGTCGACCATGCCCGAAATCTGTGGCCGCATCTGCCCGCAGGATCGTCTGTGCGAAGGCAATTGCGTCATCGAATTTTCAGGGCATGGCGCGGTCACGATCGGCTCGGTCGAAAAATACATCACCGATACCGCGTGGGAGGAAGGCTGGGTCGAGCCGCTGGTGCCGGGCCGTGCACGCGGCCAGTCGGTGGGTGTCGTCGGCGCGGGTCCGGCGGGGCTGAGCGCGGCGGAATATCTGCGCGTCGCCGGATATGACGTGCATGTCTATGACCGGCATGACCGCGCAGGCGGGCTGCTGACCTATGGCATCCCCGGTTTCAAGCTGGAAAAGCCCGTCGTCATGCGCCGGGTCGAGCGGTTGAAGGCGGGCGGAATCGTGTTTCACGAAGGGTTCGAGGTCGGCCGCGACGCGACGCTGGACGAACTGCGCGAGCGCCACGATGCGATCCTGATCGCCACCGGCGTCTACAAGCCGCGTGCGATCAAGGCGCCGGGCATCGGCTCGGCGGGCGTTGTCGATTCGCTCGATTTCCTGATCGCATCGAACCGCAAGAGCTTTGGCGACAGCGTGCCTGAATGGGATGATGGCCGCCTGAACGCGGCGGGGCGCGATGTCGTGGTCGTCGGCGGTGGCGATACCGCGATGGACTGCGTTCGCACTGCCATCCGCCAGGGCGCGAAATCGGTCAAATGCCTGTATCGTCGCGACCGGGCCAACATGCCCGGCAGCCAGCGCGAAGTCGCCAATGCCGAGGAAGAGGGCGTCGAATTCGTCTGGTTGTCCGCGCCCGAGGCGTTCGATACGGCGGCCGACGGTCAGGTTTCGGGCGTGCGGGTGACCCGGATGCGGCTGGGCGCGCCCGATGCCAGCGGCCGCCGCGCGCCCGAGCCGGACCCCGGCAACGAAATGGTGCTGGAGGCCGATCTGGTCATCAAGGCGCTGGGCTTCGACCCCGAGGATTTGCCGACGATGTTTGGCGCGCCCGAACTGGGTGTAAACCGCTGGGGCACGCTGCGCGTCGACAACAAGTCGATGATGACCAGCCTGGACGGCGTGTTCGCCGCCGGCGACATCGTGCGCGGGGCAAGCCTGGTCGTCTGGGCAATCCGCGACGGCCGCGACGTGTCCGACCGGATGCACGCCTGGCTGAAGGCGAAGGCGAGGGCACAGAAGGTGGCGGCGTGAGACTGTCGCCTGAATATGTGGCGGCGATCAAGGACGCGGCGGGCGAGGCGTTCGGCCAGACCGCGGTCGTCCGCCTGTTCGGCAGCCGTGTGCACGATGACCGGAAAGGCGGTGACATCGACCTGCATTTCGAGGTCGATCCCGGCCGTGGCACCGATGCGGAGGTTGAAACGTTCGAACAGCTTCTGTTCGCGCGGATCGATGAGCAGCGGGTCGACAAGATTTTTTCGGTTCGTGGTCAGCTAACTGCCCCGTTCGAGCAGATCGCCTATCGCGACGGGATCATTCTGTGACGCCGGAAGTCGCGATTCTACGCAAGCTGTCGACCGCGCTGGATTCGGTGCTGCACGGTGCCGACAGCGCGGCACGGATCATGGGACCGTTGCCGGACACTGCGGCGGCTTTTGCGGGGCTGGATGATCTGCGCGGCACCGGCGCGCGTGCGCTGTTGAAGGCGGTCGAGCAGGCACAGGATATCCTCGCGCGGATGTTTCGGACCTATCTGCTGGCCGAGCAGATTGACCTGTCGACCATGACCGCGCGTGATATCGCCAACCGCATGGAAAAATACGGGCTGCTCGACAGTGCGGATCAATGGTCTGCGCTGGTGCGCCTGCGGAACCGGTTGGCGCATGAATATCCGGTCAGTCCCACCGAACAGCTTGAGCGTGTGACGGATGCCCTTGCCGCAGTCCCGCAGTTGCGGGGCATCCGTGATACCCTCGTTTCCAATCTTCATGCCAAGGGCTACGCGCCATGACACTCGAATCCGAACGTATCCGCCTGGCCACCGAAGGCATGTATCGCCCCGAGTTCGAAGGCGACGCTTGCGGCGTGGGCCTGGTCGCCGCGACCGATGGCAAGCCTTCACGCCGCGTCGTGCAGTCGGCGATCGACGCGCTGAAGGCCGTCTGGCACCGCGGCGCGGTCGATGCCGATGGCAAGACCGGTGATGGTGCCGGCATTCATGTCGACCTGCCGCACCGTTTTTTTGACGATGCGGTGATGGCCAGCGGCCACCGTGCGCTGCCCAACCGGCTGGCGGTGGGCATGGTGTTCCTGCCGCGCACCGATCTGGGCGCGCAGGAGACATGCCGCACGATCGTCGAGTCCGAAGTCATCAATGCCGGCTACACCATCTATGGCTGGCGGCAGGTGCCCGTCGACGTGTCGGTCATCGGCCAAAAGGCGCAGGCGACCCGGCCGGAAATCGAGCAGATCATGATCGCCGGCCCGCGGCCCGAAGAGCAGGACGAGGCCGAGTTCGAAAAGACGCTGTATCTGGTCCGTCGCCGGATCGAAAAGGCGATCGTCGCCGCGCAGATCACGGGCTTTTATATCTGCAGCCTGTCGTGCCGGTCGATCATCTACAAGGGGCTGTTCCTTGCCGAGAGCCTGAGCGAATTCTACCCTGACCTGAATGACGAGCGGTTCGAGAGCCGGGTCGCCATTTTTCATCAGCGCTATTCGACCAACACCTTTCCGCAATGGTGGCTGGCGCAGCCGTTCCGGTGCCTGGCGCATAATGGCGAGATCAACACGATCCGCGGTAACAAGAACTGGATGCTCAGCCACGAGATCAAGATGGCCAGCATCGCGTTCGGCGAGCATTCGGAGGATATCAAGCCGGTGATTCCGGCCGGCGCGTCGGACACGGCGGCGCTGGACGCGACGTTCGAGGCGATCTGTCGCGCGGGCCGCGATGCGCCGACCGCCAAGCTGATGCTGGTGCCGGAGGCATGGCAGGGCCGCGCCGACATGCCGCCCGCGCACCAGGCGATGTACACCTATCTCGCCAGCGTCATGGAACCGTGGGACGGGCCGGCCGCGCTGGCGATGACCGATGGCCGCTGGGTGGTTGCCGGGCTGGACCGCAATGCGCTGCGTCCGCTGCGCTATACGCACACCGCCGACGGGCTGCTGATCGTCGGGTCCGAGACGGGCATGGTGATGGTGCCCGAGACCAGCGTGATCGAGAAGGGTCGGCTGGGACCGGGTGAGATGATCGCGGTCGACCTGGACGAAGGGCGGCTGTTCCATGACCGGGAGATCAAGGACCGGATCGCGGGCGAGCATGATTATGCCGGGATGATCGGCAGCTATCTGTCGGTCGATGATCTGCCCGCTGTCGATGTCGCGCCGGTCGCGTTCGACCGGGCCGAACTCGCGCGGCGACAGGTTGCGGCGGGGCAGACGCTGGAGGATATGGAACTGATCCTGGCGCCCATGGTCGAAACGGCCAAGGAAGCGATCGGATCGATGGGCGACGACACGCCGCTGGCGGTCATCAGCGACAAACCGCGCCTTATCAGTCAGTTCTTCCGGCAGAACTTCAGTCAGGTGACGAATCCGCCGATCGACCCTTTACGCGAACGCCATGTGATGAGCCTGAAGACGCGCTTCGGCAATCTGGCGAACATTCTGGATGTGGAAGGTGCCAAGGGCCGGGTGCTGGTGCTCGAATCGCCGGTGCTGGTGGGCAGCGAATGGGCGCGGCTCAAGACCTATTTCGGCGATCAGGCCGCGGAACTCGACACCACGTTCGCCGCGGGCAGCGGGCAGGAGGGGCTTCGCGCCGCCATCACCCAGCTTCGCGCACAGGCCGAGCAGGCGGTGCGAGAGGGGCGGACCGAATTATTCCTGACCGACGAGCGGGTGGACGAGGACCGGGTCGCGATCCCCGGCGTGCTGGCGGCGGCGGCGGTGCATACGCATCTGGTCCGCCGGGGCCTGCGTTCCTATGCCAGCGTCAATGTCCGCACCGCCGAATGTCTGGACACCCATTATTTCGCGGTGCTGATCGGCGTGGGCGCGACGACCGTGAATGCCTATCTGTCCGAAGCGGCGATTGCCGACCGGCAGGGGCGCGGGCTGTTTGGCGACCTGTCGCTGGGCGATTGCCTCAAGCGTTATCGCAAGGCGATCGACGAGGGGCTGCTCAAGATCATGTCGAAGATGGGGATCGCGGTGATCTCCAGCTATCGCGGCGGCTATAATTTCGAGGCGGTGGGCCTGTCGCGCGCGCTGGTCGCGGACCTGTTTCCGGGGATGCCCGCCAAGATTTCAGGGGAGGGCTACGCCTCCCTCTATGTCAATGCCAGCGACCGCCACGCGGCGGCGTTCGATGCGGCGGTGACGACGTTGCCGATCGGCGGCTTTTATCGTCAGCGCCATTCGGGTGAGACGCACGCCTATTCGGCGCAACTGATGCACCTGCTTCAAACGTCGGTTTCGACCGACAGCTATTCGACCTATCTGCAATTCGCGCGCGGCGTGCGCGACCTGCCGCCGGTTTACCTGCGCGACCTGCTGGAGTTCAATTTCCCGCGTGAGGGTGTGGGTATCGATCAGGTCGAGGCGATCACCGAGATCCGCAAGCGCTTCATCACGCCGGGCATGTCGCTGGGCGCGCTCAGCCCCGAAGCGCATGAGACGCTTGCGATCGCCATGAACCGCATCGGCGCAAAGGCGGTGTCGGGCGAGGGGGGCGAGGACAAGGTCCGCTACACCCCTTATGAAAATGGCGACAACGCCAATTCGGTCATCAAGCAGGTGGCGTCAGGCCGGTTCGGCGTGACGGCGGAATATCTGAACGCCTGTGACGAGATCGAGATCAAGGTCGCACAGGGCGCAAAGCCGGGCGAGGGCGGGCAATTGCCCGGTTTCAAGGTGACGGAGTTCATCGCGCGGCTGCGTCATTCGACGCCGGGTGTCACGCTCATCAGCCCGCCGCCGCACCACGACATCTATTCGATCGAGGATCTGGCGCAGCTCATCTACGATCTGAAGCAGATCAATCCGCGCGCGCGGGTGTGCGTCAAGCTCGTCAGCTCGGCGGGGATCGGCACTGTCGCGGCGGGCGTGGCCAAGGCCCATGCCGATGTCATCCTGGTGTCCGGCCATGTCGGCGGCACCGGCGCATCCCCGCAGACCAGCATCAAATATGCCGGGACGCCGTGGGAAATGGGCCTGTCGGAAGTCAATCAGACACTGACGCTGAACGGCCTGCGCGGGCGCGTGAAGCTGAGGACGGATGGCGGCCTGAAAACCGGGCGCGATATCGTTATCGCCGCCATTCTGGGTGCTGAGGAGTTCGGCATCGGCACGCTGTCGCTGGTGGCGATGGGCTGCATCATGGTGCGCCAGTGCCATTCCAATACTTGCCCGGTCGGCGTGTGCACTCAGGACGAAAAGCTGCGCCAGAAGTTCGTCGGCACGCCAGAGAAGGTCATCAACCTGATGACCTTCATCGCGGAGGAAGTGCGCGAGATCCTGGCGCGGCTGGGCTGCACCAGCCTGGACGAAGTGATCGGCCGCACCGAATTGCTGCGTCAGGTCAGCCGCGGGGCCGAGCATCTGGACGATCTGGACCTGAACCCCATTCTGGCCAAGGTCGATGCCAGCGATGCGGAGCGCCGGTTCAGCCTGAACACCTTCCGCAACGACGTGCCCGACAGCCTCGACGCACAGATGATCAAGGACGCAGCGCCGGTGTTCGCGCGCGGGGAGAAGATGCAACTCACCTATTCGGTGCGGAACACTCACCGCGCGGTCGGCACGCGATTGTCGAGCGAGCTGACGCGCCGGTTCGGCATGTCCAAGCTGGCCGACGGCCACGTCCATGTTCGGCTGCGCGGCAGTGCGGGCCAGTCGCTGGGCGCGTTCCTGTGCAAGGGGGTGACGCTGGAAGTGTTCGGCGACGCCAATGATTATGTGGGCAAGGGTTTGTCGGGCGGGCACATCGTCGTGCGACCGATGGTGTCGTCGCCGCTGGCCAGCCACAAGAACACGATCATCGGCAACACCGTGCTGTATGGCGCGACATCGGGCGAGTTGTTCGCCGCGGGGCAGGCGGGTGAGCGCTTCGCCGTCCGCAATTCGGGCGCAAAGGTCGTGGTCGAGGGCTGCGGCGCCAATGGCTGCGAATATATGACGGGTGGTATCGCCGTCGTGCTGGGCGATGTCGGCACCAATTTCGGTGCGGGCATGACCGGCGGCATGGCGTTCATCTATGACCCTGACAACCGTTTCGCCGACCGCGCCAATGGTGAGAGCCTGACGTGGAACCGCCTGTCGTCGGTGCATTGGGAAACGGTGCTGCGCGACCTGGTTTCGGCCCATGCCGATGCGACCGACAGTAAATGGTCGCGCGGATTGATCGACGACTGGGACCGGGTGCGCGGCCATTTCTGGCAAGTCGTCCCGCGCGAGATGATCGACCGGCTGGAAGTGCCGATCGACGATCGCACCGCGCCGGAGTTCGTCGCGGCGGAATGATGGATCAGGCGGTGCGCGCGGCCTTGCGCCGACGCACCGCCAGCCAGCCGGTCGCGGCAAGGAAGGTAAGCACCGGCCACCCGCCATCGGTGACGAAGAGATAGGCAGCGCCGGTCGCGGCGTAACCCGCCAGTGTCGCAGCGTGCCAGCCGCGCGGCAGCCAAGGGTCGCGCCGCGCGATGCCGATCGCGAAAGCGGCAAGCGCCTGTGCGCCAAGCCACCAATAGGACGCATCCGCGCCGATTGATCCGAACAGCGGCAGCTTGACCGTGGCATAGCCGCGCATTGCATTGGGGAAGCAATCGGCGGCGAGGTGAAAGCCGATGCCCATGGCGACCGCAGGCGCGAGACCCCGTGTCGGTCGCCACGCGAACAGCGCCAGGGCGGGCAGGGCGCTGTGCGTCAAAGCGCTGCGATGCGCCAGGAACAACGTGAAATCCAGGTCGGGCAGCGTGGTCCCGGCGATGCAGGCCGCCAGCGCCGCAGCGAACCGCGCCATGTTCGATCC
>NZ_DATJLI010000186.1:0-21388 GCF_035490575.1 Sphingomonas sp. | reverse complement strand
CAGGCCGCGCAAATCCTCCCGGTCCTCGCCCAGCGGCTGGCGCGCTACCCGCGTCGCCTCGTCAATCAGGTCGGGGGAAAAGATGTTGGGGATGCCGTGCTTGTGAATGGCGATCATCGAGAAGCTGCGCGGCGCGAACGGATCGCCCAGCCGTTCCACCACCTTGGCCATGATGCGGGGCGGACGCCCGGTCTTTTCGGCGAGCACCAGGTCGCCCGGCTCCGCATCCCCGCGATCGACCACGGGCAGGTCGCGAACCATTTTTTTGTCCAGCCCGCCCAGGAACAACCGCCCGCCCTCTTCGCGCAGCACGCCGAGTATCTGTTCCTCGCCGCGCGCAAGCGTCTTCATCGGGTGCGCCAGCCAGCCATTACCCGCTTCCTCGGTCCGGGCCAGGATGCGGTCGCCGGGGCCGAGCGCCGATTGCCGCCGTCCACGTTCGATCACGCGCAGGCGCGGTTGCGGTATCCCCTCCGCTTCCCAGCGTTCGGGCACAGCCCAGACGCTATCCCCATCGATATCGACAACGCGCAGCACCGTCACCTTGGGCACGCCACCCATGCGATGGAATGCACGGCCGGGGGCGATGTCGACCAGCCCTTCGTCGGTCATGTCCTTGAGCAGCGCCTTGAGGGCGATCTTGTCCGCGCCCGACAGGGCAAAGGCGCGCGCAATCTCCCGCTTGCCGGCGGGCTTGTCCGACTGGGCGATGAAATCGAGGATCTGCTGGCGGCTGGGAAGCCCTGGGCGGTTACGCATGTGCCGCAGATAGGCGGTTTGGCGCCGCCGCGCATCCCAGAACGATGATGCAGTGCAAAAACCGCTTGCCGCGGCGCGAAAGAATCACTTACAAAAGATCGTTCCAAAGTGTTCCGCCCAATGACGGGTGGCTCATCGGCGCTTTGGCCGTCATCATCGTATCGCGTGGCAATGTCGCCGCCCGAGTTGGCCTTTACCAGCCAAGTCGAGGCGGCTTTTCGTCATTCGTGCGACTTTTCGGGGGAAATCACGGTCGGTGCATCGCGCCGGGCGGACGCTGGCAACTGTCCATTCGATTTGGGGAAAAGGGGACCGGATGAACTGTCGACGTGCAACATCGCTTTCGATCACGGCATCGGCGCTGGCATTACTTGCGGCGTCGCCAGCAGCGGCGCAGCAGACGCACGGCGCGATCCCGGTCGGCAACGGCCTGTCGATCGACCCGATCATCGATGCGCGCCTGCGATATGAAGGCGTCGACCAGCCCGTGCTCGAGGCCGATGCCGTCACGCTGCGGCTGCGCGCGGGGGCCGAGTTGCGCCACGCGCCCTCGAACCTGTCGTTGCTGGCCGAGGCGGAGGGCACGCTGGCGGTGTCGGAGGACTATAATGCCTTCCCCTTCCCGTTGACGACCAGCGGTCAGTATCGGCCCGGCTTCTCGACTGTCGCCGATCCCGAAAGCATCGAACTCAACCGCCTGCAAATCCAGTATCGGACCAGATCGCTAACGCTGACCGCCGGGCGTCAGCGAATCAATCTGGACGACCAGCGTTTCGTCGGCTCGGTCGGCTGGCGCCAGAATGAACAGACGTTCGACGCGGTGCGGGCCGAATCAGTGATCGGCCCGATCACGGTCGATGCGACCTATGCGATCGGACAGAACCCGGTGTTCGGTTCCGAAGCGGGGCCGCGCCGCCATGTGGACGGTAATTTCGCCTTCCTGAATGCCGGTGCAAAACTGGGACCGATCGGCATCAAGGCGTTCGGCTATCTGCTCGACTTTGACGAGAATTGGGCCTTTTCCAATTCGTCGCAGACGTACGGCGCGCGCGCGGGCGGCGCGATCCCGCTGACCCCCGCGATCAAGCTCAACCTGCTGGCCAGCTATGCGCGCCAGTCCGACCTGGGCGGCAATCCGCGCGACTACACCGCCGATTACGTGCTGGCCGAAGCGGGGCTGGGCTATGCCGGGTTCACGCTGACGGGCGGATACGAAAAGCTGGGCGCCGATGCGGATGGCGGCGCAGCGTTCCAGACGCCGCTGGCGACGCTGCACAAGTTCAACGGGTGGGCCGACCTGTTCCTGACCACGCCCGCCACCGGGTTGCAGGACGGCTATGTCACATTGGCCAAGGCGTTTCCGGGCGTCGCGGCGCTGCCGGGATTGAACGCCAACGTCACCCATCATCGCTTCCACAGCGACATCGGCGGCATCGAATATGGCGACGAATGGGACGCGAGCGTGGGGTTCCGCGTCGGCCAGGTCGCGATGCTCGCCAAATACGCCGATTATCACGCCCGCTCCTTTGGCGCGGACAAGCAGATCGTCTGGCTTCAGGCCGAACTGGCGCTCTGACGGCATTTATTGAGGGAAAGGGAAAAACATGGCCTATCTCGCGCCATCGGAGTTCGTGACCAAGCTGATCGACGCCGGTGAATCAAAGATCATGATGTCGACCAAGGACACGCTGGTCCGATCCTATATGGCGGGCGCCACGCTGGCGCTGGCGGCGGCGTTCGCGGTGACGATCAATGTCCAGACGGGCGAACCGCTGGCCGGGGCGATCCTGTTCCCGGTCGGCTTCTGTATGCTCTATCTGCTGGGCTACGACCTGTTGACGGGCGTGTTCGTGCTGGCGCCGCTGGCGGTGTGGGACAAGCGGCCGGGCTGCGACTGGAGCGGCGTGCTGCGAAACTGGGGCTTGGTGTTCGTCGGCAATTTCGCCGGTGCGCTGACCACCGCGTTTCTGATGGCGGTCTATTTCACCACCGGCTTCGCGACCGAGCCGAGCGAGGTCGGCATGAAATTGGCCGGGACGGGCGTTGCGCGAACCGTGGGCTATGCCGAATATGGCCTAGCCGGTTGGATGACGATCTTCGTGCGCGGCATGTTGTGCAACTGGATGGTGTCCACCGGCGTCGTCGGCGCGCAAATCTCCACCACCGTCAGCGGCAAGGTGATTGCGATGTGGATGCCGATCATGCTGTTCTTCTACATGGTGTTCGAACATTCGGTGGTGAACATGTTCCTGTTCCCGACCGCACTGATGCTGGGCGGCAACTTTACCGTCGGCGATTATTTCTGGTGGAATGAAGTGCCGACGGTGCTGGGCAATCTGGTCGGCGGCCTGACCTTTACCGGGCTGATGCTGTATACCACGCATGTCCGCACCTCGCCCAAGCGCGGGATCGGGAACTGACGGCATCGGCGGCGAGGGTGTAAGCCTTCGCCACCGTCCGGCTGGATATGACCGACCGCCTTTCCATCTCGCTGGGCCAATATTCCTGCGCCGGGGCCAAGCCCGCCAACCAGGATTTTCACGGCACCATTCAGCCCGAGCCGCCGCTGCTCGCGACCAAGGGGATTGCGATCGCGATCGCCGATGGCATCTCGACCAGCGCACAAGGGGCGGTTGCGGCGGAAACGGCGGTCAAGTCGTTCCTGAGCGATTATTACGCCACATCCGAAGGCTGGTCGGTTCGCACATCGGCCGAACGCGTCATCGCCGCCACCAATGGCTGGATGCACGCCCGCAACGTCCGCGATCTGGGCCGCACGCCCGATGATGCGGAACGCGAACGCGGCCTTATCACCACCTTTTCGGCGGTGGTGCTCAAATCGCAGCTGGCGCACCTGTTCCACATCGGCGACGCACGCATCGCGCGGATCAGCGACGGCCGACTGGCGCCGCTGACCAGCGCCCACCGCGTCAATCTGGGCGGTGGTGAGAGCTATCTGGCGCGCGCGATGGGCATGAACCGGCATGTCGAGATCGACTATGCCCGCGTGCCGGTGGAACCCGGCGACCTGTTCGTCCTGACCACCGATGGCGTGCACGAACATCTGAGCGACGCCGCCCTGACCGCGCTGGCGCTGGGCGGGGAGACGCTGGGCGACGCCGCGCGCGCGATTGCCGATGCCGCACTGGCGGGCGGCAGCACCGACAACCTGACCGTGCAGCTGGTCCGTATCGACACGCTGCCGCCGGGCGAGATCGGCGACGTGCTGGGCGACGACCTCACCCTCGCCCTGCCCGAGCCATTGCGTGCCGGTCAGTCGTTCGAGGGCTACAGCGTCATCCGCCTGCTCCATTCGGGCAGTCGCAGCCATGTGTGGCTGGCGCGCGATCCCGAAACCGGGCTGCGCGTGACCATCAAGCTGCCATCGACCGAACACGCCGCCGACCTGCATCAGATGCGCGCGTTGCTGCTGGAGGAATGGGTCGCACGCCGCCTCGACAATCCGCATGTCGTGGCCGCCGCTCCGCGCCGCGCGCCGCGCCGCCATGCCTGTTCAATCCTGTGCTTTGCCGAGGGGCAGACGCTGAACGAATGGATCGCCGACGGCAGCGACCGTGACGTGGCGACCATGCGTGTCATCGTGCAACAGATCGCAACCGCGATTCAGGCGTTTCACCGGCGCGAGATGCTGCACCGCGACCTGCGCCCGCACAATATCGTGATCGACGGCGATGGCACCGTGCGGCTGATCGATTTCGGATCGGTGCAGGTCGCCGGGCTGGACGAGATGGCGCGCCATGCCGCCGACGACTCCGCCTTTGCCGGGACGCAGCAATATAGCGCGCCCGAGTTGCGGCAGGGCAGCCCCGCCAGCCGAGGAACGGACCTGTGGTCGCTGGGCGTCATCGCCTATCAATTGCTGACCGGCGCGCTGCCTTATGGCCCACGCGCGGCCGCGGCCGATGACAGGGCGGCGCTGCGGCGGCTGCAATATGTCCCGGCGCAGACCTTCAACCCCGACATCCCGACATGGGTCGATGCCGCCATTGCCCGCGCCGTCGCGATCGACCCGGCGGCGCGATATGATGAGCTGTCGGAGTTTCTCTACGACCTGTCGCACCCCAACCCCGCGCTGGTCGCGCCCGACGCGCCGCCATGGCTGCACCGGCGGCCGGAGCGCGTGTGGCAAGTCGCGACCGCGCTGTCGCTGGCGGCGCTGATTGCCTCGCTGATCCTGTGATCCACCCCAAGGAGCAACGCCGATGATGAAGAAAGCCGACGTCACCGAACTGGTCTATGAACGCAAGCGCGCCGCGGGCCTCAGCTGGGCGAAGATCGCGGAAATGGCCGGGTTGAGCGAGGTGTTCACCACCTCCGCCTGTCTGGGCATGAACAGTATGCCGCGCGACAATGCCGACCGGCTGGTCGCGGCGCTGGGACTGCCGCAGGAAGCCGGCGTGGTGCTGGCCGAACCGCCGACCAAGATCTTCGACCAGTCGGTGCCGACCGACCCATGCATCTATCGCCTGTACGAAATCGTCGGTGTTTACGGCACGACGCTCAAGGAACTGATCCAGGAAAAGGGCGGCGACGGCATCATGAGCGCGATCGACTTCGAGATGTCGGTCGAAAAGGTGCCGAACGAGAAAGGCGACCGGATCGAGCTGAAAATGTCGGGGAAGTTCCTGCCCTATCGCAGCTGGTAATCGCGCCGACATTTCTGCCGCACCGCAAAATATCCTTGCGGTGCGGCCCGCGAATCAGTAGCTTTCGGGTATCAGGTTCCGCCGATCCAATGACGGACGGCCCGATACGGAACCGCACCCTGTTCGACATTGCGTGGCAACGACGCCGCCCAGACCCTTCCCGTTGGCGGGATTGCGTTCGGGCGGCTTTTTTGTGTCGCGCGTCTGGATAAAGGAAGCCCCGACGTGAACGCCCGAACCGATTTTCCACCTGCCGCCCCCGATGCCGCGCTTCGCGAACGGCTGGTCGTCATCGGCAACGGCATGGCGGGATGCCGCGCGGTCGAGGAGATCCTGGCGCGGGACGCCGGGCGCTTCGCCATCACCATTTTCGGCGCCGAGCCGCGCGTCAATTACAACCGCATCATGCTGTCGCCGGTGCTGGCGGGCGAGAAATGCTTCGACGACATCGTCATCAACACGCCCGAATGGTATGCCGACAATGGCATCACTTTGGTGTCGGGCGATCCGGTGGCGACGATCGACCGGGAAACGCGCACCGTCACCACCCGGTCGGGCCGCGTCGAGCCATGGGACCGGCTGCTGATCGCGACGGGTTCGGACCCGTTCATCATTCCCGTCCCCGGCGCCGACCTGCCCGGCGTCGTCACCTTTCGCGATCTGGACGATGTCGACCGGATGCTGGCCGCCGCCAAGCGTGGCGGCTCGGCCGTCGTCATCGGCGGCGGGCTGCTGGGGCTGGAGGCCGCGCACGGCCTGTCGCTGCGCGGCATGGCGGTGACGGTCATCCACCTGATGCCGACGCTGATGGAACGCCAACTGGACGAAGCCGCCGGATGGTTGCTGAAGGCCGAGCTGGAACGGCGCGGCCAGACCATCGTCACTGGCGGCGACACGGGTGAAATCATCGCGCGCGACGGCCATGTCGCGGGCGTGCGGTTGAAGGACGGGCGCGAGTTTCCCGCCGATATCGTCGTGATGGCGGTCGGCATCCGCCCCGCGACCCTGCTGGCCAAGGCCGCCGGGCTGGCGGTCGAACGCGGTATCATGGTCGACGATCACATGGTCACGTCGGACCCGGCGATCATGGCGGTCGGTGAATGCGTGCAGCATCGCGGCGCGTGCTACGGCCTGGTCGCGCCGCTGTGGGAGATGTGCCGCGCGCTCGCCGATCATGCGACCGGCGCGCCGAGCGGCTATGCCGGGTCGGTCACGTCGACCAAGCTGAAGGTATCGGGCATCGACCTGTTTTCGGCCGGGGACTTTACCGGCGGCGACGGGACCGACGACATCGTGATGCGCGATGCCGCGCGCGGCGTCTATAAACGGCTGGTGGTGAAGGACGGGCAGCTGATCGGCGCGGTGCTGTATGGCGATACCGCGGACGGCAACTGGTATTTCGACCTGCTGCGAAAGGGCGCGGATATCGCCGACGTGCGCGACCGGCTGATCCTGGGCCAGGCCGCCGCGTCGGGCAATGCCGCCGCCGATCCGCTGGTCGCTGTCGCCGCGCTGTCCGACGATGCCGAAATCTGCGGCTGCAACGGCGTGACCAAGGGTCGCGTCGTCGCGACCATCCAGGGTGGGGCCGACAGCCTCGACGCCGTGCGGTCGCAGTGCAAGGCGTCGGCGTCCTGCGGGTCATGCACGGGACTGGTCGAACAGTTGCTGACGCTGACGCTGGGTGCCGATGTCGCATCGGGACCCAAGACGATGTGCAAATGCACCAGCTTCACCCATGACGATGTTCGCCGCCTGATCGTGGAAAAGCAGCTTCGCGCCATTCCGCAGGTGATGCAGGAACTGCACTGGACCACCCCTGATGGCTGTGCGTCATGCCGCCCGGCGCTCAACTATTACCTGTTGTGTGCGCTGCCCGGCGAATATGTCGACGACCAGAAAAGCCGCTTCGTCAACGAACGGATGCACGCCAATATTCAGAAGGACGGCACCTATTCGGTGGTGCCGCGCATGTGGGGCGGCCTGACCAACCCGCGCGAATTGCGGGCGATCGCCGACGTGGTCGAAAAATACAACGCGCCGATGGTCAAGGTGACGGGCGGCCAGCGGCTCGACATCTTCGGCATCAGGAAAGAGGACCTGCCCGCCGTCTGGGCCGATCTGAACGCCGCTGGGATGGTGTCCGGCCACGCTTACGGAAAATCGCTGCGGACGGTGAAAACCTGTGTCGGGTCCGAATGGTGCCGCTTCGGCACGCAGGATTCGACCGGGCTTGGCGTCAAGCTGGAGCGGATGACCTGGGGTTCGTGGATGCCGCACAAGTTCAAGATCGCGGTGTCGGGCTGCCCGCGCAATTGCGCGGAGGCGACGATCAAGGATTTCGGCGTCGTGTGCGTCGATTCGGGCTACGAACTGCACATTGGCGGCAATGGCGGGATGCATGTCCGCGCAACCGATTTCCTGTGCAAGGTCGCAACCGAACAGGAAGCGATGGATTATTGCGCCGCCTTCACCCAGCTTTACCGGGAAGAAGCACGCTATCTGGAACGCACCGCGCCGTGGATCGAACGCGTCGGCGTCGATTACATCAAGGCGCGCATCGTCGATGACCATTCCGGGCGCGAGGCGTTGCGCGCGCGCTTCCTCTATTCGCAGAGCTTCAGTCAGGACGATCCCTGGGCGCGCCGCGTCGAGGGGGAGGACGCCGACCTGCACCGGCACATGGCCGAAATCCGCCCGCTTCAACTGGAGAATGCATGATGATCGGCGACTGGCTCGACATCGGACCCGTGGATCAGGTCGCCCCCGGAACGGCGCGAACGCTGCCCGTGGCGGGTGGCCCCGAACTGGCCGTCTTTCACACCATGACCAACGATTTTTACGCGCTGGTCAATGAATGCCCGCACAAGAAAGGCCCGCTGAGCCAAGGCATCATCCATGGCAATGTCGTGACATGCCCGCTGCATAACTGGAACATCTCGCTCAGGACGGGCGAAGCGATGGGCGATGACAAGGGCTGCGTGCCGACGATTCCGATCAAGGTCGATGCCGGTCGCCTTTATCTGCTGCGCTCGGCCGTCGTGCCCGCGCGGGCGGCATGAGCGGCGATTTCCCTTCGGGCAGCGTGTGGCTGGTCGGCGCGGGTCCGGGCGACCCTGAACTGCTGACGCGCAAGGCCGAACGCCTGATCGCCGCCGCCGACACGGTGTTTTACGACGCGCTGGTCGGCCCCGGCGTGCTGGCACTGGCGTCGCCCGATGCCCGCATGGTGCATGTCGGCAAACGATCGGGCCGCCATTCGCGCGCGCAAGGCGATATCGACGCGATGATCGTCGCCGCCGCGCAGTCGGGCGAGCGAGTGGTCCGGCTGAAGGGCGGCGACCCGTCGATCTTCGGCCGCTCGAACGAGGAACTGGCGGCGTGCCATGCGGCGGGCATCGCGGTTCGCATCTGCCCCGGCATCACGGCGGCGAGCGCGGCGGCGGCCTCGCTCGGCCTGTCGCTGACGCTGCGGGGCACGGCGCGCAAGCTGACCTTCGTCACCGCCCATGCCCGCGCGGGTGAGGCGTTGTCGCTCGACTGGGCGGCGCTGGCCGACCCCTACGCCACGCTCGCCGTCTATATGGGCAAGGCCGCCGCGCGAGAGGTTTCGGCGCAGCTGATCGCCCATGGCCTGCCCGTCGACACGCCCGTCGCGCTGGTCGAAAATGCCAGCCTGGCGAACGAGCGCCGTTTCGTGACCACGCTGCGCCTGTTGCCGCTGGCCGCCCGGTCGGCACTGGGCGACGGACCCGCATTGCTGCTGATCGGCGCGGCGATCGGGGAAGCCGTCAGCCAGCCCACCCAGGCGCGCGCCGCCCTGACCGCCTGAGACCTATCCCCACCCGCCGAAACGCAGGCCGATCCAGAGTTGCCGGGGCCGCGCGCGTTCGATCGCGTCGTTGCTAAACCCCGTCTCAACACGCGCATCGAACAGGTTTTCGCCGCGCGCGAACACGCTCAGTCCCTCGAACAACGGTGCCGACACCACCGCGTCCACCGTCAGCGCATCGGCCAGCGCGCGGCTGTTCTGGTCATCCTCGAACTGGCTGCCGACATAGCGCAGCGTCGTGCTGGCGCCCCACGCGCCCCGCACCCAGCCAAGCGTGGCCGATGCCTGATGCTGGGGCACCTGTGCGGGTCGCACGCCGTCCAGGGTCGGCGCCAGTGAACCGCCCTCGACGCTGGCGTCGACCCAGGCATAGGACGCGCCCAGGCTGACTTCACCCAGTGACGCACGCGCATCGACCTCCACCCCGGTCGACCGGATCGCCTCCAGATTGTCGCGGCGGCGATAGAAGCCCGCCGCAGAGACGAATCCGACACCCGGAAACGTCCCCGGCCCGCGTGCGATCGTCACATTGGCAACCGCATCGTGCAGCACATTGTGGAACAACGTCGCGCCCAGCGTCACCCGGCGACCCAGCGCCAGGTCCACGCCGCCCTCGACGCCCTCCATCGTTTCGGGGCGCAATTCGGCATTGGCGGCGGTGGCGTCGGCACCCGCGCGGAACGGACGGTAAAGCTCGTTCGGCGTCGGCAGTCGCCATGCACGATAGGCCGCCGCGCGCAGTGTCAGCGGCGGGGCAAGCGTCCATGCCAGCCCGACATGGCCCGTTGCCTCGCTGCCCGAACGATCGGCGAAATCGGTATCGGTCAGCGTGCCGCCCGCCAGTGCGGTTTCGAACAGCCGGCCATTGCTGATCCGCCAGCCGTCGATCCGCCCCTCACCCTCGACCCGCACCGGGCCGAGCCGCGCCGACAGGCTGGCAAAGGCGCCCAGCGTGCGCGTCTGCCCCCCCGCCTCGCGCCGCCGCGTCGGGCTGCCCGCGGCAAAGGTGTATAGCTCCTGCGTTTCGCCCGACAGCGCGCGGACATCGGCGCCCAGCGCCAGATCGATATCGGGACCAAGCGGCGGCAGCACTTCCACCCGCCCGCCGATGCCCGTGCCCGGCGTATTATACTGGTTCAGCACCTGATTGGCCGATGTGCGATCGTCGCTGACACTGGCAAAGTTGCTCGCAAAGCGCCGCGTCTGGACATAGCCCAGCACCGAAAAGCCCCACGCCCCAGTGCCGACCAGCCGCACGCTGCCATCGGCGCCGTCGCTCTCAATCTCGGTAAAGGGAAGCCCCCGGTCGCGCCGGTCGGTAAAGCCCTGAACATTGGTCTGCAATTCGATGTCGGGCGCCACGCGCACCACCGCGCGCACGGCGGCGTTGAACTGTTCATAGGGCGCGGCGCGGTCGATCGGGCCGCGGTCATCTTCCACGATCGGGAAAAAGCCGTCGCCGCGCATATAGCCCGCCGACAGCGTGGCAAAGCCGCTGCCCCGCTCCAGCGTCGCGGTGCCGCGCGCGTCGACGGCATTACGCTCGCCATAGGCGATTTCGGCGGTCAGCGGGCGAAGCTGGTCGGGGGTCGCGCTGTCGATTTCGATCACGCCGCCGATCGCGCCCGATCCCCAGCGACCGCTGCCGCCGCCGCGCCGCACGCGAACCGCGCCGATGCGGTCAGTCGAATAGCCGGGAAACGCGATCCAGCCGCCGAACGGATCGGCCTGTGGCACGCCGTCGACGATCAGCAGCGCCCGGCTGGCGGCATTGCCCCCCAGCCCGCGCAGCGTGATGCCCTGCGCCGTCGGATTGGCCGAACGCGAATCGGCGCGGCGGAACGATTGCAGGCCGGCGACATCGCCCAGCACATCCTCCAGCCGCCCGCTGGCCGTCTGTGTCGCGCGCTCGCGATCGATGACGATACGGGCATTGCTGCTCGTCTCGGGCAGCTCCAGGCCCCGCCCGGTCACGACGATCGCCTGTGGCTCCCCCTCTTTACGCGGCGGTGTGGCGGCAATTGCCAGCGCCAGTGGCGCGGTGGCAAGCAGATCGATCATGGATGGCCCCTCTCTTCGCCCGCGTCGCTAGGGCACGGCTGGGCGCTGTGGCAAGCGTGACCCCTAGATCTGCACCAGATTGTTCAGGTTGATGATCGGCAACAGGATCGCCAGCACCATCATCAGCACCAGACCGCCCATCAGCAACAGCACCAGCGGCTCGACCAGCGCGACCAGAGTCGAGACCAGCGCGTCCAGCTCGCGCTCCAGTTCACTTGACGCCCGGCCCAGTGCCGGGGCCAGCCGCCCGCTCGATTCGCCCGACGCGACGATTGCGACCAGCATCGACGGGAACACCCCGCTTTCGGTCATGGCGGCGCGTAGGCTGATACCTTCACGCACCCGCGCCGCAATGGCGAACGCCTTTTCGCGGACGAACAGGTTGGGCGTCACGGCGGCTGCGGCCTGTAACGCTTCCACCAGAGGCACCGCGCTTTCGACCAGCGTCGCCAGGCTGCCGGCAAAACGCGCGGCGTTGAACTGACGGCTGAACCGCGCGAACGGCCGGGTTTCGTTGAAGAAACGATGGGTCCGGAGCTTGTTGGCGGGCACGCGCGACCACCGGCCAAAGATCAGGAAGCCGATCGCGCCGGCCAGCAACAGATACAGCCCGTAATTCTGCAAAAACGCGCTTACCGCGATCAGCGCGCGCGTCAGGAAGGGCAGTTCGGCCCCGCGCGACACGAACACGCGCACGATATCGGGCACGACATAGACCATCAGCAGCACCATCATGCCGAAACTGACGGTGGCCAGCAGCGCGGGATACAGCAGCGCGAGTTGCAGTTTCTGCCCGTTCGACTGCCGGTTCTCGACAAACTCGGCCAGGTGGTCGAGCACGCTGGCCAGCTTGCCCGACTGCTCCCCCGCCGCCACCGACGCGCGGTAGAACTCCGGGAACGCCCTGGGATGCAGCCCGAGCGCCGCGGCGAAACTGCGCCCGTCAAGGATCGCACCACGCACATCGGTCAACAGCGACGTCACGGCGGGCACTTCAGATTGCGCCGCCACCAGCCGCAGCGCTTCCTCAATGGTAATGTCCGAGCCAACCAGCGTCGAAATCTGCCGCGTCACCGTTGCCAGTTGCCGCGCCGACAGGCCACGGCGGCGAAGCGACGGCAACCGGACCCCGCCCACCGCCGGCCCGCGATCATTGGCGGGTTCGACCGACAGCGGCAGCAACGCCTGCTCACGCAGCATCGCGCGCGCCGCGGCGGGCGACGATGCCTCGATAATCCCCTTCTTGTTCGCACCGGTCCGGTCGGCGGCGCGCCAGGCATAAGCGGTCATTGGCCGAGTTAATCGCACTGATCGAGAAAAGCGAGCGTGCGAACCACTCGCATACGGACATTGGCTTGTTGCCGATCGTTCAGAAGCCAAACGCCCCAAAACGAAGGATCACTCATGAGCGACCAGCACGACCGCAACCCCGGCCATGGCGGCGAAACGCATCAGATCGCAACCGGCGACACACCCGTCCTGACCACCAATCACGGCGTGCCGATCAGCGACAATCAGAACAGCCTGAAATCGGGCGCGCGTGGCCCGACGCTGCTGGAAGATTTTGTGCTGCGCGAAAAGATCTTCCACTTCGACCATGAACGCATCCCCGAACGGATCGTCCACGCGCGTGGCTCCGGCGCGCACGGCGTGTTCGTTGCGACCGACGATATCTCGGACCTGTCAAAAGCGGCGGTGTTCAAGAAGGGCGAGCAGACCGAGGTGTTCGTCCGCTTTTCAACCGTCGCGGGCGGCGCGGGATCGGTTGACACGCCGCGCGACGTGCGCGGCTTCGCGGTGAAATTCTACACCAAGGAGGGTAACTGGGATCTGGTCGGCAACAACATCCCCGTCTTCTTTATCCAGGACGCGGTGAAGTTCCCCGATCTGGTCCACGCCGTGAAGATGGAAGCCGATCGCGCCTACCCGCAGGCGGGCAGCGCGCACGACACCTTCTGGGACTGGGCCAGCCTGATGCCCGAGACGACCCACATGCTGATGTGGGCCATGTCCGACCGCACCCTGCCGCGCAGCTTCCGCACGATGGAGGGGTTCGGCGTCCACACCTTCAAGCTGGTGAACGAGGCAGGGCACGCCAGCTTCGTCAAATTCCACTGGAAGCCGGTGCTGGGCCTGCAATCGACCATCTGGGACGAGGCGCTGAAGCTTCAGGCGGCCGACAACGACTATCAGCGCCGCGATCTGTGGGAAGCGATCGACACCGGCGCCTTCCCCGAATGGGAACTGGGCATCCAGGTGTTTGACGAGGCTTTCGCCCGCGCCCAGCCCTATGACGTGCTCGACGCGACCAAGCTGATCCCTGAGGAGGACGTGCCCGTCCGCATCATCGGCAAGCTGACGCTGAACCGGAACCCGGACAATTTCTTTGCCGAAACCGAACAGGTCGCCTTCCTGCCGACCAATATCGTGCCGGGCATCGACTTTTCGAACGATCCGCTGCTGCAGGGGCGGCTGTTCAGCTATCTGGACACCCAGAATTCGCGGCTGGGCACAACCAATTTTCACCAGATTCCGATCAATGCGCCGCGGTGCCCGTTCGGCAATTTCCAGCGTGACGGCAAGATGCAGACGCAAGTGCCGAAAGGCCGCGCAAATTACGAGCCTAACAGCCTCGCGCTTGCCGGTGAGGATGGTGGCCCCCGCGAAAGCCCGACGCGCGGTTTCGTAACGACCAACGCCCCGACCGGCGATGACGAGACCGGCGACAAGCTGCGCGTCCGCGCCGAACTGTTCGCCGATCACTACAGCCAGGCGCGGCTGTTCTACCGTTCGCAGGACGCGCACGAACAGGCGCATATCGCGTCGTCGTTCGTGTTCGAACTGTCCAAGGTCGGTCTTGATTTCGTGCCGCCGCGCATGGTCGCCAACCTTCGCAACGTTGACGAGGATCTGGCCAGGCGCGTGGCCGATGGCCTCGCCATCGACCTGCCCGAAAAGGCCGAAGCGGCACGTGCGCCTGTCGATATGAAGCCGTCCGACGCGCTGTCGATCCACAAGAACATGAAGGCGACGCTGGAGGGCCGCGCAGTCGGCATCCTGATCGCCGACGGCACCGATGCGGGCGAACTCGATGCGCTGATCGCAGCGGTCGACGCGGCCAGGGGCAAGCCGGTGCTGGTCGCGCCCAAGGTCGGCGGCGCGAGACTGTCCGACGGGTCGAAGCGCAAGGCCGACGGCCAGTTGGCAGGAAGCCCGTCGCAGATTTTCGACGCGGTGGCGGTGCTGCTATCGGCGGAGGGCACGGCGATGCTGCTGAAGGAAGCCGCCGCCGTGCAATGGGTCATGGACGCCTTTGGCCACCTGAAAGCGATCGGTGCCAACGACGCGGCCCGGCCTCTACTCGACAAGGCCGGAGTCGAAGCTGATGACGGTGTGACCGACGCCGGCAAGGCCTTCATCGAAGCTGGCAAACACCGCTTCTACGATCGCGAGCAAAAGGTGCGAATGCTGGCATAAGAGCGACAACAATCCTGACGTTCATGGGAAGCGGGTCGGTCACATGGCCGACCCGCTTCCTCGAAACCCACGCACCACTGTCAGAGTATTCCTTCCTGCGCGGCCTGATAGACCGTTCTTACGATCGGTTGAAATCCCAGTGTGCGGGCAAGCGATCCGTCGATATGGAGATACCACGGGTTCTGCATCGCTTCCGATGACGGGTTCATTTTCTCTCCGATCAGCCCGATCAGTTCGTAAATTGTCGTGGGCGCTTCGTCGGATATATTGACGACGCGGCCATCGAACGCGCCTGCAAGGGCCAGGTTCATCGCCGTTGCGACGTCGCGGTGATGGATCGTGCTCATTCGGTTGGCGGGGTGAAATCCAAACGCGCCCATATGCTTCGGCAACATTTCCAGATGTCCGTCGTCGTCACCATAAACGAACGGCAAGCGAAGGACCGCCCAGTTCAGGCCGCTTTCGAACAGCGCCCTCTCAGCCGCGACTTTGCTGGCCGGATAGGCGTCTTGCGGTTCCACGGCATCCGTTTCACGCCCCGGCCGCGGGCTGTTCCGGTCATAGACATTGGAAGTGCTCGCCATGATGAAGCGCGCATCCGGCGCATGGGCCTGCGCCGCGGCAATCAGATTGCGCGTCCCCTCCAGATTGCTCTTCCAGATCAGATCGGTGTCCTGCGTGCGGAACACCGCCGCCAGGTGAATGATTGCCGAGACCCCGGCGACGGCGACGGCCAGCGATGCGGGATCAAAGAGATCGCCTTCCACCGCCGGCACGCCGGCCGGACCATTCTTGCCCGAGCGGACGAGAACACGGCAGTCCGCTCCACTTTCGAGCAGGCGCGGCAGCAGGCGTTCACCGACCAACCCGGTTGCGCCGGTCACGAGAATCGTCATTTCATCTTTCCTTTCAGTCGCTGATTCAGGCGCTGGGTCGCTGCCTTCAGCACCCGCGAAGTCGTCTCGATCTCGGCATCGGAGAAACCGCTGAACGCCGCTTCCTGGATGAAGCCCAGATCAGGCAGTTCGCGCCACAACGCCGTTCCGGCGGGCGTCAGGCGAAGCCGCTTCTGACGCTGATCGGCGGTATCCACGACCTGTTCGACCAACCCCTTTCGGACGAGCGCCGAAACGATGATGCTCACCGTCGCGCGTTCGATCTGGAGCAGCGGTATCAGTTCGCGCTGCATCGTCGGGCCGTCATGCGCCAACTGATGCAGAACATACCATTGCGTCGCACCCAGGCCGTGCGGCCGCAGCGTTTCTTCCATCAGCGCGCGACCGGCGAAATAGCAACGTTTTGCCCAGGCGCCCACGGAACCGGATTGGGATGCATCGTTTTTGTTAGTCATCAAACATATATGTTTGCCGGCAAACATATTGTCAAGGTGATGATGCGAGCATCTTAAGGGGCAGCTATTGATCCAGATCGCCTGACGCTGCCCAACTGCTTCCCAGCCGGACCCGCCATCCGCCCCTCACCGCGAATGCGGCGCGACTAGGATCACGCCCGCCCCCGCCAGCGCGAGCACCACGCCCAGCGTATCCCAGCGGTCGGGTCGCACGCCCTCGACTGCCCACAGCCACGCCAGCGACGCGGCGATATAAACGCCGCCATAAGCCGCATAGGTGCGCCCGGCATTTGCGAGGTCAACCAGCGTCAGCAGCCACGCGAACAGCGCGAGCGAGGCGACGCCCGGCACCGCCCACAGCGCCGAGCGCCCCATCCGCAACCACGCCCAGAATGCAAAGCACCCGCCGATTTCAGCCAGCGCGGCGGCGACATAGATCAGCGGGGCGGGCATCGCCGCCCGCTCACGCCTCGTCGCGGGTGACGCGCGCCACTTCCTCGACCGTGGTGATGCCGGCGCGGACCTTGACGATGCCGTCGTCCAGCAGCGACGGGTTGTCGGCGCGGGCATGGCGCTCCAGATCGGCTTCCGACGCGCCGTCATGGATCATCGCCTGAAACCGGTCATCGACCGCGACGACTTCATACAGGCCCGCGCGCCCGCGATAGCCGTCGCCGTGGCAGTCATCGCAGCCTTCGGCCCGCCAGACCGGCTCACCCACGCGCAGCCCGCCGCCGACCATCAGCACGTCGCCCTCACCCGCCACATCCTCGCGTCGGCAATTGGGGCACAGCCGCCGCACCAGCCGCTGCGCGCACAGGCCCACGACCATCGGCGCCAGCAGATAACGCTCAACCCCCATGTCGATCAGGCGCGTGACCGATCCGACGGCGGAATTGGTGTGCAGCGTCGACAGCACGAAATGCCCCGTCATCGCCGATCGCACGGCGGTGGTCGCGGTTTCCTGATCGCGGATTTCGCCGACCATGATGACATCGGGGTCCTGGCGAAGGATCGCGCGCAGCCCGCGCGCGAACGTCATGTCGGTGCGCGGGTTGACTTGGGTCTGGGCAATGCCCGCCAGCTCATATTCGATCGGGTCCTCGACCGTCATCACATTGCGCCGCCGGTCGTTCAGCCGCGTCAGCGCGGTGTAGAGCGTCGTCGTCTTGCCCGAACCCGTCGGCCCCGTGACCAGCAGGATGCCGTGCGGCCGCTCCAGCAGCCGGGTAAAAACCGTGCGATCCCGATCGCTCATCCCCAGCGCGCCAAGGTCGAGCGTCATCGACCCGCGCTCCAGCAGACGCATCACCACCCGCTCGCCATGCTGGGTGGGGATGGTGGAGACGCGCGCATCGACATCATGCCCGCCGATGCGAAGCGTGACGCGGCCATCCTGCGGCACGCGCTTTTCGGCGATGTCCAGCTTGGCCATCACCTTGATGCGGCTGACCAGCAGCGGCGCCAGCGCGCGTTGCGGCTCGACAATGTCGCGCAGCACGCCGTCGACGCGAAAGCGCACGACCAGCCGCTTTTCCTGCGTCTCGACATGCACGTCCGACGCGCCTTCCTTGATGGCTTCGAGCAGCAGCGCGTTGATCAGGCGAATGACCGGCGAATCGTCGCGTGTATCGAGAAGGTCGTCGACCGCCGCCGCCGAATCGGCCAGCGCGGCCAGGTCAGTGCCCGTAATCTCGAAATCCGCCGCCTGCGCCGCGCGGTCGCCATAGGACGCGCCCAGCGCGGCATCGAACGCCTCGTCACTGGCGGGCACCAGCCGCGCGGCGGGCGCGATCCGCTGAACCTCCAGCAGCGCGTCGAGCGCGGTGCCGCTGCGATGGACGCACTCGGGACCATCGGGCGTCTCGCGCAACACCACGCCGTGCCGCCGCGCGAAGGAATAGGGCAACACGCCGCTCATGGCGCGAAACTCACCACGGCCTCGACCATGCCGGGTTCGGTGCGGCGGACGATCCGCGCGGAGGTGACGCCCAGCGCCGAGCTGCGCGACACGTCCGCCATCCAGTTGACCACCCGGTCATATTCCCCCTCGCTCACCGTGGCGCGCACGCCGGTCGCGAGCGGCTCGACCGTCACCGACAGCGATTGCGCCTGGGCGGAGGCCTGCACCACCTCGACCGGGCTGCCCGTGCGGCGCGGCGCCTGGGGCTGCAAGGTGCCCGCCGCGCGGATGCGGGCGGACAAGGTTTCATAGGTGCGGATATCGGCGCGCGCCTCCGCCCGCGCGGCTTGCAGCGGCTTGACCACGCCGTAGATCAGCCCCGCCCCGGCCAGCAACAGGCCCAGCACGGTCAGCAGCACGCGCTCGCGCTGCGACAGCGTCGCCCACCACCCCTCGAACCGGGCAATGGCGGCATCCAGCCGGGGATCGCGAAGCTCGATTTTCATGCGCCCCTCGCCGTCAGGCGGATCGCACCGCCGGGTAATGATGCCACCTGCCCCGACAGGCGCGCATCGGTGAGCGCGGAATTCAGCCGCCCAAGGATGCCGGGCGCGAGCGGGTCGAGTTCGACGATCAGCGCATCGCCCTCGAACCCGATGGCGCGCACCGCAATCTGGCCGTTCATCGGGGCCAGCATACCCGATACCCGCGACAACAGCGGCAGGAACGCACTGTATCGCTGCGGCTGGGGCAACAGATCGGCAATCGCCCCGGCGAGATCGTCGCTGGGCGTCGGGGTCCCCGGCGCGGCGGCAACGATCAATGTGCGGGCATCATCTTCGCGACGGTCCGCAATCACACGCAGCATCATCGTATCGGCGGCGGCGATCACGGTATGCGCTGCAAGGCCGATCGCCCCGACCCAGAACAGGCGCCGCCCCCAACCAGGCAACGCGGTGGCGCGGCGGCGGGCATAGCGGCCCTGCCGCAGGTCGAGCGCCGGTTCCGCGATCCGCCGCGCCAGCGACAAATCGCCCATTTCGGCAGGCATGGCGCCCATGTCTTCGGGCAGGGCAGGGCCGTAATTGCGAATCGGGGGCCGGCCCGCCGCTTCCCATGCCGTGCGAATCATCGGCGCGGGCAGTGCAAAGCCGGTGCCGTCGCCCACGCGCACCGTCGCACGCGTCTCGCTCAGTTCGACTGCCCATTCGCCCTCCCCCGGACGGGGCAGCGCCAGGCTGTCGGGCACGAACGCCGCGTCGCCATTCCCCTCCGCCGCGGCCTCGTCCAGCCATGCCGCCATCTGGGCATGGCGGACCACGCCCACCAGAAAGCGGCGCGGCGCCAGTTCGACGCCCAGCGCCAGATGCACCGCGTCGAGCGGATCGGCGATCATCTCCTCCACGGCAAAGGGCAAGGCCTCAAGCCGCTTGGCCCGACTGGGCAACGGCAGGTCGACGGCGAGCAGCCGCACGGCCTCTGCCGGGACAAGCATGGTTGCCGCGCCGTCCCCCTCCGCTATGATAAGCGGGGTCGACGGCGCGGGGGCGGTTGTCACATGACTTTCATCGAGTGGACGCATGGGGCGGCGATGCACATCCTTTTGAAACAGTTTCATGACAGCCGACGCGGGTCGGCGCAATCAATCCCTGAAAACCATGTTCGCCCTGAAAGCGAAGCCGGGCTGACGCTGGTCGAGATGATCGTCGTGCTGGCGATCATCGCGCTGGTGGCGGCGCTGATCGTGCCCAATGTCATCGGGCGACCCGACGAAGCGCGGGTGACGGTTGCCAACACCGACATCCGCACGATTTCGGCGGCGCTGAAGATGTATCGCCTCGATAATGGCGATTATCCGACGACGGCACAGGGGCTGAAGGCACTGGCCGAACGCCCGACGACCCCGCCGGTGCCGGCCAACTGGTCGAGCGAGGGCTATCTGGGCGACGTGCCGATGGATCCATGGGGCAATCCCTATAGCTACAACGCGCAGGGTGGCAGCTTCACGCTGAAATCGCTCGGCAAGGATGGCCAGCCCGGTGGCGAGGGGTTGGACGCGGACCTCGACGGCCGGAAATAGCATCATCATGCGCGCCCCGGCGAATCAGGCGGGCATGACGCTGGTCGAGATGCTGATCGTCCTCGCGATCATTGCGGTCGCGGGCGGCGCGGTGACGCTCGGCATCGGTGCGGCCACGCGCGCGCCGTCGGTCGACAGCGAAGCGCAGCGGCTGGCCGACCGGCTGCAATCGGCCGCCGACGACGCGATGCTGGGCGATGCGATGGTCGCCTTTACCGCGCAGAAATCGGGCTATGGCTTCGCCCGGCAGGACGGCACCGGATGGCAGCCGATCGGTGACGACGCGCTGGGGTTCCACACCCTGCCCGCCGGCATGACGATGCGGCTGTCGGCCCGGCCGCCGATCATTCTCGGTCCCGAAGGATCGGGCCGCCCGCTGGCCGCGATCATCAGTGCCGATGACCGGACGGTGACGGTCGCCTATGACGGGCTGACCGCGCGCGTGGTGCCGGCGACATGAAGCGCGACGATGGATTCTCTCTGATCGAGGCGCTGGTCGCGCTGGCGATCCTTGCGATTGCGACGGTCGGCCTGATCCGCACGGTCGAGACGCATATCGATTCGACCCGCTCGCTCGAAGGGCGCGCGGCGGCCATGTGGGTCGCCGAAAACCGGCTGGCCGAACTTGAGGCGGGAATCGCAGCGGCCGACCGGGTGGAAATGCTCGGCCGTGAGTGGCGCGTCGCGGTGGTCGAGCGCTCGACGGCGGACCCGGCGATTCGCCGCGTGCGGATCGATGTGTTCGACATGAATGTGCGCGCCGGCGCCTCCCCGCTTGCATCGCTCGACGGTTTCGTGGACGCAGGCGCGGCATGAAGCGCACCCTTGACCTTACCCCCCGCCAGCAACGCCTTGCGCTCGACATCGTGACGGGGGCGATGGTCGTGTCGGTTGCGTTCGCGCTGGCCGGGCTGACATGGCGTATCGCCGGCCATGCGGGTCAGGGTGCGATCACCGTGCCGTCGGGCAGCCGCCCGGTGACGCCGCCCGACCTGTCCCCCGCGATCGGCTGGCAGCCCTTTGGCGCCGCCGCCCGCACCCAACAGGCACAGCCGACATCGCTACAATTCGTACTGAACGGCGTCGTCTTCGCCCTGCCCCAGTCGTTCGCGGTCGCTTATGTCAGCGAAGCGGGCGGCACGCCGCGCGCGGTTCGCGTTGGCGAAAGTCTGGGCGGGGCGACGATCGAATCGATCCAGCGCGACCGCATTTTGTTGAACAATGGCGGGCGCACCGAATATCTGGCATTGCCCGATCC
>NZ_DATJLI010000185.1:0-19163 GCF_035490575.1 Sphingomonas sp. | reverse complement strand
ATGGCCGATTGTCTCCGCCGAACAGGCATTGCCCCCCGACCAGCCGGGAAAGGCGCGTTCCCAGCCGCAGGTGCGGTGTCCTTCCTGCGCGGTTCGCACTTCGGCCAGCATCGCGGGCGACAGCATCGTGCCGTTCAGCATGGCAGCGGCAAAGCCCAGCACGCCGTCAACCGTTCCGAACAGCCCGGCATGGCCGGGCGCGCCGCCCAGCGCATAGGCGTTTTCGTCGTGCACCACGCCCTTCAACACGCGGCCCCGCCAGCGACACGCTTCGGTCGCGACGGCGGGGCCGGGGGGCGGGCCATAGGACAGGCCATCGCCCAGCGGCCAGTCGGACAAAGGTGCGCCGGTAATCCGCTCGATCGCGATGCCCAGCAGGATGAAGTTGATGTCGGAATAGACCGCCGGGCCGTGCCGCCATTCGCGCTGGAGGACGAAGGCGCGCAGCCGGTCGGGATCGTCGCCATAGGTATAGATCGGCTCGACCGCGGGCAGGAAGGTGCGATGCGCCAGACAGTCGCGGAAGGTCAGCCGCCGCTCGCCCGCGTTCGCCACGTCATATTGGCGCAGGTCGGGGATCGCGTCGGTCAGCGGCCGGTCGAGGTTGAGGCGGCCCTGTTCGGCCAGTTTCAGGATCATGGTGGTGGTCGCCACGACCTTTGACACCGATGCCAGGTCGAACCAGTGGTCGCGGGTCAGCGCGTCCCGATCGGGCACCAGGGCTGCCGATCCGGTGAAGCGCACGGCGCTTTGGCCGTCGGCGCTGACCATGCCCAGCGTCGCACCGGGGATGCGCCCGCTGTCCACCGCCGCCTGTGCGGGGCCGAAGGCGGCTTCGCAGATCTGCTCGATCATGGCGCGTCCCTATGCGGTTCGGGGCCGAACGCGCATGACGACCGGCAGGAAGAAGATCGCGGCAAAGCTGAGCGCGCCCGACAGGATGAAAAAGCCGTCATAGCCGATCTGCTTCTGGATCGCGCCCGCCGCACCACCGATCAGCCGCGGCAGCAGGAAGGCGAACCCCGACAGAAAGGCATATTGCGTGCCGGGATAGCGCGGGCTGACCAGCATCGACAGGTAGACGACGAACACCGCCCCCTCCAGCCCGTGGCCGAACTGGTCGACGCCCGCGGCGATATACAGGACCATCGACGACGGTTCGGCATACCACAGCCACACGAACACCCAGTTGCCGATGGCCGACGCGCACGCCCCGATGATGAGCGCGAGCGTCATCGGCAGTCGCGCCGCGCACAGGCCGCCCAGCGCCACGCCCGCCATCGAACAGGTCAGCGCGACCACGCCGTCGGCCATGCTGATCTGTTCGAGGCTGTATCCGGCCGCGTTCCAAAGCGGATGCGACAGCGTGAGCGTCAGCACGTCGCCCATCCGGTAGAAGGAGACAAAGGCCAGCACCGGCAGCACGCCGTAACCAAAGCGCCAGAAAATCTCGACATAGGGTGCGACGAACCCCGGCATCCGCGACGGCGCGTCGGCGGGCAGGCGGCGGATGCGTGGCAGGGCGATGGCCAGCGCCGCGAACGGCATGAGCGCGACGGCCAGGACGATCGGCGTCACATTGGTCTGCGCGGAAAAGCCCGCGCCCTGGACCGCGGACAGCAGCAGCCAGCCGATCAGCGCCGTGGCGGCGCCCGTGACGGCCAGCACCGCTAGGCTGAACAGCGTGCCGCCGATCAGCGCGGCCGTGCGGCCCTTTGCCCCTTCACGTTCGGGGCGCATCGCCGCCAGGATCGGAAACGGCGCGAACGCCGCGACCGCGATCGTCAGATAGGCCCAGGTCCAGTCGGCCCAGGCGGCGACCAGCACCGCGCCGCTGCCCGCCGCGACCATGGCGCTGCGATAGCCCCACAGATTGGCGGCGACGATCGGTCCCTGTTCGGCCTGGGTCGGTGCCAGTTCGATACGCCAGCCGTCGGCGGCGACCTCAAGCGTGGTGGTCCAGAAGGCCAGCAGGATCGCGAACAGCGCGGTCAGCGGCAGGCTCTGGTCGCTGGAGGTGAAGGCCATCGCCACCATCGACAGGAAGATGCCGAGTTGCGACAGCATGATCCACCCGCGCCGCCGCCCCCAGAAGCGCGAGAAGCCCGGCACGCTGTAGCGATCGAGCAGCGGCGCCCAGACGAACTTGAACGTCGGCAACAATGCGATCCACGCAAAGAAGCCGATGATGACGATATCGACGCCGTGCCGCGCCAGCCGCAGCGTCAGCACCGCGTTGAACATGTAAAAGGGCAGGCCGGCGGAAAAACCGAGCAGCAGATACAGCCACAGCGTGCGCGCCGGAGGGCGCGTGGGCGACGGCGCTTCGGTCATGTCCCGCGACGCGGCGGTGGCTGCGTTCATCACCCGATCTCCCTGAGGTCGGTCACGAAATCATAGCGGTCGCCGCGATAGACCGACCGCGTGAACTCGACCGCGCGGCCGCCCGGCATCCGGGCCAGCCGCTCGATCCGCAGCACTTCGCTGTTCTGGCGCACGCTCAGCAGCCCGGCTTCGGTCGGCGTGGCGAGCGAGGCGCGGACGCGCTGGGTGCCCGATGTCGGGCGGCATCCGGTGCGGTCCATCGCCTCGTAAAGCGAATCGCCCAGCGCCGACAGGTCGGGCAGGCAATCCGCCGGCACGACCGCATGTTCGATCGCCAGCGGCTCACCCCCCGACAGCCGCACCCGACCCAGCCGGGCGACGCGCGACGATTGCGGGATCGCCAGCGCGGCGGCTTCCTCCTCGGTCGGCTGGGCATAGCTTTTCATCATCCAGATGACGCCGGGGTCCTCCCCGCGCGAGATCGCGTCATGCGTGAAGCTGGACAGGGCAGAGGCGGGCGCCTCGATCCGGCGCGCGACAAAGGTGCCCGATCCCTGTTTGCGGAACAGCACGCCTTCATCGATCAACTCGCCGATCGCCTTGCGGACCGTCACGCGCGAGATGCCCGCCATTTCGCTCAGGTCGCGTTCGGACGGCAGCGCGCTGCCCGGCGTGATCCCGCCATTTTCGATATGGTCGCGCAGATTGCGCGCCAGTTGCAGGTAAAGCGGCGTGCCGTCCAGGCTGCGCGCGACCAGTTTTTCCCGCATCGCCTGTTCACCCCTTCCTTTGCAGCGCACCCATCGCCAGCGGCAGTTGCTGGCGATGGGTCAGCAGCAACTGTCGTGCCTCATCAGCAGTGGCGCCCATGGCGATCAGCACCGCCAGTTTGATATCCTGCTCGGCCGCGTCCAGCGCGCGCCCCGCGCGGGTCAGGTCGACGCCGGCGATATCGCGGACCATCGCCTGGCCGCGCAGGCGCAGCTTGTCGTTGGAAATCCGCATGTTCACCATTCGCCCGCGATAGACGAGGCCCATCCGCAGCATGATCGCGGTCGACAACAGGTTCAGCATCGCCTTTTGCGCGGTGCCGGCCTTCATGCGGGTCGATCCGGCGACGATCTCGGTCCCGGTCTCGGCGACCAGGCCATGGTGGGCGCTTTCGGGCAGGACGGTGTGGTGATTGTTGGCGATGCCGATGGTCAGCGCCCCTGCTTCACGGGCGGCGGCGATGGCCGCGACGGTATAGGGGGTGCGCCCGCTGGCGGCGACGCCGATCACCACATCCTGTGCGCCAAGCCGCGCGGCGGCGATTTCGGCGCGGGCGGCGTCGGCGTCGTCCTCCGCCCCCTCGGCCGCTTCGGTCAGCGCCGCAAGCCCGCCTGCCATCAGGAACCCCAGGCGTTCCTGCGGCCAGTTATAGGTGGGATACAGCTCCACCCCGTCCTGAACCGCGATCCGACCCGATGTGCCCGCCCCGACATAGACCAGTCGCCCTTGCGCCCCCAGACGTTCGGCGGCGGCCTCTGCCGCGCGGGCGATCGCCATGGTTTGCGATCCCACCGCGGCGATGGCGGCCAGTTGCCCTTCCAGCATCGCTTCGACCGCCAGCGCGGTGGGCCACTGGTCGACATCGATATAGCGCGGGTCGATGGTTTCGGTACTCATGGACACTCCGTGGCCGGCGGCGCTGCCGGGGTGAAATCATCTGAGCTGCCGGGCGAGATGCGTGGTGGGCGCATTCCGCTGTCAAGCCATGTGGTATCAGGCTTGCGGCAAAACGATGCAACCAAATTAATTCCAATTGTCCGGTTTGCCGGTTTTGGTATCATCGCGGGATGAGCGACGATCCTGAACCCGGCGCCGTGACCCTGATGGCGCGCGAGGCGGCAGAGGCGCCCGAACGCGGCGCCGCCCAGATCGGCCGCAATGCCGAGCTGATGCGCGCGGCGGGGCAGCAGCTGCGCGCGCTGTCAGCGCCCTTTGCCGCGACGCTGGCGCGCGGCAGTTCGGCGCAGGCCGGCGCCTTTGCCAAGGTGCTGCTGGAAACGCGCGCGGGCGTCCCGACACTGGTGCAGGCACCGTCGATCGGGGCGCTCTATGGGGTGACATCTCCCCGCTTTCGCGGTGTCCCGCTGATCGCCATCTCGCAGTCGGGGCGTAGCCCGGACCTGATCGCGGCGGCGCGCGATGCAAAGCGCCACGGCGCGCTGATCGTCGCGATCGTCAATGACGAAGCGTCGCCGCTGGCGTTGCTGGCCGACATCTGCATCCTCGTTCACGCCGGACTGGAAACCAGCGTGGCGGCGACCAAAAGTTTTATCGGCACGCTGGTGGCGATCACGCATCTGGTCGCTGAATGGAGCGGGGATGCCGCGTTGCTGGACGCGTTGTCCGGTATTGGCGACGTGCTGGCACAGGCGGCGGCCGATGACTGGACGGGTGCGGTGCCGCTGTTGCGCGATGCGACCAGCATGTTGGTGCTGGGCCGGGGACTGACGCTGCCGATTGCGGGGGAGGCAGCGCTGAAGCTGAAGGAAACGTCCGGCCTTCACGCCGAAGCGTTCAGCAGCGCCGAGGTCGCGCATGGTCCCATGACGCTGGTCGGCGCGGGCGATCCGGTGCTGGTGATCGGGCCGGTGGACGAGGCGCGCGAAGGGCTTCGCGAGCGGCTGGACGATTTCCGCGCGCGCGGGGCACGGGTGATCGCCGCCGGGCATCCCGACGATGTGGCGGGCGCGACGCTGGTTTTGCCGGGACGGGCGGATTGCCACCCCGCCATCGCCGCCATCGCGCAGATCCAGCGTTTCTATCCGCTCGCCAATGCGCTGTCGCTGGCGCGCGGGCGCGATCCCGACCGGCCGCCGCATCTGGCAAAGGTGACGCGAACCCTATGACCCTGAAAGCGCTTGTCGGGGCTAACATTGTCCTGCCCGATCGGATCGTCGCCGACCATGCGCTGTTGATCGAGCATGGCCGCATCGCCCGGATCGTGCCGGTCGATGCGCTGCCGGTCGGGGCCGAGCGCGTGCCGCTGGACGGTGGGTGGCTGCTGCCCGGTTTCATCGACACGCAGGTCAATGGCGGCGGCGATGTCCTGTTCAACGACCGCCCCGATATCGACGGGATCGCCGCCATCGCGGCAGCGCATCGGCGATATGGCACGACGGGCCTGCTCCCCACGCTTATCAGCGACGATGCCGCCGTGGTCGATGCGGCGATCGCGGCGGGGGAAGCGGCGCTGGCGCGGGGGATGCCCGGCGTGCTGGGCCTGCATATCGAGGGGCCGCATCTGAATCCCGCGAAGAAGGGCATTCACGACGCCGCGAAGTTCACCGCGATTGACGGCAATGTGCTTGCCCGGCTGACGCAGCCGAGCCTGGGCCGGCGGATCGTGACGCTGGCCCCCGAACTGGCGCCGGATGGGGCCATCGCGGCACTGGCGCGCGCGGGTGTGATCGTCGCGGCGGGGCACAGCCTGGCCGATTATGACCAGACCGTCGCCGCGCTGGCGCAGGGGCTGTCGGGCTTCACCCATTTGTTCAACGCCATGACCCAGATGGAAAGCCGCGCGCCGGGCATGGTTGCCGCCGCGCTGCTGAACCGGAACAGCCATTTCGGGCTGATCGTCGATGGCTTGCACGTCCATCCGGCGGCGCTGCGCGTGGCGCTGGCGGCGCGGGGGGTGAGTGGTGCGATGCTGGTGACGGATGCGATGCCGCCCGTGGGTGGTGAGCGGTCGAGCTTTACCCTGATGGAACAGACGATCCGCCTGGTGGGCGGCACCTGTCGCGGGCCGGACGGCACGCTGGGCGGATCGGCACTGAGCATGGCGCAGGCATTTCGCAACGCGATGGACATGCTGGGCTGTTCGATGGTCGATGCGTCGCGCATGGCCAGCGGCAATCCCGCGTGCTTCCTGCGGCTGGAGGACGAAACGGGCGCCATCGCACCGGGCCTTCGCGCCGATCTGGTGCACCTCGACGCCGACCGCCGTGTGCGGCGCACCTGGATCGGCGGTCAGATGAGCGAGGCGCGCGAATGTCCGACCTGATCGCCCGGTTGCGCGCGATCGTCGGATCACGCCATGTGCTGACCGGCGACAAGGCGACGGCGCGCTATCGTCATGGCTATCGCAGCGGCGCGGGCGATGCGCTGGCGGTGGTCAGGCCCGGCAGCCTGGTCGAGCAATGGCGCGTGGTGCAGGCGTGCGTCGCCGCTGACGTTTCAATCATCATGCAGGCATCGAATACCGGGCTGACCGGCGGCTCCACGCCCGATGGCGGCGATTATCCCGGTGGCTGCGTCATCGTCAGCACGATGCGGATCGACGGTCTGCACCTGATCCGGGATGGGCATCAGGTCGTCTGTCTGCCCGGCACGACGCTGTATGCGCTGGAAAGGGCGCTGGCGCCGCTGGGGCGGGAGCCGCATTCGGTGATCGGCTCATCGTGTTTCGGGGCGTCGGTGGTGGGCGGGGTGTGCAACAATTCGGGCGGATCGCTGGTGCAGCGGGGACCGGCCTTTACCCAGTTGAGCCTGTATGCACAGGTGGGCGACGATGGCGTGGTGCGGCTGGTCAATCATTTGGGCATTGCGCTGGGCGACGATGCCGAGGCGGTGCTGCGGCGGTTGGAGCGCGGCGATTTTACCGACGCGGACGTGGATGCGGCCCCCGACGCCTGGGCGCATGACCGCGAATATGCCGCGCATGTGCGCGCCATCGACAGCGACCGGCCCGCGCGCTTCAACGCCGACAGCCGGTGCCTGTTCGAAGCGGCGGGCAGCGCGGGCAAGCTGATCGTCTTTGCCGTGCGGCTGGACACGTTCGAGAAGGAGGAAGGGGCGGGCACCTTCTATATCGGCACCAATGATCCCGCGCGGCTGACGGCGATCCGCCGGGCCATGTTGGCCGATTTCCCGATGCTGCCGATCGCGGGCGAATATATGCACCGCGACGCGTTCGATATCGCCGACCGTTACGGCAAGGACATGTTCGTCGCGATCGAGCGGCTGGGGACCGACCGGCTGCCACGCCTGTTCGCGCTGAAGGCGCGGGTCGATGCGCTGCCCGTGCCGGGCGCGGGGTTCAGCGACCGGGTGATGCAGGCGGCGGGGCGGTTGCTGCCCGATCATCTGCCCGCCGAAATGCGCCGCTTTCGCGACCGGTTCGAGCATCATCTGCTGCTCAAGATGCCGCGCACAATGGTGGCGGAGACGCGCGCGTTGCTTGCGGCGGTTCTGGATGGCGAAAACGGCTGGTTCGAATGCACGCCCGAACTGGCGGCGAAGGCGTTCCTGCACCGCTTTGTCGTGGCGGGCGCGGCGGTGCGATATCGCGCGGTGCACCGCGACCGGGTGGAGGCCATCGTGGCGCTGGACATGGCCCTGCCGCGGAATGCAGGCGACTGGACGGAAACGCTGCCGCCGGACTTGGCCGCGCAGAGCCTGCACCGCCTCTATTACGGCCATTTTTTCTGCCACGTATTCCATCAGGATTACCTCGTGCGAAAGGGCGTCGATCCGCTGGCGTTCGAACATGCCATCTGGGCGCTGCTGGACCAACGCGGCGCCGAATATCCCGCCGAGCACAATGTCGGCCATCTGTATAAGGCAAAGCCACCGCTGGCCGATTTCTATCGCCGGATCGATCCGCGTAATCAGTGCAATCCGGGCATCGGCATGACGCCCAAGGCGCGATATTGGGGCGTGCCGCCGCAGGAGATGCGATCATGACCTTTTATCTGGGCATCGACGCAGGGGGCAGCAATTGCCGTGCGCGGCTGATCGACGCCGGCGGGACGGTGATCGGCACGGGTGCGGGCGGGCCGGCAAATGCGCGGATCGGGCTGGAGGCGCTATACGCCAGATTGCGGGCCGTGGCGGACCAGGCAGTGGCCGAGGCCGGTCTGTCACCGGCTCAGATGGTCATGATCCGCGCGGGCATTGGCATTGCCGGCATTTCCCGCCCCGGCGTGCGGGCTGCTTTGACAGGGTTCGACTTTCCCTTCGCATCGGTCGAATATGCGACCGATGCCTTCATCGCCAATCTGGGCGCACATGGCGGGGCGGACGGCGCGATCCTGATCCTGGGCACCGGCAGCGTGGCGCATGTCCGCAACGGCGAACGCGACTTTACCATCGGCGGCTATGGCTTTCCGATTTCGGACGAAGGCAGCGGCGCGGCGCTGGGTCTGAGCGCGATGCGCCATGCCTTGCGCGCGCTGGATGGGCGGACCGAGGCTACCCCCCTCAGCCGGGCCGTGACCGCGCGCTTCGACCATGACACCGCAAGAGCGATCGCCTGGATGGATCAGGCCAGCCCGCGCGATTATGGCGGCTTCGCGCCACTGGTGATGGATCATGCGGAAGCGAACGACGCCATCGCCCGGTCGATCGTCGAGGACGCGGTCCAGCACATCGAACGCTTTATCGAAGCAATTTTTGAACAGGGCGCCAGCCGATGTGCGCTGGTCGGCGGCCTGGCTGACCGGATGCAGCCCTGGCTGCGCGCGCGAACGGTAGCGCGACTCAGCCCGGTGATGGGCGATCCGCTGGACGGTGCATTGCATCTGGCGGGTTATCGGCGATAGCCGTCGGCGCGGGGGCAGCGTCCCCGCAATCCCTGTTTCAAATGTTCGAAAATTGGTCGGGGCGACAGGATTCGAACCTGCGACCCCCACACCCCCAGTGTGATGCGCTACCAGGCTGCGCTACGCCCCGACCGGAGCCGGGGCCTCTACGCGCATCGCCTGGGCGATGCAAGCGCCACGTTTCAGGCCGGGTTGGCGAGCGATGCGTCGGCGCGGACTTCGTGCAGGAAGCCGCGCGCCTGTCCGGCCAGCGCGCGTGCCTGTGCCGCCAGCCGTTCGGCCAGCGTCTGCATTTCCGCCGACGATTCGCGCGCCAGCGCGGCCTGATCGCCGATTCCCTGTGCCTGCGCGCGCACCGCCTCGGCACCCGATGCCGCTTCGCCGACATGCGTGGCGATGGCGTCCATCGTGCCGCGCTGCGCTTCGGCGGCGTCCATGATCCGGGTCGATCGCGCGGCAATGCTTCGCACCGCGCCGTCAATGCGCTGATGCGCGTCGGTCACGTCGGCGACCGCCGCCTGCACATCGGCGACGTGCACCGCCACGGTATCAGCGGCACGCGCGGTCTGGGACGATAATTGCTTGATGGCATTGGCGACGACGGCGAAGCCGCGCCCCGCCTCACCCGCGCGGGCTGCTTCGATCGTGGCGTTGAGCGCCAGCATGTTCACTTCGCCCGCGATATTGCCGATGATCTGCGCGATGGCGCCGATCGATTCGGCCGAGCGGCCCAGCGCTTCGGTGCGGGCGGCGCCGTCGCCGACCACCGCCACCGCATCGGCCACCAATATCTGCGCGGCGCGCGTGTCGTTGGCGACGCCGGTCAGCGCATGCAATAGTGCCCGGCCCTCCGCTTCGATCTCCTCAAGGTGCCGCGCGCCCTGTGCGGCGGTCTGCGCCATGTCGACCGCGCTGGCGCCGGTCGCGGCGGCGCGGGTGTCCGTGGCGGTGCCATGATCCTTGATCGCGTCGGCAAGCTGCGCCAGTTCGTGCGCCAGTCGCCCGACCTCCGCCTCGAAGCCGATGCTGGCCTGTTCGATGCGCGCGGCGCGGTGCAACTGGTCGCGCGCACGATCCGCCTCATGCCCCGCCGCCAGCAGCACCAGCCGCCGGTTCGACAGCGTGGCGAACAGCCGCCCGCCGCGCGTCAGGATCATGCCCTCGGCCCCGTCGCCTGCATGATAGGCGGCGATCAGGTCGGCGACCGGCAGCGACGCATCCGCGACCGGCACCGCGCGAATATAATCGCACAGGCTGGCGCCGTAAGCCGGGTTTCGCAGCAGCGCGTGACCATAGGGGTTGAGCAGCAATTGCCGGATGTCGCGTTCCAGCAATGCGCCGACAGGGCGGGCCGCGCCGTCGACCACCGCGACAAAGCGCGCATCGGGATTGCGTTGGAACAGGTCGGCGGCGCCGTCGAGCCGCGCATCGCGCGGGATCGACAGCGGCGCACGCTCGACGGCGGTCAGCCAGTGGCCGGTCGCGACGGGCGAGCCATCGGGCAGGGGGGGCGTGGGCGCTCGAAACATGTTGCACCTGCTAAACGACATGGCGTTAATGCGGTCTTAGGATTTGGTGACACTTCGATGACGGATCGCCGGAACGAAGCGCGACGGTTGCATGGGCGACCACCGCATGATAGCGCGCGCCGCTTGAACGGGGCGCTTCGTCCCGCCCTTCGAACACAGGCGTTTTCGACCCCATCATGTTCGTTTCCACTGCATTCGCACAGTCCGCCGGCGCCGCGTCGCCCGGCATCGCCGGTCAGATCGTCGGCATCGCGCCGCTGATCCTGATCTTTGTCGCTTTCTACTTTCTGATGATCCGTCCGCAGCAAAAGCGGATGCGGACGCTGCAGAACGCGATCGCCAATGCCAAGCGCGGTGATACCGTCGTCACCGGCGGCGGTCTGGTGGGGAAAGTCATCAAGGTCGAAGACCAGCATCTGGAAGTCGAGATCGCGCAGGGCGTTCGCGTGCGCGTGGTCAAGGGCACCATTGCCGAAGTGACGCCGCTGGGCGGCAATCCGGCCAACGACTGATGCTCGATTTTCCGGCCTGGAAGAAGTGGCTCACCTGGGCCGCGGTGATTGTTGGCGTCCTGTTGTCGGTGCCGTCGCTGTTGCCGTCGTCGGTTTCCCGCCAGCTTCCGGGCTGGATGACGGGCACCAAGGTCAATCTCGGCCTCGACCTGGCGGGCGGCAGCTATATCCTGCTCGAAGCGCAGACAAGCGATGTCCGCAACCAGCGGCTCGAGACGATGCGCGATACCATCATCGGCGAAATGCGCCGCGCGCCGCGTCTGCCGATCGGCGACATTTCGACGCGCGATGGCCGCATCAGCTTCATGGTGCGCGATGTCGGACAGGTGGACGCGGTTCGCGAACGGCTGTTGCCGCTAACGGCGGGTGCCGGCCTGACGGGCCAGCGCGACTGGGATATCGAAGTGCGCGACACCACACGCGTGGTGATGACGCCGACCAGCGCGGGCCTGACTGCCGCGGTCGAACAGGCGATGGTCGACGCGACCGAAGTCGTTCGCCGCCGCGTCGATGAACTGGGCACGCGCGAGCCGACGATCATCCGGCAGGGCAGCAACCGCATCGTCGTGCAGGTGCCGGGCCTTCAGGACCCGCAGCAGTTGAAGGAATTGCTGGGCCGCACCGCGCGGCTTGAGTTCAAGCTGGTGGACACCACCGCCGACCCCGCCGCCATCGCCCGCAATCAGGCCCCGATCGGCAGCCAGATCCTGCCCTATCCGTCGGGCGGCGCGCCGATCGCGGTTCGGCGTTCGACGATCATTTCGGGCGACCAGATCGCCGATGCGCGCCAGGAATATGATCCGCAGACCGGCGCGCCGATCGTCGGCATCCGCTTCAACGGGGAGGGCGGTCGCCGCTTTGCCCGCGTGACGCAGGAAAATGTCGGCAAGCCGTTCGCGATCATTGTCGACAATCAGGTCATCTCCGCGCCCAACATCAACGAACAGATCCTGGGCGGCGCGGCGAGCATTTCGGGCGGGTTCACCGTCGAAAGCGCCAATCAGCTGGCGATCGCGTTGCGGTCGGGCAAGCTGCCCGTCGACCTTGCCGTGATCGAGGAATCGACGATCAGCCCTGAACTGGGCGCCGATTCGATCCGGTCGGGCGTCATCGCGGGTGCGATCGGCACCGGCGCGGTCGTGGTCCTGATGCTGCTCGCCTATCTGCGTTTCGGCGTTTACGCCAACATTGCGCTGATCGTGAACGTGTTGATGATCCTGGGCGTCATGGCGCTGTTCAACGCCACGCTGACGTTGCCCGGCATCGCCGGTTTCGTGCTGACCATCGGTGCGGCGGTCGACGCCAACGTGCTTATCAACGAGCGCATTCGCGAAGAGCGGCGGCGCGGCCGCAGCGTGAATGCCGCGGTCGAGTTCGGTTACAAGGAAGCGACGCGCGCGATTTTCGATGCCAACGTCACCAACGCCATCGCCGCGATCATGATGTTCGTGTTTGGCGCCGGACCGGTGCGCGGGTTCGCCGTCGTGCTCATCATCGGCATCGTCACGTCGGTGTTCACCGCTGTCACCTTTACCCGCCTGATGGTCGCCGACTGGCTCAAGAAGCGCCCGCGCGAGCTGGTGATCTGAGGAAATTGCAATGCGTCCGCTGAAGCTCGTCCCTGATACGACCAATATCGACTTCATGGCGTTCCGCCGGATCGCCACGGTCATCTCGCTCGTCATCGTCGTCGTCTCGATCGCGCTGCTCGGCACGCGCGGCCTGAACTTCGGCATCGATTTCGTGGGGGGGCAACTCGTCCGCGTCACCTTGCCGTCGGACGTGCAGATCGATTCGCTGCGGGAGCGGGTGGACTCACTGGGCCTGGGTGAATCGACCATCCAGCAGTTCGGCAGCCCGCGCGATATCGCCATCCGCCTGCCAGTGCCCGAAAACGAAACCGCCCAGTCGGCCAGCCAGAACGCACAGCGCCTGCGCGACACGATCGAGGAAGCCTATCCCGGCGCGCGCGTGGGTTCCGTGGAGGCCGTGTCGGGCAAGGTTTCGGGTGAGTTGTTCGAAAAGGGCGCGCTGGCGCTCGGCCTGGCGATGATCGCCATCGCGATCTACATCTGGTTCCGGTTCGAATGGCAGTTCGGGGTCGGCGCGCTGCTGGCGCTGGCGCAGGACATGATCGTGGTGCTGGGCTTTTTCGCCCTGACCCAGCTTGAGTTCGACCTGAACACCATTGCCGCGTTGCTGACGATCATCGGCTATTCGCTGAACGACAAGATCGTCATCTTCGACCGCGTGCGCGAAAACCTTCGCAAATATCGCCGCATGGGAATTGTCGAGATCCTGAACCTGTCGATCAACGAAACGCTGTCGCGAACCGTCATGACCTCGCTTTCGATCATGCTCGCGCTGGCCGCGCTGGTGCTGATCGGGCCGGACGTGATCTTCGGCTTCTCGCTGGCGATGTTCCTGGGCATCGTCATCGGCACCTGGTCGTCGATGTTCGTCGGCAACGGCATCCTGATCCAGTTCAACGTCACGCCCGACAATTTCGACCGCAAGGTCGCGACGCCGGGCGATGGCGAGCGCATCGCACCGCGCGAACGCTGACGCCGCCATGCGGATGGACCGGGATGCGGGGGCGCAAGGGCCGCTGATTTCCGCCATCGTCGGACGCGGCTTTCGCGTCGACGATGGCGTGTATGAAGGGCTGGCGATCACGCCGTTGCGCGCCGATGGCTGGTCGCCGCCGCCGATCGCCGAGCTGACGCTCGACCATCTCGCCCCAGCGCTGACGGTCGATCCGGTGCCGGAGTTCCTGATCCTGGGCACCGGCACCCGGATGCTGCGCCCGCCGCGCGCGCTGGTCGACGCATTGGAGGCGCGCGGGATTGGCGTGGAGGCGATGGACAGCCGCGCCGCGGCGCGTGCATGGGGCGTGCTGCGCGCCGAATTGCGCTGGGTGACGGCGGCGATCTATCCGCTCGACTGACGGGTCAGGGGATCGGCGGCTTGGCCGCGCTGTCGGCCTTGTGCAGGCGGTGTTCGCGCATGGCGATGTAAAGCCCGCTGCCGATCAGTAATGGCGCGCCGATCCAGGTCGTGTCGCCGGGTAATTGCTCGAACAACAGCCAGCCCAACAACGTCGCCCAGATGAGCGCCGAATAATCCATCGGCACCACCACCGACACCGGCGCGTGGCGCAGTGCCGCCGTCAGCGCGATCTGGCCCGCGCCACCCACCGCACCGACCCCCGCCAGCAACGCCCATGTCGCGGCGTCATGCGCGCGGAAATCAAGCAGCCAGGCGATTGCCAACGGGGGCAGGGACAGCGCCGAGAACCAGAATACCGTTGCCCCGGCGCGTTCGGTGCGACCGATCTGGCGCAGCAGGATCGAGATGACCGCGATCATGAATGCCGCCGCCAGTCCCACCGCCGCGCCCGCCAGCGGCACGGCATGACCGCCGGGCTGTGCAATGATGACGATGCCGGCAAAGCCCGTCAGCACCGCTCCCCAGCGATGCACGCCGGTCGGCTCGCGCAGCCACAGCGCGCCGAGCAGGGTCGCGAAAACGGGGGCGGCGAATTGGAGGCTGGTCGCCTCCGCCAGCGGCAGTAGATGGATGGCGCCGAATGTCGCGGTCATGCCCATCAATCCGGCGACCGCCCGGCCCAGATGCGCTGAAAACCGCCTGGTCCGCACGCTTTTCAGGTCGCCGGTCACGGTCAGCCATGCCAGCACGATCGGCAAAGCGCCAAGCTGACGAAAGAACATCGTCTCACCGAGGCCCGCACCGCGCGCTTCCGCCAGTTTGACCAGCGCGGCCATGGTTGCCAGCAATGCGACCGCAAGCAGGCGCAGGCCGATGCCGGTCAGGATGCGGTCGCTGGACATGCCCCGTTCGCTAGGCGCGGGCATGGTGCGCCGCAACGTCAATCTATCCGCATCTCGCGCTGACGCATCGGCATGGCGTCGATCGTGGTGTTCAGCCGCTCGACCGGCACCGCATCTTCGGCGCGCAATTTCACCCCGCCGTCGCGTCCGATCAGCAGCACGCCGAATGCGCGGGCCTGCACCGCATAACGCTGTCGGAGGGCGGTGGCATAATCATGCGCGCCCGCCACGGTGTCTCCAACGACCTCGATCACATGCACGTCGCGGTCGTCCAGCGCCGAGCGCGCTTCGCGCAGCAACGCCTGCTGGCGACGCAGGCGGGAGTCGTCACGGGCGGGGGCAAAGACCATCACCACGCGCGGATTGCGGGTGCGCTTTTCAAGGGCATCGGGCTGCGGCTGAACGGCGGCGGCAAGGCTGAGCGGGAGGAGGGAGCCAATCACCTTTCGTCAACGCGGCAACCCCCGGAAAGTGCCGCGTTTTCGCGCTAATCCCGCTTGCGGATCAACCCTTCCTGCGCGCAGCTCGCGACCAGCCGTCCGTCGCGGGTATAGATGCGCCCATGGTTCAATCCGCGCGCATGGCCCGACCATGGGCTGTCAGTCGTATAGAGCAGCCATTCATCGGCGCGGAAGGGTTCGTGCAGCCAGATGGCGTGGTCGAGGCTGGCGGTCTGGACACTGCCCGTCATCCAGCTGACGCCGTGCGGCAACATGCAGGTGCCCAGCAGCGTCATGTCGCTCGCATAGGCCAGCATCGCGCGGTGCAGCGCCGGATTGTCGGGCAGCGGGGCGACGATGCGGAACCAGCTATGCTGCACCGGCTCGCGCGGAGCCGGGGCGAACCATTCGCGCGGGTCGACAGGGCGGATTTCGATCGGGCGCGCGCGCAGGAAAAAGCGTCGCAGTTTCTCCGGCACCTGTGCCTGGATTTCGTCACGCAGGTCGCTTTCGCTTCGCAGCGTCTCCGGCGCGGGCACGTCGGGCATGGGTCGCTGATACGCCAGCCCGTCCTCCGGCCGCTGAAACGATGCGATCATGTTCAGGATCGGCTGGCCGCGCTGCATCGCGATGACGCGGCGATTGGCAAAGCTGCGCCCGTCGAAGTCGCGCACCACGCGGTAGATGATCGGATGATCCTCGCTGCCCGGCCGCATGAAATAGGCGTGGAGCGAATGCGCGACCTTTTCATCGTCGATCGATCGTTGCGCGGCCTGAAGCGCCTGAGCGATCACCTGTCCGCCGAACACCCGGCCGACGCCGCCGGGCTGGCGGCTGCCGCGATACAGGTCGGTGTCGATCGCCTCGACATCAAGCAGCGTAGTCAGTTCGGCGACCAGCGCATCGGGCGTGGTCGCGCGTTCGCTGTCGGCCATCAGTAACCGCTGTCCCGCGCCAGCGCGTCGGCGTGGAAATTGCTGTCGCCGAACAATTCGGCCAGCACGCGCGCGCGCTTCATGTAGAAGCCGATGTCATATTCGTCGGTCATGCCGATGCCGCCGTGCATCTGCACGCCTTCCTGCACGGCCAGCGTGGTGGCAAGCCCCGTCATCGCCTTTGCCACCGCGGTCGCCTGCGCCGCGCGCGGATCGCCGGCGTCGAGCAGTTGCTGCGCCTTGAGCACCGCGGCGCGCGCGACCTCCATTTCCGCATAAAGGTGCGCGGCGCGGTGCTGGAGCGCCTGAAAGCTGCCGATCGGCTGTCCGAACTGCCTGCGCTGTTTCAGATAGTCGGTGGTCATGTCCATCGCGCCACCGCCGACGCCCAACAATTCGGAGGCCACGCCGGTGCGCCCGGCGGCCAGCATCCGGTCGATCACGGCGCGGCCGCCATCGACTTCGCCCACCACGGCATCGGCATCAACCACGACCCCGTCGAAGCGCACTTCGCTGGCGAGGCTCGAATCGGCCAGGCGGCGTGGGTCGGCGGTCAGCCCGTTGCTGTCGCGCGGAAGTGCGAACAGCGTGATGCCGTCGGCGTCATCGGCGCTGCCGGCGGTGCGCGCGGCGACCAGGATCAGGTCGGCGACATGGGCATGGTGGACAAACCTTTTGGCGCCCGACAGGCGGAAGCCGTTGCCCGACCGCTCTGCCGCCATCGCGACGCGGCCGTCATGCTTGGCGCCCTCGTCAACCGCCAGCGCGGTAATGGCGTCACCCGCGACGATGGCGGGGAACCAGCGTTCTGCATGGGCGGTGCCGTCCAGCGCCGCCACCGCCGCGACCGATGTGGTAAGGAAGGGGGACGGCGACAGGTTCCGGCCGATCTCCTCCATCACCACGCCCGCTTCGACATGGCCCAGGCCCAGCCCGCCCTGCGCCTCCGGCACCATCATGCCGGTAAAGCCCATCTCCGCAAATTGTCGCCACAAGTCGCGGCTGAACCCGGTTTCGTCGTTTGCGTCGCGAAGCGCCCGCAGGTGGCGGACGGGTGCGTGTTCGGCCACGAAATCGCGCGCGGTGTCGCGCAGCATCGTCTGTTCGTCGTTCAGATACAGGGGCATGATCTCTCCAGATCGTCACCCCGGACTTGTTCCGGGGTCCACCGTGCCGCTTGTCCGGCGCCATCGGTGGAAAGGTGGACCCCGGAACAGGTCCGGGGTGACGGATGGGTCACGCCCCCGGCAGTTCCAGGATGCGCTTGGCAATGATGTTGAGCTGGATTTCGCTGGTCCCGCCCTCGATCGAATTGGCCTTGGTGCGAAGCCATGCGCGCGCCCTGGCACCGCCGTTGGACGCGTCGCTTTCCCATTCCAGCGCGTCCGAACCGCCTGCGGCCATGACCAGTTCGTGACGCCGCTTGTTCAGTTCGGTGCCAACATATTTCATCATGCTGGGCTGTGCGGGATGCGCGCGACCGGCCTTGAGTTCGTCGATGAACCGTTCCGACATCATGGCAAAGGCGCGGGCGCGCACGTCGAACTCGGCGATTGCCGCGCGCAGCAGCGGATCGGCCAGCCGTCCCCTGTCGTCCAGCCCAATGGTGGCGATGGCACCTTCGACCAGCGGATTGCCGCCGGTCCCCTGACCCAGCCCCATGCCGGAGATCATCTCCCGCTCATGGCCCAGCAGATATTTGGCGACGTCCCAGCCCTTGTTCTCGTCATGGATGCGGTTGCGCTTGGGCACGCGCACATTGTCGAAAAACGTCTCGCAAAAGGGCGAATAGCCGCTGATGAGCAGGATGGGCCTGGTCGAGACGCCCGGCGAGTCCATGTCGAACAACAGGAAGCTGATGCCGCCCTGCTTCGTCTCACGCGAGGTGCGGACCAGGCAGAATATCCAGTCGGCCTTGTCGGCATAGCTGGTCCACACCTTTTGCCCGTTGACGATGTAATCGTCGCCGGCGTCCTCGGCACTGGTGGCCAGCCCTGCCAGATCGGACCCGGCATTCGGTTCCGAATAGCCCTGACACCAGCGGATTTCGCCGCGCGCGATTGGGGGCAGGTGTTCGCGCTTCTGTTCCTCGGTCCCGTATTTAAGCAGTGCCGGGCCAAGCATGGAGATGCCGAAGCTGGACAGCGGATTGCGACAGCCTAGCGCCGCCATCTCTTCCTTCAGCACCTTTGCCTCCGCTGCCGACAGGCCGCCGCCGCCATAGGCCGCGGGCCAATCGGGCACGGTCCAGCCGCGCGCGGCCATCGCATCCATCCATTCGCGCTGGCCGGGCTGATAGCTTGCCCGGCGCCCGCCCCAGCACACATCCTTTTCACTGCGGACGGGCTGGCGCATTTCGGGCGGGCAATTCGCCTGGAGCCAGGCACGGGTTTCGGCACGAAACTGGGACAGGCCATTCATCATGCGGCTCCTCGAAGCTGGCGGTCGATCCGTCGGGCAATGGCGATGGCATCATGGTCGCGGCGCGGCGCGGTGATGACCTGAACCCCGGCGGGCAGGCCATCGACTAGCCCGACGGGCACGACACAGGCGGGCAGGCCGGGATAGGTCGCCACCCCCGCCCAGACCAGATGCGCGTCATAGGCCGCGTCGCGCCCGTCAATCGTCAGGCTGCGGTCGCCGATCGGGCGGTGATCGTGGGGAAAGGCCAGCGTCGAGGCGGGCGGCGCGATGACGGTATCGACGCCCCCGAACAGCGATTCCCATGCGCGGGTGGTGCGGGCCTGTGCGTCGAGCCAGCTCAGCCACGCCAGCAGCGTCGGCATGGTATCGTGCAGCGCCGGTTGCGGGCGGGCGAAGGTGACGTTCAGCATCTTGCCATAGGCGTCATGCTGTCGCGACAGGTCGGGCAGGGCGGGATGGTCGCGCACCACCTGAACCCCGGTTTGCGCCAATGCCGCCGCCGCGCGCTCCACAGCCTCGACACAGGCGGGGTCGGTGGGACCGGCGGGATGCGC
>NZ_DATJLI010000184.1:0-10693 GCF_035490575.1 Sphingomonas sp. | reverse complement strand
CTTCTTCGATTCGATCTTGTCGCCCATCGCCGCGATCGCGCCCGGCGGCGGCCCGACGAACGCGATCCCTGCGTCGGCACAGGCCTTGGCGAAGCTCTCGCGTTCGGACAGGAAGCCATAGCCGGGGTGGATGCAGTCGGCGCCCGTTTCCTTGGCGGCGAGCAGGATCAGGTCGGCCTTGAGATAGCTTTCGGACGCGGGCGCGGGGCCAAGCCGCACCGCTTCATCCGCCATCAGCACATGCGGGCTGCGCGCATCGGCGTCGGAATAGACGGCGACGGTCTTCAGCCCCATGCGCCTGGCCGTGCGAAACACCCGGCACGCGATTTCGCCGCGATTGGCAACGAGGATTTTCTTGAACATCAATTAGGAACCTCAGTCGGGTCGCCGTGCATGAACATGCCAGAGTAGAACATCGCAACCAGCAGCACAGTAAGGATCGCGACACACACAAACATCAAGCGGCCATAATTCACCCTGCTACCACGTTTGATTGCTCTTCGACTCCCATCGCCGTCAGCCCCAGCTTGTGGAACAGCTCAGCATCCTTGTCATCGCCGGCATTGCCCGTCGTCAGCAGCTTGTCGCCGGTGAAGATCGAGTTCGCGCCCGCAAGGAAACACAGCGCCTGCGTCGCCTCGCTCATGCTTTCCCGGCCCGCGGACAGGCGCACCATGCTGTCCGGCATGGTGATGCGCGCGACGGCCACCGTCCGCACGAACTCGATGTCGTCGATCTTGGCCAGCGGCGTATCGGCCAGCATGTCGCCCAGCGGCGTGCCCTTGACCGGGACCAGCGCGTTGACCGGCACGCTTTCGGGCGGGGTCGGCAGGTTGGCCAGCGCATGGATGAAGCCAACCCGGTCGCCGCGCGTCTCCCCCATACCGACGATGCCGCCCGAACACACGTTGATCCCGGCTGATCGCACATGGTCCAGCGTGTCCAGCCGGTCGGCGAAGGTCCGCGTGGTGATGACCCGGTCATAATATTCGGGCGAGGTGTCGATGTTGTGATTGTAATAATCCAGCCCTGCATCGGCCAGCATCGCCGCCTGACCCGGCGACAACATGCCCAGCGTCATGCAGGTTTCCATGCCCATCTGGCGCACGCCCTTCACCATCTCGACGATGTCGGGCATGTCGCGGTCCTTGGGGTTGCGCCATGCCGCGCCCATGCAGAACCGGGTGGAGCCATTGTCCTTGGCCTGCGCCGCCGCCTGCATCACCGCGCGCACATCCATCAGCTTGGACGCGCCAAGGTCGGTGCTGTGCTTCGCCGACTGGTTGCAGTAACCGCAATCTTCGGGGCAGCCGCCGGTCTTGATCGACAACAGCGTCGATCGCTGGACGCTGTTGGCCGGATGATTGGCGCGGTGCACTTCCGCCGCGCGAAACACCAGTTCAGTAAAGGGCAGGTCGAACAGCTCGGCAATCGCGGCACGCGACCAGCGTTCGGTCACATCGGCAGCAGTTTCGGCGGCGGCGAGGGGTGTGACGGCGTTCAAGCGGCGATCTCCGGTCGGGTTTGGCGGCGCGCGGCATAACGGGCCAGCGCGGCCGCATAATGGGGTGCGGCGCGGCGCTCATGCTCGCCCGCGCCGATCGTGGCAACCGCATCGCCCACGCGCGCGACGACCGCATCGCTCAATGCGGCGAGCGGCGCGACATGGATGCCGATGGTGAACAGAACCGCCCCCGTTTCGGGCAGGCGGCGTAGCGTCTGGCGCTCGCACCGGACGAACAGCGTCTCCCCGGCATTGTCCGCATCGACATGGGCAAATCGGGTGGCGGGGTCGCCCTCTGGCATCCAGCGGGGGGCGGGATCGGGCACGACGAACCAGTTGGCCCGGCCAAAGATCATGCCCGGCGTCAGCGTCGCCATGAAATGATCGACCCCGGCGGCCAGTTGCTCGGCATAGCCATGGATCGGTGCGTGTACATCGGTCAGCGCCAGTCCCAGCTTGTCGCTGAGCCGCCAGTCGGTGGGAAATGCCACCGCCCCGCCGACCAGCCGGTAACGGCCGTCCGCGCCGGGGGTCAGCACGCACAGATCCTCCCACACGCCGCGCGCCGCATCGCCCAGCGTGCCGCCGGTGCCGATCATTGCCGCTGCTTCGCGACCCGGCGCCTCGCCCTCGGGCAGCATCGCGACACTGTCGGACCGGCGATCAAAGGCATCGGCACGCACCGCGCGGTCGAAATCAGGTTGCAGCCAGTCGCGCTCGGCCAGCCGGGTCAGCCCCATGCGAAGCGATCCGCTGCCCCGCGCGCGCGGCACCAGCGTCTCGACCGAAAAGCCCAAAGTCATTCCGCCGCCTCGCTGTCGGGGGGCATGTTGTGGCCCAGCAGGCGCAACACCTGTTCGGCCGCCTCGATCAGATTGGTGCCGGGGCCGAAAATCGCCTGCACGCCCGCGTCGCGCAGAAACGGATAATCCTGTGCCGGGATCACGCCGCCCGCCACGACGCGAATGTCGGCGCGGCCCGCATCCTTCAGATGGCCGATCAGCTCGGGGATCAGCGTCTTGTGCCCTGCCGCCAGGCTGGATGCACCGACCACGTCGACATCGCTTTCGATGGCCAGCTTCGCCGCTTCCTCCGGCGTCTGGAACAGCGGCCCGGCAACCACGTCGAAGCCCAGGTCGCCGAACATGCTCGACACCAGATTGGCGCCCCGGTCATGCCCGTCCTGTCCCATCTTGGCGACCAGCATCCGGGGTTTGCGGCCCAATCGCCGCTCGGTCGCGGTCACGCCGTCGGACAGGCGCGTCCAGCGCGCGTCGTCCTTATACGCGCCGCCATAGATGCCGCGCACCGGCGTCGGCTGCGTGCCGTAACGCCCGAACACGACTTCCATCGACGCCGAAATCTCGCCCAGCGTGGCGCGGGCGCGGGCACATTCGACCGCCAGCGCCAGCAGGTTGGCATCACCCGCCGCCCCTTCGCGAAGCGCCACCAGTGCCGCCTGACAAGCGCCCTCGTCACGAGCGGCGCGGACGCGTTCGATCCGCGCGATCTGGCCCTGCCGCACGGCATGATTGTCGATGTCGAGAATCTCGACCGGGTCCTCGTCCTTCAACCGGTGTTTGTTGACGCCGACGATCACGTCCTCTCCCCGGTCGACGCGCGCGGCGCGGGCGGCGGAGGCTTCCTCGATCATCGCCTTGGGCCAGCCGGCATCGACGGCACGGGCCATGCCACCCTCGGCCTCCACGCGCTCGATCAATTCCCACGCGCGGTCGACTAGGTCCCTGGTCAGCGCCTCGACATAATAACTGCCGCCCAGCGGATCGACGACGTTGGTGATGCCGGTTTCCTCCTGCAACACGATCTGCGTGTTGCGGGCGATGCGCGCGGAAAAGTCGGTGGGCAGCGCGATCGCTTCATCGAGCGCATTGGTGTGCAGGCTCTGCGTGCCGCCCAGCCCTGCCGCCAGCGCCTCGATCGTGGTGCGGATGACGTTGTTATAGGGGTCCTGTTCCTGCAACGATACGCCCGACGTCTGGCAATGCGTCCGCAGCATCTTGGACCGCTCGTCCTTTGCGCCCAGTTCGGTCATCACCCGGTGCCACAGCGTCCGGGCGGCGCGCAGCTTGGCGATTTCCATGAAGAAGTTCATGCCGATCGCGAAGAAGAAGGACAGCCGCCCGGCAAACTTGTCGATGTCCAGCCCCGCCGCCATCGCCGCCCGTGCATATTCGCGGCCGTCGGCGATGGTAAAGGCCAGTTCCTGAACCTGCGTCGCCCCCGCTTCCTGCATGTGATAGCCGGAGATCGAGATGCTGTTGAACTTCGGCATATGTTCGGACGTGTAGCCGATAATGTCCGAAATGATCCGCATTGAGGGCTGCGGGGGGTAGATATAGGTGTTGCGGACCATGAACTCCTTCAGGATGTCGTTCTGGATCGTGCCGTCCAGCTTTTCCTTCGGAACACCCTGCTCCTCCCCTGCGACGATGAAGAACGCCAGGATCGGGATCACCGCGCCGTTCATGGTCATCGACACCGACATCTGATCCAGCGGGATGCCGTCGAACAGGATCTTCATGTCCTCGACACTATCGATCGCAACGCCCGCCTTGCCCACATCGCCGGTCACGCGCGGATGGTCGCTGTCGTATCCGCGATGCGTGGCCAGGTCGAAGGCGACCGAAAGCCCCTTTTGCCCCGCGGCCAGATTGCGGCGGTAAAAGGCGTTCGATTCCTCGGCCGTCGAAAAGCCCGCATATTGCCGGACGGTCCAGGGGCGCCCGGCATACATCGACGCGCGCACGCCGCGCGTGAACGGCCCGAAACCGGGCAGGCCGGGGTCCCAGCCAGCGACATCCTCAGCCGTATAGAGCGGCTTGACCGCAATCCCCTCCGGCGTGTGCCAGGTCAGGTCGCGGCCCTTCACTTCCTTGTCGGCAAGCGCGCGCCAGTCGGCGGGAGTGGGTTTGTCGGTCATCGCAAATACTCGGTCGGTGGGCGCCTCAGCGTCCCTTGAAGTCGGGTTTCCGCTTGGCGAGGAAAGCCATGCCCCCCTCGGTCGCGTCCAGCGTCGTGCGGGCGTGGCGCTGTGCCTTCGCCTCGTGCAGCATTGCCGCAGCATAGTCGCTTTCGTAACCATGATGAAGCGCGCGGCGCATCAGACCCAGCGCCACCGTCGGTCCCGCCGCCAGTCGCGTGGCCAACGCCAGCGCGGCCTCATCCAACGCCTCGTCGGCGACGACCTTGTGGATCATGCCCCATTCCAGCGCGCGGTCGGCCAGCACCCGCTCACCCAGCAGCATCATCTCCGCCGCCCTTGCGCGCCCGATCAGGCGCGGCAGCATCCAGGACGCACCGCCATCGGGAACCAGTCCGATATTGACGAATGCCTGCAGGAAATAGCCAGTGTCGCTGGCGACACAGAAATCGGCGGCCAGCGCCAGGCTGCATCCGATCCCAGCCGCCGCCCCACGCACCGCGCTGACGACCGGCACGTCCAATGCCGCCAGCGTGGTCAGTGTCGGATTGTAATGCTCGGTCAGCGCGGCAAAGGTCGCTGCGCCGGGATCGTCGCTGTTGAGCGCCCCGCCCGCCACATCGGCACCCGAACAAAAGGCGCGCCCCGCCCCGGCCAGCAGCACCGCACGCGCGCCATTCAGGTCGGACAGCGCGGCACGCAATTCGTCGAACATTGCCGGGGGCGCGGCATTCAGCCGGTCGGGCCGGTTGAGCGTCAGGACCAGCACATCGCCGCGACGGTCGCTCAGGATATGCTCGAACGCCATCAATGGGCCCCCTTGGGCGTTGCCATGATCTCGGTCAGCACGCCGCCCATGTCGCGCGGGTGCACGAAGAAAATCGGCGTCCCGTGCGCGCCGATACGCGGTTCGCCCAATACGCGGAGGCCCTTTTCCTCGAACCACGCCTTGGCCACGTGAATATCGGGCACTTCATAGCAGACGTGATGCTGCCCGCCCGCCGGGTTCTTTTCGAGGAAAGCGCGGATCGGGGAATCGGCCCCCAGCGGCTCGATCAATTCGATCTGGGTATTGGGCGTATCGACGAAGCAGACCTTTACGCCCTGCGCGGGCAGGTCGAACGGCGCGCCGATCGCGGTCGCGCCCATGACGTCGCGGTAAAGGGCGATGCTATCGGCGATGGAGGGCGTCGCGACGCCGACATGGTTGAGGCGGCCGAGGATCATGCGGCGCGCGCCGTCATTGCGAGCGCAGCGAAGCAAACCAGTGCCGCGCAGTCCGTCGCTGGATTGCTTCGCTGCGCTCGCAATGACGGCGAGAGAAGAGGCTCAGCCATGGGCGATCTGCACATACAAGTCCTTCCACGCCGGGTTCATCGCCTCGATCAACGCCAGCTTCTTGGCGCGCGATCCGCCTTTCATCTGCTTTTCGCGGGCGATAGCGCCTTCCATCGTTTCGGCCATCTCAAACCAGACCAGCATCTTGCATCCGTATCGCTTGGTGAAGCCATCGGCGACGCCCTCGCGATGTTGCCACACCCGCTGGGGCAAGTTCGACGTGACGCCGATGTATAGAGTGCCATTCCGCCGGCTTGCCATGATGTAGATCGCCGGTTGCTTCACGATACCCGCCCGGCGTCACAACGGAATATTGTCGTGCTTCTTCCACGGGTTCTCCAGCGCCTTCCCCCTGAGTTTCCGCAAACCCAGCGCCACGCGCCGCCGTGTGGAATGCGGCATGATGACCTCGTCGATGAAACCCTTGGACGCCGCCACGAAGGGGTTGGCGAAGCGGGCTTCATATTCCGCCGTGCGCTCGGCGATCTCATAGGCCGTGCGCCCGCGAAAGATGATCTCGACCGCGCCCTTGGCGCCCATCACCGCGATTTCGGCGGTCGGCCACGCATAGTTCAGGTCGCCGCGCAGATGCTTGGACGCCATCACGTCATAGGCGCCGCCATACGCCTTGCGCGTGATGACCGTGATCTTGGGCACCGTCGCCTCGGCATAGGCGAACAGCAGTTTCGCGCCATGCTTGATGATGCCCGAATGCTCCTGCCCCACGCCCGGCAGGAAGCCCGGCACGTCGACAAAGGTGACGATCGGAATCTCGAACGCATCGCAGAACCGCACGAAGCGCGCCGCCTTTTTCGATGAATTGATGTCCAGCACGCCCGCCAGCACCATCGGCTGATTGGCGACGATGCCCACCGTGCGGCCCTCGACCCGACCGAAACCGCACAGGATATTGCCGGCATGGGCAGGCTGGATTTCAAAGAAATCGCCCTCGTCCACAACCTTTCGGATCAGCTCGTGCATGTCATAGGGCTGATTGGCGTTGGGCGGGATCAGCGTGTCGAGACTGTGCTCGATCCGGTCCCACGGATCTTCGGTCGGCCGCGCCGGGGGCGCTTCCCGGTTCGATGCCGGTAACAGGTCCACGAAGTCGCGGGCCGCGAGCAGCGCCTCGATATCGTTGTCGAAGGCCACATCGGCGACCCCCGACTTCGTGGTATGCGTCACCGCTCCACCCAGTTCCTCCTGCGTGACGATCTCGTTTGTAACGGTCTTCACTACATCCGGGCCGGTGACGAACATATACGACGAATCCTTCACCATGAAGATGAAGTCGGTCATCGCGGGCGAATAAACCGCGCCGCCCGCGCACGGCCCCATGACGAGGCTGAGTTGCGGCACCACGCCGCTGGCGAGCACGTTGCGCTGAAACACCTCGGCATAGCCGCCGAGCGAGGCGACGCCCTCCTGGATACGCGCGCCGCCCGAATCGTTCAGGCCGATGACGGGCGCACCCACCTTCATCGCCATATCCATGATCTTGCAGATCTTTTGCGCGTGGCGTTCGGACAGCGATCCGCCGAACACGGTGAAATCCTGTGAAAAGACGAACACCAGCCGCCCGTTGATCGTGCCCGATCCGGTGACGACGCCGTCGCCGGGCACCACCTGATCCTGCATCCCGAAATCGGTGCAGTTATGTTCGACATACATGTCGAGTTCTTCGAACGACCCGTGGTCGAGCAGCACGTCCAGCCGTTCGCGCGCGGTCAGCTTGCCCTTGGCGTGCTGGGCATCCACCCGGCGCTGGCCACCGCCCAGACGGGCGGCGTCGCGGCGGCGTTCCAGTTCGGCGATGGTGGACGACATGCGCGCTCCCGAAATGTGTCGGCAACTTCCTTTCATGGCGCAGCGGCGAAGGCAAATGCGATGTTGCAAACATGTGCAAACCATGTTTGCAAACCCGTCATGTCCAACGTCCCACGCCGCCTGTTCGCCGGTCATCAGCTTCGCGCCCTGCGCCGCCGCCATGCGCTGAGCCAGGCAGAGGCGGCGGGGCGGCTTGGCATATCGACCAGTTATCTGTCGCAGATCGAAAATGGCGACCGCCCGCTGACCGAACTGGTGCTGGCGGCGCTGACCCGCGCCTTTCCACAGGACTGGGGCACGATCGGGGAGGATGCGGGGCTGGCCGCCGCCGCGCTGACCGCCGCGACCGATTCGCGCATCGACGGCGCGACCGAGGCCGATCCGGGGCTGACCCGTGCGCTTCGTCAGCAACCGCAACTAGCGCAGCGGCTGGTGGCGCTGCACGCCGCCTATATGCGGGTCGAGGCGCAGGTGCGCGTGCTGGATGACCGTGTCGATTCGGGCGAAAGCGCCAGCCGTCAGCCATGGGAAGCCGTGCGCGACTGGTTTCACGACGCGGGCAATTACATCGACGCGATCGACCGTGGGGCAGAGGCACTGGCCGCCCGCTTTCCCGCCGATGCCAGCCCGCGCCGCGCCATCGGGGAGCGTTTGCAGTCCCGCCACCGCGTGCAGATCGAAAGCGGCGATGGCGGCGGGCGGATGCGCGCCTTCGACCCCGTTCGCCGGACGCTTCGCCTCGACCGGACGCTGCCGCCCGAAAGCGCGCTGTTCCAGCTGGCGCACCAGTTGGTCCGGCTTGAACTGGCCGAAGCGATCGATGCCACCGTGACGGCATCAGGGCTGGCGGACGATGCCGCCCATGCGCTGCTGTCGGTAGGGCTGGCCAATTATGCCGCGGGCGCGCTGCTGATGCCCTATGTCCTGTTTCGCGACGCGGCGCGGGCGGTGCGCCACGATATCGACCGGTTGCGCCAGCGTTTCGGGACGAGCTTCGAGCAGTGCTGTCACCGCCTGTCGACGCTGCAGCGGCCGGGAGCCGAAGGGGTGCCGGTGTTCTTCTGCCGCGTCGACATGGCCGGCAACATCACCAAGCGCCATTCGGCGACCCCGCTGCAATTCGCGCGGTTCGGCGGCGCCTGTCCATTGTGGATCGTGCATGAAGCGGTGGCGATTCCCGACCGCATCCTGGTGCAGCGCGCGGAAACCCCCGATGGCGTGCGATACGTCACCATGGCCAAGGGGCTGGTCAAACCATCGGGCAGCTATACCCGCAGCCCCCGCCGCTACGCCGTGACATTGGGGTGCGAGGACGCGCACAGCGCCGATTTCGTCTATGCCGACGATCTCGGCCCCGATGGCGCGGCGACGCCGATCGGCAGTTCGTGCCGCATCTGTCCGCGCGCGACCTGTGACCAGCGCGCCTTTCCCCCGGCGGCATCGCGGATCGAGATCGACGCCGATGCGCGCGGCGTCGTGCCATATCGCTTTCGCTGATTGCCGCGCGCGCGCGATGGGCATAGCCTCCCCGGCAATAATGACAGGATGAGGAGAGAGCCATGGCCACCGCCGCGCGCACCACGCCCGTGATTTCGGATGTCGAGTGGGAGGCGCGCCAGCAGCTCGCCGCCTGTTACCGCGTGTTCGACATGCTCGGCTGGTCCGAGATGATCTACAACCACATCACGCTGAAAGTGCCGGGCGGGGACGGCGCGTTCCTGATAAACCCGTTCGGCCTGCATTTCAGCGAAGTGAAGGCGTCGAACCTGGTCAAGGTCGACATCGACGGCAACAAGCTGGACGATTCGCCCTACCCGGTGAATCGGGCCGGCTTCGTGCAACATGCGGTGTTCCACCGCCATCTGCCCGACGCGCATTGCATCATGCACACGCACACGACCGCAGGGATGGCCGTCAGTTCGCTGGAGGGCGGGCTGCGCCCGGTCAATTTCTATGCCGCCAGTTTCGCCGGGCAGATCGCCTATCATGATTTCGAGGGCGTGACCGTCCGCGACGAGGAAGGCGCACGGCTGGTCGAGCATCTGGGCGACAGGCGCGTCATGCTGCTGAAGAATCACGGCATCGTCGTGATGGGACGAACCCTGCCGGAAGCGTTCCTGAAACACTGGTCGCTGCAACGCGCCTGCGAGATCCAGCTTGCGACGATGAGCATGGGCACGCCCATCGAAGTGCCCGCCGACGTCATCGCCGTGCATCAGCGCGACATCAGCCAGGCACAGGCGCCCGGCGGCCCCGGCGCGGCGGATTTCGCGGCGATGGTGCGGCTGGTCGACCGAATCGACGGCGGCTGGCGCGACTGAACCGCGCCGCTTGCATCAGTCGCCCTGCGGCTGGGGCAACAGCAGCGCGAGCAGGATCATGCGGCATTCCGCGTCCATTTCGCCGTCGATCATCTCGGGACGGAAACGGCGCTGGAATGCCATGATCGCCGCGCGGGAATCACCGACATCATAGCCGAAACGCTCCAGCGCCAACAGAAAACTCGCCTCGTTCCAGTGCGGGTCCATCAGCCCGCGCGCCGGTCGCGGCAGGGTCAGGCGCAGCCGGGCAAGCTGCCACCAGGGAAAACGCTCGCCAGGGTCCTTCCTGCGCGCGGGCGCAATATCCGAATGACCGACGACATTGCCGCGCGTCACCTGATGCCGGTCCTTGATCGCCGCGACCAGCCGGATGACGGCGTGCACCTGCGCCTCCGGAAAGTCGCGATAGCCCCAATCATGGCCGGGATTGACGATCTGGATCCCGATCGAGGCGGAATCAACATCGGTAATGCCACGCCAGCGCGAGCGCCCGCTATGCCATGCGCGCCGTCCCTCATCGACCAGCGCAAAGACGCGGCCATCCTCCTCGACCAGATAATGGGCCGATACCCCGGCATCGGGGTCGCGCAGCCGTTTCAGCGCGGCGGCGCCCGATTGCATTCCGGTATAATGCAGCACGATCATGCTGACCGGCAAAAGACGGTCGTCGTGATTGGGCGATGGCGCTTCGATCGGCGGCATGACGCCTGATTGCGGCGCGCCCGGCGCGCACGCAAGGCCCGTCAGACCACGGCGTAGAAT
>NZ_DATJLI010000183.1:0-2536 GCF_035490575.1 Sphingomonas sp. | reverse complement strand
GCTCCGGCGCCGGAGCCTGTCGGCTCCGACCTCGCCAAAGCTGCCAATGTCGAGAACAGGCGCCCATATACGCGCCTTGGCCCATCGGCACAAGTCTTGGCGGAACCGCAGCTTCGGCTACAGGTTGGCTCCGTAACATTTTCCGTCCGGAGAGACACATGATGCGCGCTGCCCTGATGCTTGCCTTGTCCTCGACCGCGCTGATCGCATGTAGCGGCGGCACGTCAGAGGCTCCTGCCCCCGCGCCCAGCGATCAGGCGGCGGCGCCGTCGCCCACGCCGACCGATGGCGGCCTGCCCTTTGCCACGACGGCCGTCGCGACGCTCGATTCGCCTTGGGCGATGGCGTTCCTGCCTGACGGGCGGATGTTGGTGACGCAAAAGGGCGGACAGATGGTCGTCGTCAATCCCGCCGACGGTGCGACCACCCCGCTGGCGGGCGTGCCGGCCATCGACAGCGCCGGCCAAGGCGGACTGATGGACGTCGTGCCCGCGCCCGATTTCGCACAGAGCCGCAGGGTCTATTTCTCCGGCTCGGTCGCGGGCGATGGCGGCAAGGGTGTGGTGCTGTGGCGCGCGCGGCTGGCCGATGGCGAAACACCGCGGCTGGAGGGCGTGACCGAATTGTTCCGCGCGACGCCGTTCGTGTCGGGCGACGGCCATTATTCGGGCCGCATCGCCTTTGCCCCCGATGGCCAGCACCTGTTCTTCACCAATGGCGAGCGGCAGAAGTTCGACCCGGCGCAGGACCCCAAGGCGACGCTGGGCAAGGTGCTGCGCCTGACGCTGGACGGCAAGCCTGCGGGCGACCCCGGCCTGAGCGCGCGCGGGTTCCACCCGGCGGTCTGGTCCTATGGTCATCGCAACCTGCTGGGCATTGCGTTCGATTCGGCGGGCAATCTGTGGGAACAGGAAATGGGGCCGAAGGGCGGGGATGAGGTCAACCTGATCCTGCCGGGCCGCAATTACGGCTATCCCATCGTGTCCGACGGCGATCATTATGACGGCCGTCCGATCCCCGACCACGACACCCGGCCCGAGTTCGAGAAATACAAGGTGATGTGGAACCCCGTTATCTCACCGGGCGGCCTGATCGCTTATTCGGGCAACCAGTTCCCGCAGTGGCAGGGCGACCTGTTCATCGGCGGGCTGTCCAGCCAGTCCCTGGTTCGCGTCGACGTGAACGGCACCGGCGCGACCAAGGGCGACCAGTGGCCGATGGGCAAGCGCATCCGCGATGTCGAACAGGGACCCGACGGCGCGATCTGGGTTATCGAAGACGGCGACGGCGGCCGCGTGCTCAAGCTGACGCCGCGCGGCTGAGCGCGGCCTATCGCGACAGCAGGAAATTGATCCGCGCGGCCGCGATCGGGCGGTCGCGCGCTTCCTGCCAGGCGAACGCCTCGACATTGGCGATGCGCGTGCCCAGCCGCACGACGATCCCCTCGGCCAGCGTGTCGCGATCGCGGCCGCCGCGCATGTAATCGACGGTCAGGTTGATCGGCTTGATCCGCACATCCTCATCGCCCAGCGCGTGGCGCAGCGCCGCCACCGCCGCCATTTCGACCAGCCCGCCGATCGCCCCACCATGCACGAACCCCGGCCGGCCCGTTACCGCGCTGCCGAACGGCATCACCAGCCGCGGGACGCCCGTATCGCCCGGCTCGACCCGCAGGCCCAGCAGCCGGGCATAAGGCGGCAGGCTCATGGCCGCGCCTCCGTCGACATGAAGGTGCCCGTGACATGCGCGACCGGATTGCCGGGATCGCCGTCATGGGCGATACCGCGCACGAAACCGATCGCGCGCGTCAGCCGGTAACATTCGCCCCGCCCGATAACGGTGCGCTCGGGCGTGGCAGGCCGAAGATAATCCACCCGCAGATCCAGCGTGGCGTGCGGCACGAACCCGCCCCGTTTCATCCACACCGCGACACTGGTCGCCATGTCCATCAGCGCGACGATCGGTCCCGACGCCAGCACGCCGCGCGCGGGATCGCCGACCAGCTCGGCGCGCCACGGCAGCGCCAGTTCGGCCCAGTCCGCCCCGTGATCGCGATATTCGATGCCCAGCACGCCGCCATGATGCTGGCGCATCAGCGTCAGGAACCGTGCCGGGTCGAACGGAATGGGGGCGGGTGAGACCATGGCAGCTTCCTATCGGTGTCCGCGCGCGCCGCCAAGTTTACCACGACGCGATCGCACCGCGCCCGCCGTCGCTCTACATTGATCGCGGTTTGGGCTACCGGCTGGAGCCGGGCCAAAGCGCCCGCGAAAGGATATGGGGATGCACGATCGGATCGAATTGTCGGTGACGGACGGCGTGGCGGACGTTCGGCTGAACCGGCCCGACAAGCTCAATGCGCTCGATCCGGCGATGTTCGACGCGCTGATCGACGCGATCGACCGGCTGGGCGCGATGGCCGATGTGCGCGCGGTCGTGCTGTCGGGCGCGGGTCGCGGCTTTTGCGCGGGGCTGGACATGGCCAGCATGGCGGGCGGCGTCGGGGCGGCGCTGAACGATCCGGTGCACGGCATCG
>NZ_DATJLI010000182.1:0-3382 GCF_035490575.1 Sphingomonas sp. | reverse complement strand
GTCGTCAGGCCCGTCGAAGCCGAACCGATATAGACCTCGTCAAACAGGTTGGTCAGGTTCAGCTGGAAGTAGGTCTGCTCGAGACCGTAATCGGCGAGCGAGTAACGCACGTCGATGTCGGCGACCGTGTAGGCCGGCAGTTCGACCGTGTTGATGTCGTTCAGGAAGCGCGGACCCGTGCGCTTGATCTGGCCGCCGATGTCGAAACCGCCGACCGACGCCTGAATACGGGCACCGAACATATATTCGGGTGCGCCCGATTCACGATTTCCCGCGGTGGGAGCAAAGGTATCGGCGCCGGTCTGGACGTCGTCCTTGATTTCCGAGTCCTGATACGAACCGAACACATAGGCCAGGACCTGCGGGATCGGCTGGATCGAGATCGAACCGTCGATGCCGTATTTCTCGACTTCGCCCAGATTGCGCGTGACGCTGCAATCGCAATCGGGGTCATAGGCGCTGGCAAGACGGTTGGTGTATTTCGAGAACCAGCCAGTCAGCTGGGCCTGGACGATCCCCGTCTGATAGCGAACGCCAAGGTCGAAGCTGTCCGAGGTCTCGGGATCAGGCTGACCGCTGGGATCACTCTCGTCAAAGAAGAGCGCACCGTAAAGCGCGTCGGTGCCCGGAACCGAGATGTTCTGGGTATAGCTGGCGAAGGTGCTGAACTCAGGTGTGAAGTTGTAGGTGAAACCGACGCTGGGCAGGAACTTGTCATAGCTCAGCACCCGCGACCGTGGCGCCGCATAGGTCGGATTGTCCGCGGCATAGGCGCCAAGATCAATGTCCGGGTTGGGGCACGAGACGCCACCGCCGGCATTGGTGGTGAAGCAATACTGGTTCAGGTCGCGCTCGAAGAAGGGCACGCGGCCGCCGAGCAGGACGACCAGCTTTTCGTCGAGGAATTCACCGCGATATTCGCCCGATGCCTGATGCAGCGTGGCATAGGACAGACGGTTGCGGTCCTGTAGCGCGGTGCCATCGGCAGTCAGGATCGGATCGTTGACGGGGAACACGTCGAACGGCTCGCCGGTGATGTCGATGAAGCCGCTTTCGCCGGTCTGGCGATGACGCGCGCGGTCGAACGTATACGACACGCGGACACGGTGGTTATCGTTGATGTCATAGGCCAGGTTGGCGATGACGCCGTAACGACGCGTCTGCGTCTGGCTGGGCGACAGGACGCGAACCTGGTCGAGCAGGTCGCCGTCGCCGTTCAGGTCGACGCCGAACGCATAGCCGCCGTTGACAAAACCGAAGATCGGATTGCCACCGGCGGTGCGATATTGCGGGTCTTCAAAGCCGACGGCGGCGCCACCGCCATTGGCCTTCACATACTGGAAGCTGGGGTCGACCGTCAGCACCAGGCCATCGCGCAGTGTGAAGCGCGAATTGATGCGGATGTTGCCGGTGTTCGACGGATTGTAGCGACGCTCGAAATCGTTGCCGCAGCCATTGGGCGTGTCGGCCACGCCGGCCTGCGGCGTGGTGGTGTTGCAGGGAAAACCGCCGGCCACGTCATAGAAGCGGTCTTCCGGTTCCAGCGGGAACGCCAGGTTGTTCGACGGCGAACCGTTGAAGTTGTTGCGGTTCTCGTTGTAGTGGCCCGCAACCGCGATGAAGTCGCCGTTGGTGCCGATTTCCTGATAGATGCGGCCGTTATACTGCTGCTTATCGACCCCGCCATAGTTGGCGTAGGTGCTCTCGTTCGTTGCCTTCGATGCCGAGAACCAGGCCTTGGTGCCGAAACCGGTGATGTCGCCGGTGTGGATCATGCCGAACACGCGGTGGAACGGACGGCTGCCCGGATCGCCGCGCGCGATGATGTCGCCATAGCTGGCGCTGAGCATCGCGCCCAGTTCGTCGCGTGGGGTCAGCGTGCGGATGTTGATCGTGCCACCAACGGCCGACGCGGTCGGGCTGTCAACGTCGGTCGAACCGAGCGAAACCGTCACCGACTCGATGATTTCGGCATCGAACTGCTGGTTGGTGTAAAGTGCGTAATTGCCCGAATCGTTCAGCGGAATGCCGTCGACCGTCTGCGAGATGCGGTCGGAACCGAAGCCGCGAACGGTGAAGTTGCCACCCAGCGAACCGAACGGGTCGTTGTTGGTGAAGCTGACACCCGGGACCAGGTTAATCATGTCGTTGACGGTCTGGCCGGGCGTCTGGCGAAGCAGCAGCTCGCGTTCGAGTTCGACACGCGCCTTTGGCGTGTTGGGAATGTCGACACCGCCGACATCGCTCGAACCGGAACCGGTGACAACGATGGCATCGTCTTCGAAGTCCAGCGAACCCGTTGACTGTGCAAAGGCAGTGCCCGGAATGGAGAGCGCAGCAAAAGCCACGCTGGCAAACAGCTTCATCCGCATTTTCAATTTCCCCTAGCGCGCGCGTTTCGCGCGGACCCATGCGGCGCTTCGACGCGCCGTCAGGGGCGCCAGTGGCGATCCACTGTTTCGGTTCCATGACAAAACGGACAATGACGCATTCACTTTTGATGCGTTGCACAAATGCATCACTGCGCTGCGGCAACGATCTCCAGCCAGCCGGGTTCGTCGATCACGCGGATGCCAAGCTCGACGGCCTTCTTCGCCTTGGACCCCGCGCCTGGCCCCGCAACCAGCAGGTCGGTTTTGGCCGATACCGAACCCGAGACCCGCGCGCCGAGCGACTCCGCCTGCGCCTTTGCCTCGTCGCGCGACAGGGTTTCCAGCGTGCCGGTAAACACCACCGTCTTGCCCGACACGTCGGACGTGCGCGCGCTTTCCCGATAGGGCGGCGGCGATACTTCGGCGAGCAGGTCGTCCCACACCGCGCGGTTGTGCGGTTCGTGGAAGAAGTCGGCCAGCGCATGGCCGACAGCGGCACCGACCTGATTGACGCCGATCCGTTCGGCCATCGCCTTGTCGAGCCGGTTGCGGTGCTTGGTCGCATCCTCGCCCAGCGCCGGGGTCAGCGTTTCGCGCAATTCGATCAGCGCGTCGGCCAGCTCGCGAATGGCGTCCAGCGTGCCGAAGTGCCGCAGCAGGTCGCGCGCCGTCACCGCGCCGATGTGGCGGATGCCCAGGCCGAACAGCAGCCGCGCGGGATCGGGTTCGCGCCGCGCCTCGATCGCGGCAAGCAGGGCGTCGACCGACTTGTCCTTCCACCCCTCGCGCCCGATCAGTTCGTCGCGATGCGTGGCCAGGCGGAAAATGTCGGCGGGTTCCCTGATCCAGCCAAGACCGACAAACGCGACCAGCGTCTTTTCGCCCAGACCGTCAATGTCCATGGCGCCGCGGCTGACGAAATGCTTCAGCCGCTCGATCCGCTGGGCGGGGCAGATCAGTCCGCCGGTGCAGCGGACATCGACCTCGCCCTCCTCGGCCACCGCCTCGCT
>NZ_DATJLI010000181.1:0-2979 GCF_035490575.1 Sphingomonas sp. | reverse complement strand
CTGCACATAGTCGAGCAGGCGTTGGTAATGGGTAATCAGCACGACCGCCTTGTCCGGCGCGCGCATGATGCGGTTGATGCCGTCGCCCACGATCCGCAGTGCGTCGATGTCCAGCCCGCTGTCGGTTTCATCCAGAATGGCGAGGCGCGGCGACAGGATGCCCATCTGCACCATTTCGTTGCGCTTCTTCTCGCCGCCCGAAAAGCCGACATTGACATTGCGCTTGAGCATGTCGGCATCCATGCCGAGCGCATCGGCCTGTGCACGCGCCAGCTTGATGAACTCACCGCCCGACAAAGGCTCTTCGCCACGCGCGCGGCGCTGGCTGTTGAGCGCCTCGCGCAGGAAATGCAGGTTCGAGATGCCGGGGATCTCGACCGGATATTGAAAGCCCAGGAACAGGCCGGCGGCGGCGCGTTCATGCGGGTCCTTCTCCAGCAGGTCTTCGCCGTCCAGCGCGACCGAGCCTTCGGTGACTTCATAAGCTTCGCGACCGCCCAGCACATAGCCGAGCGTCGACTTGCCCGCGCCGTTCGGACCCATGATCGCATGGACTTCGCCCGCATTGACGGTGAGGTCGAGACCCTTGAGGATCGGCTTGCCGTCAATTTCGGCGTGGAGGTTGTTGATATTGAGCATGTTTCTTTCCGTAGCTGGCCTTAGCCGACCGATCCCTCAAGACTGATGCCGAGCAGCTTCTGCGCCTCGACCGCGAACTCCATGGGGAGTTGTTGCAGCACTTCCTTGGCGAAACCGTTGACGATCAGCGCCATTGCCGCTTCGCTGTCCAGCCCGCGTTGCTGGGCGTAGAACATCTGATCTTCGCTGATCTTGCTGGTCGTCGCTTCATGCTCGATCTGGGCCGAGGGATTGCGGACCTCGATATAGGGCACGGTGTGCGCGCCGCATTGATCGCCCAGCAGCAGGCTGTCGCACTGGGTGAAGTTGCGGACATTCTCCGCGTTCGGTCCCACGCGGACCAGACCGCGATAGGTGTTGTCGCTGCGGCCCGCCGAAATCCCCTTGGACACGATGGTCGATCGCGACCCCTTGCCATTGTGGATCATCTTGGTGCCGGTATCGGCCTGTTGCCGCCCGTTGGTCACCGCGACCGAGTAGAACTCGCCAACCGAATTTTCGCCGTTCAGCACGCAGCTTGGATATTTCCAGGTAATCGCGCTGCCGGTTTCGACCTGCGTCCACGACACCTTGGAATTGCGGCCCTGGCACAGCGCGCGCTTGGTGACGAAGTTATAGATGCCGCCGACGCCGTTTTCGTCGCCGGGATACCAGTTCTGGACGGTCGAATATTTGATCTCGGCATCGTCCAGCGCGACCAGCTCGACCACGGCGGCGTGGAGCTGGTTCTCGTCGCGCATCGGGGCGGTGCAGCCCTCAAGATAGCTGACATAGCTGCCCTTTTCGGCGACAATCAGCGTGCGTTCGAACTGGCCGGTGTTCTCCGCATTGATGCGGAAATAGGTCGACAATTCCATCGGGCAGCGAACGCCCTCTGGAATGTAGACGAAGGTGCCGTCGGAAAAGACAGCGCAGTTGAGCGTGGCGAAATAATTGTCGCGCATCGGCACGACCTTGCCCAGCCATTGCCGGACCAGATCGGGATATTCCCTGATCGCTTCGCTGATCGAACGGAAGATGACGCCGGCGGCCTCCAGCTCCTTGCGGAAAGTGGTGGCGACCGACACGCTGTCGAACACCGCGTCCACGGCGACGCGGCGTGCGCCCTCCACCCCGGCGAGCACTTTCTGCTCCTCGATCGGGATGCCCAGCTTTTCATAGACGCGCAGGATTTCAGGATCGACCTCGTCCAGACTGTCCAGCTTGGGCTTGGCGCGCGGTTCGGCGTAGTAATAGGCGTCCTGATAGTCGATCGGCGGGACGTTCAGCTTGGCCCAGTCGGGTGCCTCCATCGTCTGCCACATCCGGAACGCCTTGAGCCGCCAGTCGAGCATCCATTCCGGCTCGCCCTTTTTGGCGGAGATGAAACGGACCGTATCCTCCGTCAGCCCCTTGGGCGCGAAGTCCTGCTCGATGTCGGAGCTGAAGCCCCATTCATACTTCTTGTTAGCGGCGGCCAGCGCCTCGGCGTTTTTCACGGCCATGGCGGTATCGGTCATGCTTCGGCTCCAATGCCCATCGGTTCGGGTGCGGGCGTGTCGATCAGGTTGGACAGGGTGATGCCGGCCAAAGCGCCGCGAACGGCTCCGTTGACGGCATTCCAATGGGGACGGACTTCGCACGACCCTTCGATCGCGCAGTCGTGGCGGCCATGGTCGACGCACTGGGTCATGGCGATCGGCCCCTCGATCGCCTCCACAATATCGGCCAGGGTGATGGCGGCGGGCGGACGCGCGAGGCGAAAGCCGCCCCCGGTCCCGCGCGAACTTTCGATCAAACCGGCTGCCGACAGGCGGCTGACCAGTTTCTGCACCGTCGGCAGGGGAAGCCCCGTTTCCGCGGCCAGCAGCGTCGCGTTCAGACGCACCGACCCGCATTGACGAGCGGCGGCGCGCATCATCACGACGGCATAGTCGGCCTGGGCGGAAAGTCGCATAATCTCCCAATCGGACGGATTTGATCCGATTGACATGTGGGCGCGGCGACCCGGCGGGTCAACCCCGTTCGGGTGGCGTTAGTTCGTTGAAGGCACCGGGCGAAAGCGTCATCGCCAGCACGGGGTCCATGCGCGCCGCCAGCGTGCCGGGCGTGTGGCCGGTAAAGTGCCGGATTTCGCGGATCATATGCGGTTGGTCGTAAAAGGGTTCGGCCACGGCGCGCGGATCGGCTCCATCGGCCAGTGCGGCGGCGGCGCGCAGCGCGCGAAACTTGCGTTCGAGCAATTTGGGCGGCGCGCCGAAATACTGGTTCACCAGTCGCACCACCTGTCGCGACGAAAGCGGAATCGCGTCGAACAGCGTCTGGACGCGCGGCGTTGGGTTATCGGTCAGCCATTGTCGC
>NZ_DATJLI010000180.1:0-9383 GCF_035490575.1 Sphingomonas sp. | reverse complement strand
GTTGCAGGCGGCGTTGAGCGCGGCGGGAATCGTCAGCGAAGCGATCATCGTGCCGCCGGGGGAGGGGTCGAAAAGCTGGGACAAGCTGGCGATGGTGGTCGACCGGCTGCTGGAACTCGGCGTCGAGCGTTCGGACCATATCATCGCGCTGGGCGGCGGCGTGATCGGCGACCTGGCGGGTTTTGCAGCGGCGATCGTCAAGCGGGGCTGCCAGTTCGTGCAGATGCCGACCAGCCTGTTGGCGCAAGTCGATTCGTCGGTCGGCGGCAAGACCGCGATCACCACGGCGGCGGGCAAGAACCTGGTCGGCGCGTTCCACCAGCCGTCGATGGTGCTGATCGACCCTGAGGTGCTCGACACGCTGCCGCCGCGTGAATTGCGCGCGGGCTATGCCGAGGTCGTGAAATACGGCCTGATCGACGATGCGGGCTTTTTCGGCTGGTGCGAAGCGAACGGCGCCGCGCTGCTGGCGGGCGACAGCGAAGCGCGCGAAGTCGCGATCGCCCATTCGGTCGCGGCCAAGGCGCGGATCGTTGCGGAGGATGAGCGCGAGACCAGCGGGCGGCGCGCGCTGCTCAACCTGGGCCACACGTTCGGCCATGCGCTGGAGGCGGAGACGGGCTTTTCCGATCGGCTGCTGCATGGTGAGGCGGTGGCGGCGGGCATGGCGCTGGCGTTCGGCTTTTCGGCGGCGCTCGGCTATTGCGATGCCGGCGACGCCGCGCGCGTCGTCGCTCACCTGAAAGCGGTCGGCCTGCCCCATGACCTGGCGAGCGCCGGGGTCGAGGCGTCGGGTGCGACGCTGGTCGCGCATATGCGTCACGACAAGAAGATGGAGGCCGGGACGCTGCCCTTCCTGCTCGCGCGCGGGATTGGCGAAACCTATCTCGACCGCGATGTCGATCTGTCGGCGGTGGCGACGTTCCTCGACCGCGAACGCGTGATCGCCTGAGCCGGACCGAGCAAGCGAGTGCTTGCCAGCAAGCCTCGCATCATGTTTAGATTCCACCCGGCCAATCCGGTCGGGTTCCGGTTTTGAAGTCGCCCGTAAAATGATTCTCGAATGCACCCAGTGCCGCACGCGCTACCTCGTTCCCGACACCGCGATCGGGGAAGAAGGCCGCACGGTGCGATGCGCCCATTGCAAGCATAGCTGGTTTCAACCGCCGCAGGTGATGGCGCTCACCCCGGTCGAGCCGCCGGTGGCGCAGGCGCCGGTCACGCCCAAGGCCGATCCGGTCGTGGGACCAGCTGCCGCCGACACGCCCGCTGTCGTGCCCGATGTGCCGTCGCCCGCTCCGTCCCCGGCGATAATGCCGGGCGACAGCACCGGAAATGGCGGCGAGGCGCGCGTCTATCATTATACCGACCCCGATCTGGACAAGCCGCGTTTCGATGCGTTCGCGCACAAGCCGCCCTTTCAGCCGACCCGCAATCCCGTGCGGCGCTGGACGATGGCGGCGGTGGTCGCGGGGGCGACGATGCTGCTGGGCGTGGGCGCGATCCTTTACACCGGCGCGCCGGGCATCGCCGCGCAACTCGGTCTGCCGCTGCCCGGCGGCGAAACGCCGCTACGCTTCACCGAACGCGCGATCGAGCGGCGCTATCTGTCCAGCGGCAATGAATTGTTCGTCGTGTCGGGCAAGGTCAGCAATCCCAGCGGCAATGCCCAGCCGGTGCCCGACATCCGCGCCGAGCTGCGCGATCAGCAGGGCCGCATCGTCTATAGCTGGACGATCACGCCCGAAATGCGACAGCTCGGCCCCAATGGCAGTGTCGCGTTCAGCAGCGGCAAGCTGGACGTGCCGGCCAATTCCAAGCAACTTGACCTGAGCTTCGCGGGCGGTCTCTGACCGGGGTTACAAGCCCCGATCGGTCGCCCATTCGATCCCGCGTTCCAGACCGCGCAACTCGGCCAATCCGCGCATCCGCCCCAACAGCGAATAGCCGGGATTTGTCCGACGATTGAGATCATCGAGCATCTGGTGCCCGTGATCGGGCCGCATCGGAATGCGTCGCCCCTCACGCCGGGACAGGCGGTGGACGGCGCCGACGATAGCGGCCATCCCGGCGCTGCCCTCAAGATGCGCGGCTTCGTGGAACGCGCCGCCTGCCTCCCGTTCCACCGAGCGCAGATGCAGGAAGCCGATCCGGCTGCCCAGCCGCTCGACCATGCCGGCCAGGTCGTTGTCGGCGCGCACCCCAAGTGAGCCGGTGCAGAAACACAGGCCGTTTGATGCGTTGGGCACTTCGGCGAACAGATGCGTCAGATCGGCTTCGGTGCTGACCACGCGCGGCAGGCCAAAGATCGGGAAGGGCGGGTCGTCGGGATGCACGACCAGCCGGATGCCCAGTTCGTCGGCCAGCGGGCACACCGCGCGCAGAAAGCGGACGTGATTTTCGCGCAAACGTTCGGCGTTGATATCGGCATAGCTGGACAGCGCGTCGCGAAAGCCGGTGCTGTCGAAACTCTCCTCGCTGCCCGGCAGTCCGGCCAGGATCGTGCGCTCCAGCCGGGCAACGGCTTCGGGCGTCAGGCCCTTGAAATACCGCGTCGCGGCGTCCGCCAGTTCGGGATCGGTCGTCGTGGCGGCATCGCCGCGCTTCAGGATGTGCAGGTCATAGGCCGCGACCGCGACCGGATCGAACCGCAGCGCCAGCGCGCCGTCGGGCATGGCATGTTCAAGGTCGGTGCGTGTCCAGTCGAGCAACGGCATGAAATTATAGGTGACGACGCGAATGTCGTTCGCCGCCAGATTGGTCAGGCTGTCGCGATAGGCCGCGATCAGCGCGTCCCAATCGCCGCTGGCGGTCTTGATCCCTTCGTGCACGGGCAGGCTTTCGACCACGTCCCAGTCGAGACCGGCGGCGCGGATCATCGCCTTGCGATCGGCGATGGCGGCGCGCGACCAGACCGCGCCATTGGGCATTTCGTGCAGCGCGGTGACGATGCCGGTCGCGCCCGCTTGCCGGATGTCGCGCAGCGACACCGGATCACTCGGCCCGAACCAGCGCATCGTCTGAACCATCCGCACGTCAAAACTCCTAATAGGCCTTACATTGTTGTCAGGCCAGTTTCACGCTACGACGACGCTGTCAACCGTGCCGATTTGTCGGAGTGATTGTATCAGCCCGCATAGTGCGATAGCGCTACCACCGAAACCGATGATTTCGGTGCGGGGAGAGAGAGGATGCTGGAGCCTGATAACGGGACGGCGACTGGTGACAGGGCGAGCGCCGCTTCGCTGCGGCTGACCCGGCGCGCCGCGCTGGGCGGGCTGGCGCTGGCATGGCCGATGACCCGGCTTGTGGCGAAGGACGAGATGCCTTCGCTTGCCGAACGCGCCGCGCGTAAGGGCATATTGTTCGGCACGGCGGTGGGGGCGGGGCGGCCCGGCACGCTGACAGGCATGTTGTCCGATCCGCGGATGATGGCGATTGTCGAGCGCGAATGCGGCGTGATCGTCGCGGAAAACGAGATGAAGCAATATGTCATCGCTGCTCAGCCGGACGCGACGGCATTCGCGCGCGGCGACAGCATCGCCGACTGGGCGCAGGGTCATGGCAAGAAGCTGCGCGGCCACACCTTGTTGTGGAACCACCCCAAATATACGCCGGGCTGGCTGACCGAGCGTTATCGCGACGCCCCGCGCGACGGGCTGGCGACATGGGTGCGCGATTATGTCGGCGGAGTGGCAGCGCATTATCGCGGGCGCGTGCATTCGTGGGACGTGGTAAACGAGACGGTCGACAACGAGACTGGCGAACTGCGCGACACGCTGTTCCAGCGCAAGCTGGGCTTCGATGCGATCCGCATCGCGTTCGAGGCGGCGCAGGAACACGCGCCCGACGCGCAGCGCGTTTACAACGATTATATGTCATGGGGCGCGGGCGGGGCGAAGCATCGGGCGGGGGTGTTGCGACTGCTGGAGCGGTTCCGGCGCGAGAAAGTACCCGTCGATGCGCTGGGCCTGCAAAGCCACATCGGCGTTGGCGATATCGCCCATGCCGCGCGCGAACGCGATTGGCGTGCCTTTGTCGATGAGGTGACGGGCATGGGCTATCGCCTGCTCATCACCGAGTTCGACGTGAACGATCGCGGCGCGCCCGGCGACATTGCACGGCGCGATGCCGAAGTGGCGGCGGTGGCCAAGGGATATCTGGACCTGATGCTGTCCTATCCCATGCTCGACCATCTGCTGTGCTGGGGACTGGTCGACCGCTATAGCTGGCTGCAGAACTTCACCCCGCGCGCGGACAAGCTGCCGCAGCGCCCGCTGCCCTACGACGCGCAATATCAACCCAAGCCGCTGCGCGACGCAATCGCGGCAGCCCTGATCGCCGCGCCCGCGCGCGCGGCGGCATAACCAGATCGATCGAGGAAGAGGAAACCGGGATGATCCGCACTTTTGGAACGAGCCTGTTGCTGGCCGCACTGGCCGCTGGTGCCGCGAATGCCGGGGAACCCGCGCGGTTCAGCCGCTTCACTTACGAGGGACGCGCGCAGGAGGCGGCACAGGCCGGGCCGGGCGAGTATCGCAACCCGATCCTGTCGGGCTATTATCCCGACCCGTCGGTGACGCGCGTGGGCGATGATTATTACCTCGTCCTGTCGTCCTTCACCCATCATCCGGGCCTGCCGATCTTTCATTCAAAGGATCTGGTGAACTGGACGCAGATCGCCAACGCGATCGACCGGCCGGGACAGATCGACACCAGCGGGCTGGAAGTGTCGCGCGGCGTGTTCGCGCCCGACATTTCGTATCACGACGGCACCTTCTACATCGTCAACACCTGCGTCGACTGTAAGGGCAATTTCGTCATCACGGCCAAGGACCCAAAAGGGCCATGGTCCGACCCAATCTGGCTGCCGTTCGAGGGGATCGACCCGTCAATCTATTGGGAAGGCGACAAGGCCTATATCGTCAACAACCGCGCGCCCGACGAACCCCCGCGCTATGACGGCCACCGCGCAATCTGGATCCAGGAATATGACTGGCGCGCGGGCAAGATGGTGGGGGAAAGCACGCAGCTGGTGAACGGCGGCGTCGACATCTCCAAAAAGCCGGTGTGGATCGAAGGGCCGCACATCTTCAAGAAGGACGGCTGGTATTACATGACCGCCGCCGAGGGGGGCACCAGCGTCAACCACTCGCAAGTGGCGCTGCGGTCGAAGAGCCTGCGTGGGCCGTTCGTGCCCTTTGCCGGCAATCCCATCCTGACCCAGCGCGGCATGGATCCCGCGCGCGCCAATCCGATCACCTCGGCGGGCCATGCCAAGCTGGTCCAGACGCAGAATGGCGACTGGTGGGCAACGTTCCTGGCGGTGCGCCCCTATGCCGAGGATTTCTATAATATCGGGCGCGAAACGTTCCTGCTGCCGGTGGAGTGGAAGGACGGCTGGCCGATCATCCTGCCCAAGGGCGAGAAGATTCCCTTCGTGGGCAAGGCGCCGAACCTGCCCGCGCAGCCGCGTCCGACGCTGCCCACCAATGGCGACTTCGCTTATGTCGACGAGTTCGACGGCAACAAGCTGTCGATGCAGTGGATCGGCGTGCGGACGCCCAAGGCGCCTTTCTATAAGGTGACGGACGGCGATCTGGTCATCGCGGGCGGCGCGGCGCTGGGCGATGTGAAGGGCGTGCCGGGCTTTGTCGGCCGCCGTCAGCAGCATCATGTCGCGACCATGGGCACCACGGTGCGCTTCACCCCTGAAAAGGATGGCGACCGCGCCGGACTGGTCGCGATGCAGAATGACGCGAACAACCTGTTCTTCGGCGTGACGCGCGTCGGCGGCAAGCCGATGATCGCGCTGTTTACCCGCATCAAGGGCGCCGAGCAGATGGTGGCATCCGCGCCGCTGCCCGCAACCGACCAGCCGGTCACGCTGAACATCCGCGCCGACGGCGGCACGATGGCGTTCGATTATGAAGTGGGCGGCGCCAAGCGGACGCTGATGGACAACGTTGATGCGAAGTTCCTGAGCACGCACGAGGCAGGCGGCTTTGTCGGCACCGTCGTCGGCCCCTATGCATGGGCACAGTGATGCGGCAGGCAGTCATTTCGCTGGGCATCGGCGCGGCGCTGATGGCGGGTGCCGCATCGGCACAGGTCTGGCAGTCGGATCAGGGCGACGGCACCTATGCCAATCCGCCGCTGAATGCCGATTATCCCGATCCCGACATCATCCGCGTCGGCGGTGACTTCTATTTCGTCAGCACGACGTTCGTGAACGTGCCCGGGCTGACGATGCTGCATTCGCGCGATCTGGTGAACTGGGACATCATCTCGCACCTGGTGCCCCGGCTGGAGGGGCTGGCGAAATATGACCTGAAGGAAGGGGGCGCCTACAAGCACGGTATCTATGCCCCCAGCCTGCGCTATCGCGACGGCACCTTTTACGTCGCAGTCACGCCGGTCGGGCTGAAGACGCGCATCTATCGCGCCACCGACCCGCGCGGTCCCTGGACTTATGCAGAACTGGACCGGGAAGCGTTCGACCCGGCGCTGTTCTTTGACGATGACGGCACCGCCTATCTGGCGACATCGATCGGCAGCGACGGCACGGTGACGCTGAACACGCTGAATAAGGACCTGACGCGCATCACCGCCAGCCGGGTGATCTATTACAACAAGGGGGCGGAGGGGTCGAAGATCCTGAAGCGGAACGGCTGGTATTATCTGTTCAACGCCATCCCGTCGAAACTGGCGCTGACGGTCAGCCGCGCGCGGTCGCTGGACGGGCCGTGGGAGACCAAGCCGCAGATCGACGACACGACCGGCGGGCATCAGGGCGCGATCGTCGACCTGCCCGACGGACGCGACTATGGTTTCATCATGCTGGATGCGGGCGCGATCGGGCGCGTGACCAATATCAGCCCGGTGTTCTGGAAGGACGGCTGGCCCGTCTGGGGAACGCCCGACGCACCCGGCCGCGTGCCCGCGCGCGCGCGCAAGCCGATTCAGGGTCAGCCGGTCATGCAGCCGCCATCGTCGGACGATTTCAGCGGCACGGCACTGGGTCGCCAGTGGCAGTGGAACCACAATCCCGTCGATGTGAAATGGTCGTTGACTGCGCGGCCCGGCTGGCTGCGGCTGAGCGCCACACAGGCCGATCAGCTCTGGTTTGCGCGCAACACCCTGCTGCAAAAGGCGCAGGCGCCGAAAAGCCGGGGCGAGGTGTTGATCGATACGCGCGGGATCAAACCGGGCGATGTCTGCGGTTTCGGCACCTTCGGCAAATATAACGGCCGGATCGATGTGATCGGTCAGCCGGACGGCAGCCGGGCGCTGTCGGTGCGGCTGGTTGAGTCGACCATCGACGGGCCGAAGACCGAGGTGCGCGTCGCCGCCCGTCCGGTAACGGCCACGCGGCTGTGGTTGCGCGCCGATCTGGACTTCACCACCGACAAGGCGGCGCTGTCGTTCAGCGAGGATGGCCGCCGTTTCACGCCGCTGGGTGGCGAGGTGCCGCTGATGTTCGACTGGCGCACCGGCACGTTTCAGGGTCAGCAATTCGGCCTGTCCTGTTACAATCCCGGCGCGAATGGCGGCTATCTCGACGTGGACAGCTTCACCCTGTCCAGACCCTGACGTGTTACCCGATCCGGTCGGTCGTGGCCGGATCGGGACCGTCGAAGAATCGCGCCAGTGCCGCGTCCGCGCTTTCTTCCCCCGCCGCCGCGAACAGGGTCAGGGATGAGCGCAGCTTCATGGCATCGACATCGCCCATGATTGCCGCCGCCGACCGACCGGCGTGTGTCATCAGCGCGGCGACGCCCTCCCGGTATCGCGCACCCAGCAGCGGGTGCGCCAGATAGGCGCGCGCTTCGACCAACGATGCGATGGCATAGGTGCGGGCCATGGCGCTGTGCCCCAGCCCGGCGATCTGGGGAAAAACGAACCACATCCAGTGGCTGCGCTTTTGCCCGGCGCGAAGCTCCGCCAGCGCGGCGGGCCAGGTGCTCGCCTGCGCCATGAGGAAGCGGTTGAGATTATGGGGATCGTCGGCCTGCATCATTGCCCTTCGATTCGGTGACGGTTACGCACGTCACCAAATAACGATCCTGTCGGGGAGCCTATCCATGCACCGCACCGCTGTCTCGCTCATCGCCCTGTCGCTCGCGCTGGGTGCCGCCTACGCCCAGACCCCGCCACCGCAACAGCCGCCGGTGGAGGCGACCGAGGCGCCTGAGAACGAGGCGCGCCGGCCTGAACGCAATGCCGACCAGCTCCCCCAGCCGCAAACCGCCCCCGCCCCCGCTATGACCGCCGCGCCTGCTGCGCCGACCGACAAGGCAGCGAAATGGGACGTCAGCGCACCGCCGGGCGCCGAGCTGCGTCAGGCGACGATCGACACCGACGAGGGAAGCTGGATGGATGTCGATGTCAGCCCCGACGGGCAGACCATCGTCTTCACCCTGCTGGGCGACATTTACACCATGCCGATCGCGGGCGGCACGCCGACGCGCATCGCCGAGGGGCTGGCATGGGAAGTCCAGCCGCGCTTTTCGCCCGATGGCCGCCGCATCGCCTTTACCTCCGACCGGGGCGGCGGTGACAATATCTGGATCATGAACGCCGATGGCAACGACAAGCGGCAAGTGACCAAGGAGGATTTCCGCCTCCTCAACCAGCCCAGCTGGTCGCCCGACGGCCAGTTCATCGTCGCGAAGAAGCATTTCACGACCGGCCGCTCGCTCGGCACCGGGGAAGTGTGGATGTATCACGTATCGGGCGGGGCGGGGGTCAAGCTGGTCAAGCGCCCCGACGAACAGCACCAGAAGGAATTGGGCGAGCCGGTGTTCGCGCCCGACGGCAAGTCGGTTTACTTCACGCGCAACGTCACGCCGGGTCCGATTTTTGAATACGCGCAGGATTCGAACACCGACCTGTTCCATATCGAACAGGTCGATCTGGCGACGGGTGAGACGACGACGGCGGTGTCGGGCAATGGCGGATCGGTCCGTCCCCAGCCGTCGCGCGACGGCAAGAAGATCGCCTTTGTCCGGCGCGAAGCCACGCGGTCGAAACTGTATGTCCGTGACCTGGAAACCGGGGTCGAGCGCAAGGTGTATGATGCGCTGGATCAGGATGTTCAGGAAACCTGGGCCGTCACCGGCGTCTATCCCAACATGGCGTGGATGCCCGGCGACCGGGAAATCGTGTTCTGGGCGGGCGGCAAGCTGAACCGCGTGAATGTCGAAAGCGGCGAAGCGCGGCAGATACCGTTCCGCGTGCGTGACACCCGCGCCGTCGCGACCGCGCCACACCCGCAGATTCCGGTCGGACAGGCAGACTTCACGACCAGGATGCCGCGCTTTGCCACCGTGTCGCCCGACGGGCGGCAGGTCGTGTTCGAGACACTGGGCAAGCTGTATATC
>NZ_DATJLI010000179.1:0-4351 GCF_035490575.1 Sphingomonas sp. | reverse complement strand
GGCGTAGGCGTAGGCGTAGGCGTAGGCGTAGGCGTAGGCGTAGGCGTAGGCGTAGGCGTAGGCGTAGGCGTCGCCACCCCGGCGCCGGCCGTCAAGCCCGAAGTTGAAGGAACCGATGCTGCCGGTGTCGCCGGTGTGGCGCGGCGCTCGGTCGCAGCGGTCTCTACCCGCGAACGGGCCTCGCGCCGCTCGCGCCGGGCTTGCCGTTCGCGCAGATATGCCTCGCGCTGAGCGCGGCGCTGATCGGCACGGCGCTCTGCCGCACGGGCGCGGGTATCGGCTGATGCCGTGCGCGTCCGCTGCACTACCGCGCGGTCATCGGTCTCGCCGTCGCTCACCGGTGGCGGGACGGGCGCCTGGGCAACGCGGACCGGCGCGGATGGCAGCGACGGCACGGGCGGGGCCAGCCGCGCATCGGCCAGCCGCGCCGGGGTGCGCGTGAACTCACCCAGATGCGCGGCAAAGGCGCGGTCGGCGGGGTCGCGGATTTCGGCCAGGCGACGGAACAGCGGCAGATAGGCCGTCGAGAAACCCGGCATCATGGTGGCGGTCACGCGCTCCGCTTCGCTTGCCCGGCCGCCCAGCGCCATCACCAGCGCGCGCGTGCGCCACGCCGCGCGGTCCTGTTGCCGCAGCAATGGGTCCAGGATACGATCGGCCTCCGCCGTATTGCCCGAAATCGCCAGCGAAATCGCATAACGCCGCCGCACCTCGGGCGTATCGGCGGCCTCCATCGCCCGCAGATACTCGACCTGTGCATGGGCCTGATCGCCGACCAGATCATATGCCAGGCCGCGATCGTTCGAATATTCGATAGGTGCCAGACTGCCGCGCTCCGCCTGCGCGAAATGCCGCAATGCCTCACCCGGCCGGCCCATCCGCACAAAGGCGCGGCCACGCGCCGCGGCAATGCGCGGATCGCCGGCGCGCACCTTTTCGGCACGCGCCAGGAACTGGAGCGCGGCGGGACCGTCATCGAGCATCGCGCTCGCTTCGCCGGCGGCGATCAAGGCATCAAGGTCGCCCGGCCTGGTCGCCAGCGTCCGCATGGCATCGGCCAGCCGGTCGGCGGTCGGCGTGGGTTGCGGGACGAAACCCGGCGCGCCGCCTGGGGACGCGCTCTGCTGCGCCGACGCCGGAAGCATCGCCAGAGCGAACGCCGCCGCGCCGCCCAGCCACGGGACAAGGGAACGAGTCATGCTTGCCGTCGCCTATACCATGTCGCGGCTGAACCGCGACTGTCCGGTCACACCCGAACGGCAGGCTGTGGCCGCCCGGCGTCAAACCGGACGGTCACGCCGATGCTTACTGGTTGTTCTGGCGATGGAGGAAGCGCGGGATGTCCAGCGGGTCCTTCTCGTCGCCGCCCTTGCCGATATTGCGACCCGCCGCCGACATGCGTTCGAACAGCGTGCCGCCGGGACGCGGCGCGGGGACCGGTTCGGCCTCCGCCTCGGCACCCGTCAGCCAGCGGCGGCGCGGGGCGTCGCCGTCATCCTGGTGCGGGGTCGGCTCGGCCGGGGGCAGAGTCGCATCGGCGCCCAGCACCAGTTCGTCCTCGTCCGGTTCGCTTGCGCTTGGTGCGGGCGTCGGCGCGGCGGGCGCGGGTGCAGGCTGGGGCGCCGGAACCGGCTCGGCCGCGGGCTTCTCGGCCACCGGCTGCGGCGCGGGCGCCGCGGGGCGCTTGGGGGCGGAGAAGGTGAAGCTGCGCGTCGTGTCGGCGGCGGTCGGGACCGGCGTCGCCACGTCGTTGCCATCGGCCTCGATTCCCGTCGCGACGACCGAGACGCGGATCTTGCCTTCCAGCTCGGGATTGAACGCCGAGCCCCAGATGATGTTGGCGTCGGGATCGACCAGTTCGCGGATGTGGTTCGCGGCTTCATCGACTTCCAGCAGGCGCATGTCGTCGCCGCCGGTGATCGACACGATGACGCCCTTGGCGCCCTTCATCGACACGCCGTCGAGCAGCGGGTTGGCGATCGCCTTCTGCGCGGCCTCGATCGCGCGGCTGTCGCCGTCCGCCTCGCCCGTGCCCATCATCGCCTTGCCCATTTCCTGCATCACCGACCGCACATCGGCGAAGTCAAGGTTGATGAGGCCGGGCATGACCATCAGGTCGGTGATGCCGCGCACACCCTGCTGCAACACTTCGTCGGCCATTTCAAAGGCCTGCTTGAAGGTGGTGTTGGCGTTGGCGATCAGGAACAGATTCTGGTTCGGAATCACGATCAGCGTGTCGACGAACTTCTGAAGCTCCTCGATGCCCGCCTCGGCGCTGGCCGAACGGCGCTTGCCCTCGAACGCGAACGGCTTGGTCACGACGCCGACCGTCAGGATGCCCATGTCGCGCGCGGCCTTGGCGATGACGGGCGCGGCGCCCGTGCCGGTGCCGCCGCCCATGCCCGCCGCCAGGAAGCACATATGGCTGCCCTCAAGCGCCTTTTGCACCTGCTCGATCGTTTCCTCGGCCGCGGCGCGACCGATTTCGGGGCGGCTGCCCGCGCCCAACCCTTGCGTGATCTTCGCACCCAACTGAATGCGCTGCGACGCGACCGACTGCTTCAGCGCCTGCGCGTCGGTGTTGGCCACCACGAACTCGACGCCCTGCACTTCGGCATGGATCATGTTGGCGATGGCGTTGCCACCCGCGCCCCCGACGCCGATGACGGTGATGCGCGGCGTCAGCTCATCGACGTCGGGCGGCAGAAAATCGATACCCATGCTAATCTCCCCAATGCCCCCAGATATACACGGGCGCATGATAATCCCGCCCGTTTTGCACCATGTGAACCGATGATCCTAGCGACAAAAGGTCATTCGGTCGCAATTTCTTAATAGTTCGAACGAAATGCGGCCATCAGCCGGCGCATCATCGCACCCATGGTCGGACGAACGACCAGTTGATGCTGCGGCTCGGCCGCGCGCAGGTCGACCGGGTCGGCGGCGGCGAACATCGTCAGGCCGGCCAGCGTCGAAAACGCCGGACCCGAATGCGCCTCCGGCAACGCGGTCAGCCCGCGCGGCCGCCCGACGCGCACCGTGCGGCCCAGCGCCTGCTGCGCGTAATCGGCGATCCCCTTCAATTCCGCGCCGCCGCCGGTCAGCACGATCTGGCGGCCGACGGGATCGTCGAAATTGAGCTTCTTCAACTCACGCTGCACTTCCTGCATCAGCCGGTCGAGCCGCAGCCGGATCGTCGCGATCAATTGCGCCTTGGTGATGCGGCTGCCCTCCTCGCCATGATCGGCGTTGATCGGCGCGATGTCGATCATGTCATGATTGTCGCGCGGGCTCATATTGGCCGATCCGTGGAAGCATTTGATCCGCTCGGCCTGCGCGCGCCGGGTGCCGAACGCGCTGGCAATGTCGTCGGTCACGTCGGCGGCGCCCATCCCGATCGAGGCAAGGCCCGTCAGCACGCCGTGCTGGAACACCGACACATTGGTCACGCCCGCACCGATTTCGACCAGCGCGACGCCCAGGTCGCGTTCCTCCTCGCTCAGCACCGCAAGGCCGGTGGCGACGGGCGCCGCGACGATCGACTTCACGTCCAAATGCGCCGAGCGCACGCACAGGTCCAGATTGCGGACGGGCGAACCGTCGGTCGCGACGACATGGATTTCCACGCCCAGCCGGTCGGCGTGCATTCCGATCGGCTTGGGCGTGCCCGTCAGCCCGTCCAGCGTATAGCGCGTGGGTTGCGCGTGCAGCACCATGCGGCCCTGCGGGTCGAGCGCTTCGCTCGCGGCCTTGAGCAGCGCGTCGATATCGCCCTGTTCGACGCGGTGGCCGCCCAGGTCGACTTCCAGCTTCACGATGTCGCTGACCAGCCCGCCCGCGGAAAAGGCGACCCACACATCCTCGATCGACACGCCCGCGATGCGTTCGGCCTGTTCGACCGCTTCGCGCACCGCAACCTCGGTCGCGGCCATGTCGGCGATATAGCCACGCCGCACGCCCCGGCTTTCGCGCTGGCCGGTGCCCAGCACGACCAGTTCGCCGCCATCACCCTTTTGCGCGATCAGCGCCGACACCTTGGACGACCCGATGTCGAGCGCGGTAATCAGTCCTTCGGTGGCCTGCTTCGCCATGTCCCCATCACCCCTGTTGCCCTGCCCCTATTCCGCGTCGCGGGGCAGCGACCTGTTTGCGTCGATCTGTGCCTGCCGGTCGGGATCGGGCGTTGTCGCCGTGGTGCGCTCCAGCCCGCTGGCCTTTCGCATCACCAGATGACGTGGGCTGCGAAGGTCGAAGCGCAGATATGGCCCGCCCAGCAGCCTGTCGCGCCCATCCAGTTCCGCGAACTTGACCAGCGCCGCTTTCGCCTCCGCCTCGTCGGCGGGCAGCATCA
>NZ_DATJLI010000178.1:0-29520 GCF_035490575.1 Sphingomonas sp. | reverse complement strand
CCCGCCGACATTCAGCGCGCCCGCGTGCTCGCCCGAGCCGGCATGACGGCTGAGCGGTTTGAATCGATCCTGGCGAAACAGGTGCCCGACGCTGAAAAGCGGGCCCGCGCCGATTTCGTCATTCCAACCGGCGGATCGCTCGATGAGACGCGCGCGTCGGTCGCATCGGTCCTTGCTTGCCTCGACCCGCCACAGGGTGAATAAGGGGCCATGCGCGAGATTGTGTTCGACACCGAGACGACGGGCCTCAGCTTCCCCGGCGGCGACCGGCTTGTCGAAATCGGCTGTCTGGAAATGGTGAACCGGGTCGAGACGGGGCGCGTGTTCCATGTCTATCTCAACCCCGACCGCGCCATGCCGGCCGAGGCGCAGGCGATTCATGGCCTGTCCGATGCCTTTCTTGCCGACAAGAAGCGGTTTCACGACCATGTCGAGGAATTGATCGATTTCATCGGCGATGCGCCGATGATCGCGCACAATGCCGGTTTCGACTTTGCGTTTCTGAACGGCGAACTGGGCAAATGCGGCCGCCCGCCAGTGTGCATGACGCGAATGGTGGATACGCTGGGGATCGCGCGGCAACGACTGCCGGGGGCCAAGCATACGCTCGACGCGCTGTGCACCCGCTTCGGCATCGACCGCAGCCGACGCGTGCTGCACGGCGCACTGCTTGACGCGCAATTGCTGGCGCAGGTCTATGTCGAGCTGACGGGTGGCCGCCAGATTGGCCTCGGCCTGACGGCAGAGGCAGCAGGCGTGCCCGAAGCACCGTTGATCGCCCCCGCCGGGCGGGCACCGACACGCCCGGCGCGCATTTTTTCGGCGTCGGCGGAGGAACTTGCACGCCACACAACCTTTATCGCCGGTCTCAAGGATCCGCTTTGGGTCGTTGACGCCCCCGTGGCCGCAACCTAGGTCGCCCGCCACAGCAAAGAAGGAGAAGGAAGATGGACGTCCGTGTATCGGGACATCAGGTGGAAACCGGTGATGCGCTCAAGACCCACGTGACCGACCGTCTTCAGGGGATCGCTGATAAATATTTCTCGCGCGCGATCTCGGCACAGGTGGTTTTCGGTAAAGGTCCCCACGATCACGGCTTTACCTGCGACATCGTATCGCATGTCATGCAGGGCCTGATCCTCAAAAGCTCGAACCAGGGTCAGGACGCGCATGGCGCGTTCGACGGGGCGGCCGACAAGATCGAGAAGCAGCTTCGCCGCTATATGCGCCGCTTGAAGGACCGCAATGCCGGTCAGGCGATCGTCGCGGCCGAATCCATGGGCTATGACAATGGCTATGATGCCGGCTACACCGTATTCGGCGGCGATGGTGAGGACGAGATCGAAGTCGCCGATGCGCCGGCGATCATCGCCGAAACGCGCGTCGACGTGCCTTCGGCCAGTGTCAGCGACGCGGTGATGATGCTCGACCTTCGCAACACCAATGCACTGTTGTTCAAGAATGCCGGCACCGACACCTATAACATGGTCTATCGCCGCCATGACGGCACGATCGGCTGGGTCGAGCCGAACCGCGCGGGATAAAGTGACCGATCTGAGCGACCTGATCGCCCCCGACGCCGTGTTCATCGACATCGGCGTGGGCAACAAAAAGGCATTGTTCCAGACGCTGGGCACGCTGGCGGGCGAGGCGATGAACCTCGACCCGCGACGCGTAACCGATGGACTGGTCGCGCGTGAGCGGCTGGCATCGACGGGCTTTGGCGGTGGCATCGCCATTCCCCATGTGCGGATCGAGGGCGTCGCGCAGGTGCGCGGCGTTTTCGCGCGGCTCACGGGCGCGGTGGACTTTCAGGCGGTCGACGGGTTGCCCGTCGATCTGGTGCTGTTGCTCGTCTCTCCGGCCGATGCCGGGGGCGCCCACCTGAAGGCGTTGGCGCGGGTGTCGCGGCAGCTTCGCGACACCAGTTTTGCCGACAAGCTGCGCGGCGCGGGTTCATGCGACGCCATTTACGCGTTGCTCACCGGGGTCGAGGCGCGTGATGCCGCCTGAGCGATCGGGCGAGGCGGCGCATTTCCGCGCGCTCGAATCGCTCTATGCCGCCGCGCCGATCAATCACCTGTTCGAATCGCGGCTCCAGATCGCCGGGCCCGGGGTAGCGCGCATCCATTTCGACGTTGACGAGCGATATTTCCACGCTGCCGGGGCGGCACATGGGACCAGTTATTTCAAGCTGCTCGACGACGCCGCCTTTTATGCGATCAATAGCCTGGTGACCGACCGGTTCATGCTGACGACGCAGTTCAACCTGTTGTTCACGCGACCGTTATCGGCTGGTCCCGTCGTTGCCGAGGGCCGCTGGATCAGCGGCAAGCGCCGCGTGTTCGTCGGCGATGCCCGGCTGATCGATGCCGAGGGGGAGGAAGCCGCGCGCGGCACCGGCACGTTCATGCGATCACGCATCGCATTGGCGACGTTGCCCGGCTATTCGCGTTCATGAGCCGGTTGACCAGCGCGATGCGGGTGTCCGCGCTGGTGCGCCGCGTGAACGCCGTTGGCGGTAGCGCGATGGTGCTGGCGCGCGGCGATCCGATGAGCGGGGCGATCCTGATCCTGTTCCTCGATCGGGGCGAGCGCCCGCGATTTGGCGAGCGCGGACTCGGCGAGGATGGGCGGCTGATCGAATCAGGACCCCGCGGTGCCGATTCGCAAACCGTTCAGGCATATTGGCAACGCCGACGCGATCGGGACCCCGATTTATGGGTCGTGGAGGTCGACGTCGCAGAAGGCGAGCGCTTCGCCGACGAAACCATCGCGACGGGTTGACATCGCTGCGCCGCACAACGATTAGGCGCGCTCGTTTTGTTTGGCGTTGTGCCGACGGGGTGCGATCCCGGTGGTGACGCAGTCGGGGGGAAGCCCGGCGCCGGTGGGCCACCGATGAATTGGTGGTTTCAACCCGCGTCGCGCACCAACCGCATATGTACGATATGAAATGACGCAATGGGCACGCGCCGCATCGCTCGCGGCGGTGACATTCTGTGCAGCCATCTCGGTATGCATTTCAACGCCGGGCTTCGCGCTCGGTATGTCCGGTCAGGTTATCAACGCCGCCTATCCAGCATCAGTTCCGACACCCCCCTCGCCCATCGTCCCGGCCGAGTGGACGCACGAGGAACCAGGGGAAGCGGAACCCGTTGCCCTTGCCGACGCGTCGGCGGCGGCCGCGGATTTCGACACGCTGCGTGAAGCCGTATCGGCGCAGGCAGTGCCCGCGACCGTCGATCGTGAGCTGAAATGCCTGGCGACCGGCATCTATTTCGAATCCAAGGGTGAGCCGCTGCACGGCCAGCTCGCCGTGGCGGAGGTGATTCTCAACCGCGCGCGTTCGGGCCGGTTTCCCTCCGACGTGTGCAAGGTGCTGACGCAGCGCGGGCAGTTCAGCTTTGTGCGCGGTGGTCGCCTGCCGGGCGTGGCGACCAGCAGGGCGTCGTGGCGGACGGCGGTGGCCGTGGCACAGGTGGCCCGCCAGCGTCTGTGGGAAAGCGACGCGCCCGACGCGCTGTTCTTCCACGCGCGCCACGTCTCGCCCAGCTGGAACCGGGCCAAGGTGGCGATGCTGGGCAACCACATCTTCTATCGCTGAGCCTTCCATTCGTTCATGAATTGTTCTAGAGGCGGGTCATGGCCAGCCTTCCCGTTCCAACGATCCAGCCGATGGTCGCCGCCGATGTTTCGCGCGGTGTGTGTCGGCTGTTGTTGCGCCATGACCTGATGGCGATTGCCGAAGTGCCGCTCGATGGCGGGCGTCGCGCGGACCTGATGGCGGTGGATGCGGCGGGGCGGCTGGTGATCGTCGAGATCAAGGTGTCGCGCGCCGACCTGCTGGGCGACGGCAAATGGACCGATTACCTGGCCCATTGCGATCGTTTCTACTGGGCGGTGCCGGAGGGATTCGATACCAGCCCGTTCGACGGCGCGGCGTTTCTGCCCGAGCGGACGGGGATTATCATCGCCGATCGATATGACGCCGCGGTGCTGCGCGAACCCGCCACGCATCCCCTGCCCGCCCATGTCCGCAAGCGGTGCACGCTGGCGCTGGCAAGGCGTGCGGCGCGCCGGTTGATGGCGGTGATGGACCCCGACGGCATTGCCGCCGAAGGTTAGTCAGTTCAGCACCGGGCCGGTCGAACGACGTGCCGATTTGGCTGGAGCATCGGCCAGCAGCTTGGCAATGGCGGGCGACCGCGCGTCGCGCTTGGCGTAATCGCGCGCCGACATGCCGGCAACGATATCGGTCTTGTCGGGATTGGCGCCGGCTTTCAGCAACTGTCGAACCATTTCGAAACGACGCATCTGAACCGCGCGGATCAGCGGCGTTTCACCCGCGCTGTTGGCGGCATCCACATCGGCCTTGTAGCGGATCAGGATGTCGATCCCTTCGCCGAAACCGCTGGCGACGGCCATCAGCATCGGCGTTTCACCGCGCGAATCGCCGATGTTCGGATTCGCGCCCTTTTGCAGCAGGAATCGCAGGTAAACGGGGTCGTTGCGCTTGGTGACGATGTGCAACGCACCCTCGCCGTTGACCCTGTCGCGCGTGTTGATGATCGTCTGACCCGGCGCGCCGAGGATCTCGTTGACCTTGGTCCCGTCTTCCTTGCGTATCGCTTCGAGGAATTTGTAGCTTTCCGAAAATTGCTGCGCGGATGCGGGCATCGGCAGGGCGATGGCGCCGACCGAAAGCGTGCCGAGGAGAAGGGCGGGGACAAAGTTACGGATCACGGGCAAACGTTCCTGTTGGGCGATGGCTTGCGGATCGTTCGCTAACAGATCATGGCTGGCGATGCCATGAATGAACGCATCTTTCGCCGCGCCCCGCGCGCCGCCCTGCTTTCGCTCGGCCTGCTGATGTCCGCGTGCAACGCCGCTGGCCCGGTCGAGGCGCCACCGCTGGAAGGGGCGCGCATCGGTGGGGCGTTCACGCTGACCGATCAGAATGGGCGTCAGGTGTCGGATCGCGATCTGGCGGGCAAATGGCGCGTGATGTATTTCGGCTATACCTTCTGTCCCGATGTCTGCCCGGTCGACATGGCGAACATCACCGCGGGGCTGAACGCGTTCGAGAAAACCGACCCCGAACGCGCCGCGCGCGTCGTCCCGGTTTTCGTGACGGTCGACCCCCGGCGCGACGATCCGGCGGCGCTCAAGCAATTCGTGTCCAATTTTCATCCGCGCACCGTCGCTCTGACCGGTAAGCCTGAAACGATCGCGGCCGTCGGCAAGGCCTTCGCCATCTATGCCGCGCGCAAGGAAGGGGCGACACCGGGTAGCTACCTGATGGATCACAGCCGCCAGGTTTATCTGATGGACGGGGAAGGGCGCCCGATCGCCCTCGTCCCCGCTGACGAAAGCGGGCAGGCGGTGGCCGACACGCTCGACAAATGGGTGCAGTGACCACGGGCCGCTTCTGGGAGGATGTGCCGCTCGACCAGCTCGACCGCGCACAGTGGGAGGCGCTGTGCGACGGCTGCGGCAAATGCTGCCTGCACAAGCTGGAGGATGAAGACACCGGCGAACTGGCGGCGACCAATGTGTCGTGCCGGTTGCTCGACCGGGAAACGGCGCGCTGCAGCGATTACCGCAATCGCCGCGCCTATGTCCCCGATTGCATCCGGCTGACCGCGCGCGCGGTGATGCGCGGCATCGCGTGGCTGCCCTCGACCTGCGCCTATCGCCTGCGTGGCGAGGGGCTGGCTTTGCCTGAATGGCATCATCTGGTCTGCGGCGATCCGGATGCGGTTCACCGCGCGGGGGAATCGGTGCGCGGCTGGACCGTCAGCGAACAGGATGCCGGCGATTGGGAGCATCATCTGATCGACCGCCCGTTGTGAGCGGGATCGAAGTCGTGCGCCATCCCCGCGCGCGCCGGATGCGGCTGTCGGTGGATTCCGCCAGTGGTGTGGTGCGGCTGACGCTGCCACCGCGCGGATCCAAGCGCGACGGGCTGGCCTGGGCGCAGAGCAAGCGCGACTGGATCGAGGCGCAGCGCGCGCGCCTGCCGACGGCGACGCCCTTTGTGTCCGGCGCGGTCATCCCGTTCGGGGACGGGACGCTGCACCTTGAGTGGGATGCGGGCGCACCGCGAATGCCGCGCAGCGATGGCGAGCGGCTGATCGTCGGCGGACCGGTCGACGGCTTTTCGACACGCGTGGAACGCTGGCTCAAGCGACAGGCGCTGGCGGCGCTGACCGACGAAACCATGACCGCCGCCGTCCGCGCCGGCGTGCCGGTCGAACGCGTGGCGATCGGCGATCCGCGTGCGCGCTGGGGCAGTTGCTCGTCGTCGGGGACGATCCGGTATAGCTGGCGCCTGATCTGCGCGCCGCGCGCGGTGCTGGCCTTCGTGGCCGCGCATGAAGTCGCGCATCGGCGGCACATGAATCACGGTGCGGCTTTTCACGCGCTGGAGGCCGAACTGCTCGGCCATGATCCGCGTCCGGCAACGGCGTGGCTGCGCCGCCACGGCGCGGCGCTTCACTGGTTGGGGAAGCCGGGGTCCTGATATTCGCGCGGCGGTGGTCGCCGTGGTTCGCGATAGGGCGGGGGACGGCGCTCTTCCGCCGGGCGGCTATCCTGCGGTGTCCGACCCAGTGCGCGGTCGATCCAGTCGCGGTCCAGCCGTTCGTTGGCGCGTTCGTCCTCCACCGGCGGCGGCGCATATTCGCCGCCTTCCTCGCCGGGGGTCACGAAATCGCCCTGTCCGGGTGCGGGCGCCTGGTCGAGCGGATAGCCATCGGGACCGACGAACAGACCATTGTCGGGTTCACCGAAATAGCTCTCGTCATCGGGTTCGACCTGCCATTCGGGCAGCGTCACTTGCGTCTCGAACGGTTCGACGGGCCGTTTTGCAACGGCAACCTTCATGAAATCGGCAAAGGCGCGGGCAGGGGCACGGCCGCCCTGCAATCCGCCGACCGCGCGCGCATCGTCGCGCCCCATCCAGACCCCGGTCGTCAGACCGCTGGAAAAGCCCATGAACCAGCCATCCTTGTTCGAACTGGTGGTGCCGGTCTTGCCCGCGACCGGACGGCCGATTTGCGCCGCACGACCCGTGCCGGTGGCGACCGCCGACTGGAGCAGGTCGGTCATCTGCGCGGCGACGAACGGCGCCACCAGCACGCGCGACGTATCGACCTCGTGCGCGTAGATAACCTGGCCGTTCGCGGTGACGCGGGTGATGCCATAGGGCGTGACCGCGACGCCGCGATTGGCCACGCTGGCATAGGCGCGCGTCATGTCGATCAGGCGGACATTGCTGGTGCCCAGCACCATTGCCGGCTGGGTGTTGATCGGCGTGGTGATGCCGAAGCGGCGCGCCATGTCGGCGACCGCGCCGAAACTGACCTGCTGGCCAAGCTTTGCGGCGACGGTGTTCACCGAATAGGCAAAGGCCGATCGCACATCCATCGCCCCGGCAAAGCGGCCCGAACTGTTGCGCGGGCTCCAGCCGTTGATGCTGACGGGTTCGTCGATGACCTGATCGCCCGGCCGGACGCCCGCTTCCAGCGCGGCGAGATACACGAACAGCTTGAACGCAGAACCCGGCTGGCGTGTCGCCTGGGTCGCGCGGTTATAGTTCGAGGTGACGTAATCCTTGCCGCCGACCAGCGCGCGCACCGCCCCGTCGCGGTCGAGTGCGACCAGCGCCCCCTGTGCGCCGGCGGGCGCGTGCGCGCCGATCGCCCGATCGCCCGCCGCCTGCATCGACAGGTCGAGGGTGGTCCACACGTCCAGCGGCGCCTGTGTCTCGTCGATCAGCATTTCCAATTGCGGCAGCGCCCAGTCGGTGAAGTAACGCACGCTGTTCTGGCGCGGTTCGGGCGCCATCTTGACCTGGGTCGGTTCGGCGGCGGCGGCCTCCCCCGCGCTGATCGCGCCGGTTTCGACCATCAGGTCGAGGACGACGCCCGCGCGACCCACGGCGGCCTCGGCATCGGCGGTCGGCGAATAGCGGCTGGGCGCTTTGACCAGACCGGCGATCACCGCGGCTTCCGAAAGCGACAGGTTGGTCGCGGGGTGCTGGAAAAAACGGCGCGACGCCGCGTCGATGCCATAAGCGCCGCCACCGAAATAAACCTTGTTCAGATAGAGTTCGAGGATTTGGTCCTTCGAGAATTTCCGCTCGATCGCCAGCGCCAGGATCATCTCGCGCAGCTTGCGACCGAAATCATATTTGTTCGACAGAAAGACCGTGCGCGCCACTTGTTGCGTGATGGTCGACGCACCCTGCAACCGCCGGCCGGTGCCGCGATTTTCGATCGCGGTCTTGACCGACCGCGCGATGCCGATCGGGTCGACACCCCAATGTGACCGGAAACGCCGGTCCTCGACCGCAACCATCGCCTGGCGCATGACCAGCGGAATGTTGCGATAGGGGATCCATTCGCCATAGCTCGGTCCCAGCGATACCAGAACCGTGCCGTCGGCGGCATGGACGCGGATCATCTGGCCGTTGGGTGATGATTTCAGATCGTCGAAGCTCGGCAACGACGTGCGCGCGGTATACACCGCAATCAGCAGCGCCAGCCCCGCGATCAGCACGGCCGCGCCGCCCGCGATCAATGTCCAGATGGCGACACGGCGCCAGCGCGGCACCGGTTGCTTGCGCGGGCGCGACGGGTTGCGGGGCTTGGAAGGGGGCATCGCGTTTTGCGATTAGGCGGGCAGGGGCATGGGCACAAGCGCCGCTTGCCCCAACGGCCCTGTCAGTCGGCTGAACGCCCCCGGAAATCCAGCGCGACCGAATTCATGCAGAACCGCAGGCCCGTCGGCGGCGGCCCATCGGGGAACACATGGCCCAGATGCCCGTCACAAGCCGAGCAGCGCGTCTCGACGCGGCGCATCCCGTGGCTCAGATCCTCGTGATTGACGACGGCTTGTTCGCTCAGCGGGCGCGTGAAGCTGGGCCAGCCTGAGCCGGAATCATATTTGTCCTCGCTGTCGAACAGCGGATTGCCGCATCCCGCGCAGTGGTAGACGCCATCGGCCTTGTTATCGGTGTAATGGCCGGAAAAAGCGCGCTCGGTCCCCGCTTCGCGCAGGACGTGATACTGGACCGGGGTCAGGCGGCGCCGCCATTCCGATTCGGGCAGGTCGATCTTTTCCATGCCGTGAATGTGTGTAGCCGCCCCGCCCGCGTCAATTCCGTATCGGTGCTTCAGCGCGTTTCGGCTGCCGCCCCGACATGCGCCCAGTAAAGATGTGCGGGCGGCATGTTCCACCATTCAAATGCGTGATCGATCGATGCAAAGCGCGGATGCAGCAGGTCGCGCACCTTGGGCGAGAATTGATAGACGAGAAACGCACCGCCCGGCCGGATCACCCGCGCCGTCTGATCGGCGATCATGTCACCTACCCCGGTAGGCAGGGTGGAAAAGGGCAAGCCCGACAAAACATAGTCGGCGTGCGAAAAGCCGTGATCGGCGACAATCCGGCATACATCTGCGGCCGATCCATGGACCACGCGCATCCGATCGTCACGCACCGTCTGGCGCAGGTAACGGACGAAATCGATATTGGTGTCGATCGCCAGATAAGTGGCATCCGCCGCCATCTGGTCGAGGATCGCGCGGCTGAACGTGCCAACGCCGGGACCATATTCGATGAACAGCCGGGTATTGGCCCAGTCGACCGGGCCGAGCATCCGGGCGATCAGCTTGTCCGACGACGGCACGATCGATCCGACCATCAGCGGATGTTTGACGAACCCCTTCAGGAACATGCCCCAGGGAGAGGGGGCACCATGCCGGCGGCGGGCAGCGCGGCGGGTTTGCGTCGTCGAAAGGGGCGTCATCGGCTACTCATGCTGGAAATCGGCGCGACCATGGCCTGTCATCATGGCGTCGTAAAGTTGTAACGATCCGGCGTTGCGCGTGGTTGCATCGAACTTTGCCGGTTCTTGCTACCGATTCCTTTAGGCAGCTGTGCCTTTCAACCATCCCCCGGCGCCTGGCGATGGCGGGCATGGTCCTGGCGACGACAATTCCTGTTGCTGTTCGCCGCCATCGGGCTGGCGACCGGCATCACGGTCGCGCGCATTCGGCGTGGCCCTGTATGTGGCGGCCGCTAACCTGTTGGATCGCGGCCGCCGCGCTGCTTCTGTTGCCGGGCTATACGTGGCGCGGTCTCGCGTCCCGCGCCTAACCCTTGGGACCGCGCCCCTCCAGCATTCCGGGCGCGATAAAGCCGATCGGCTGGAGCGCCACCGCGTCCTGTTTCAGGCGCGCGGCCATCTGTTCATATTCCTGCTCCATTTCCGCCGTCACGGTCGCGCGCGAATCGGCAAAGGCCGCTTCGAAATGCCGCATCGTCACTTCGCCGGCGTCGAGCGTTTCGCGAAGGGCGATCAGACCCGCGCGGCGCACGATATCCTCCAGGTCGGCGCCCGTGAAACGCAGCGCCCGGTCGGCGATGGCGGACAGGTCGACATCGTCCGCCAGCGGCATCCGCTTGGTCTGGATTTCCAGGATCCGCAGCCGCCCTTCGGCATTGGGCACGGGCACATAGACGAGTTCGTCGAACCGCCCCGGCCGCAACAGCGCGGGGTCGATCAGGTTGGGGCGATTGGTCGCACCGATCACCACAACCGATTGCAGTTCCTCCAGCCCGTCCATCTCGGCCAGGATCGTGTTGACCACGCGCTCGGTCACTTGCGGCTCGCCCCGACCGCCGCCGCGCGCGGGCACCAGGCTGTCGAGTTCGTCGATGAAGATCACGCACGGCGCGACCTGTCGTGCGCGGGAGAACAGGCGCGCGATCTGCTGCTCGCTCTCGCCATACCATTTGGACAGCAGGTCCGACGATTTGGTGGCGATGAAGTTCGCCTCCGCCTCCCGCGCGACGGCCTTGGCCAGCAGCGTCTTGCCCGTGCCCGGCGGGCCATAGAGCAGGAAACCGCGCGCGGGCCGGATGCCCATGCGCCGGAACGCCATCGGCGACCGCATCGGCAGCTCGACGCCCTCTTTCAGGCGCAACTGCGCCTCGTCCAGCCCGCCGATATCATCCCAGCGGACCTGCGGCACCTGCACCATCACTTCGCGCATCGCCGATGGCTGAACGCGCTTCAGCGCCTCGACAAAATCGGCGCGCGTGACCGACAGATTGTCGAGCACTTCGGGCGGGATCGTCTGTTCGGACAGGTTCAGCCTGGGCATGATCCGGCGCACCGCGTCGATCGCCGCCTCACGCGCCAGTGCCGCCAGGTCGGCGCCGACAAAGCCGTAAGTGGTGCGCGCCAGTTCGTTCAGGTCGACATCCTCTGCGATCGGCATACCGCGGGTGTGGATGCCCAGGATCTCGCGCCGCCCGCGCTCGTCGGGAACGCCGACGATGATTTCCCGGTCGAAACGGCCCGGCCGGCGCAGCGCCTCGTCCAGCGCTTCGGGGCGGTTGGTGGCGGCGATCACGACCAGATTGGCACGCGCCTCCAGCCCGTCCATCAGCGTCAGCAACTGGGCGACCAGCCGCTTTTCGGCTTCGCCCTGCACGCGGTCGCGGCGCGGAGCGATCGAATCGATCTCGTCGATGAACACGATCGATGGCGCGGCGCGAGTGGCTTCCTCGAACACCTCGCGCAGCCGCTTTTCGGATTCGCCATAGGCGGAACCCATGATTTCGGGACCGTTTATCAGGAAGAATTCGGCATCCGATTCGTTCGCGACCGCGCGGGCAAGGCGCGTTTTGCCGGTGCCGGGCGGGCCGTGCAGCAACACGCCCTTGGGCGGATCGACGCCCAGCCGCTGGAACAGCTCGGGATAACGCAGCGGCAGCTCGACCATCTCGCGCAGTTGATCGATCGTCTGATGCATCCCGCCGATATCGTCATAGGTGACGTCGGCGCGCCGCGATTCCTTTGGCTCCTCATAATCGGGGCGCAGTTCGATCTCGGTCGATTCATCGATGTGGACAATGCCGCGCGGCGTGGTGGCGATTACCGCCAGCCGGATTTCCTGCAGCGCATAGGCCGGCGCGCGCAGATGCTGCGCGACGCTGGCCGGAATGTTCGACACGCGCTGCTGCCCGACGGTGGACACCGTGTCGCCCTGCGTCAGCGGGCGGCCGATAAAGGTGCGCTTGAGCGCCTGTGCCGAGCCTTGCAGGCGCAGATTCTGCGATGCGGGGGCAAGGACGACGCGAGTGGCGGGTTTCGATTCGGCGGCGCGCACCTCGACGAAATCGCCGGAGCCGGCACCGGCATTGGCACGTTGCAGGCCGTCGATGCGGATGATCTCCAGCCCCTCATCCTCGGGATAGGGCATGACGGCGCGCGCCGGCGTCGATCGCTTGCCGACGATTTCGATCACGTCGCCCTCGGCGATGCCCAGCGCGCCCAATATCGCGCGCGGCACATGGGCCACGCCGCGGCCGCTGTCCTCGGGCCGGGCATTGGCGACCTGCAATTTGCGTGAGCGGGTTTCTTCGTCGGCCATTAATCCCTCATCCTCGTATCACGCCGTTCGGGCACGAAGCGCGCGAGATAGGGATCGGGTTGCATCGGCGCGAGAGCGCATCGGCTGGTGGCGCTAACAAAAAAAGGGCCGACCCCCGCAGGGATCGGCCATGAAAGTTTTAGGAGAGGATGCCTGAAAGGCCCGACCTTTGTGTTGCAATGCTTACTATTGTGCAAGTGCGAAAGAAACGAAACGGATTGCAGTTTTTGCAATCGTTGAGCGGCAGCGCTGTCATGGTCATGAAGACGGTTCCAATCAGCGATGATGCAGTGCAAAATGCATTTCGCACATGCGCCGGCTTCCGCCCCTTTCGGCCATCGAGGCCTTTGTCCAGGTCGCCCGGCTCGGCTCGATCAAGGCCGCCGCCAGCGAATTGGCGCTATCGTCGCCCGCGCTCAGCCGCCGGGTGCAGGCGCTGGAACGCTTCATGGGCAAGCCGCTGTTCGACCGCCGGCACCAGGCGATCGTCATCAACGCCGATGGCGAACGGCTGCTGTCCCAGATCGCACCCGCGCTGGACGCGATGAGCGACGCAGTAGACGCAATGACGAGCGGCGGCGAATTGCTGCGCCTGCGGCTTGGCCTGTTGCCGCTTTATGCATCACGCCGGTTGATGCCGCGGCTGGGCGAATTGCGCGCCGCGCATCCCGAACTGCATCTCGATGTCGATACCCAGCCCAATCGCCAGGCCCGGCTGGGCGACTCGCTCGATGCCGCGATCGTGCTGGCGCGGGAGATCGATCCGGCGCTCTATGCCCGGCGGCTGGATCGCAACCGGGTGTTCGTGATCGGCTGTCGCGATCTGCTGGAGGGTTCCGATCCGGTGACGCGGCCGGATGATCTCAGCCGTCTGACCGCACTGGTCCATCGCGACATGCCGGAGACGTTCATCGAATGGCGCCGTGCGATGGGTCTGCCCCAGATCGAGCCGCGCACCACCGACTTTTTCGATTCCGGGCCGCTGATGCTGGAGGCCGCGGCACAGGGCCTCGGCGTCGCCTTCATGCTGGAAATGCATTTCGAAGGCGCGCGCGACGACCGGCTGGTGCGGTTGTTCGAGCCGGTCGACAGCGATTACAGCTACTGGTTCGTGTGCCGCCCCCGCGCCCTTCAAACCCGCGCGGTGCGGATTTTCCACGACTGGGTGCTGACCGTCCTCAATCCCGAACCGGCGAGCGTGCGATAGGGCGCGACGCCCGCCGGTATCGGTCGGCGATCAGGCAGTGCGGGCCTTCACGATCTTGCCGGGCGTGCGCGGCGGCTCACCCTTGGGCAGTGCGTCGACATGATCCATGCCGTCGGTCACTTCGCCCCAGACGGTATATTGGCCGTCGAGGAACGTGGCGTCGTCAAGGCAGATGAAGAACTGGCTGTTGGCGCTGTTCGGGTTCATCGTGCGCGCCATCGAACACACGCCGCGGACATGCGGTTCGCGGCTGAACTCGGCGGGCAGGTCAGGCTCGTCCGAACCGCCGGTGCCGGTGCCGCTGGGATCGCCGCCCTGCGCCATGAAGCCGTCGATGACGCGGTGGAACACCACGCCGTCGTAAAAGCCGCGATCGGCAAGCGTTGCAATACGATCAACATGCTTGGGTGCCAGATCGGGGCGCAGACGGATCGTCACATCGCCGCCTTCCAGTGTCATGATGAGCGTTTCGGGCATGTCGGCCATGATGCTTCTCCTCGAATGGATGCCGGCCCTAGCCGTCCGTTCCGACGCTGGCAACGAATGGCGGGCCATTGCGGTTCTTTGCGGCGCGGCATAAGCCCGCGCTTTGCCATATCTGCCAAGGGAGGCGTGCATGACCAGCCAGACCGAGCTGCACGACCCCGAACATGAGATCGCCGACAGCGAAGCCGCCGGCTTTGACGAGGATGACCGGCTGCACCCCGATTTCGTTCGCGCCGTGCTCGACGCGGTCGAGGCCGGGGATGCCGAGGGCGCGCGCGCGCGGGTCGAGCCGCTGCACCCGGCCGACATTGCCGACCTGATCGAACTGACCCCCGCCGAACAGCGCGCGGCGCTGGCCGCCGCGATTGCCGATCGCATCGACGGCGACGTGCTGGCGGAAATGAACGACTGGGTGCGCGACGAACTGATCGACGCGCTGGGTCCGCGCCAACTGGCCGATATCGCCGCCGAACTCGATACCGACGACGCGGTCGCGATCATCGAGGATCTGGAGCCTGAGGATCAGCGAGAGGTGCTGCGCGCGCTCGATCCCGACGACCGCGCCGCGATCGAGGAAGCGCTGTCCTACCCGGAGGAATCGGCCGGCCGCCTGATGCAGCGTGAGCTGATCGCGGTGCCCGAACATTGGACCGTGGGCGACGTGCTCGATTATCTGCGCGCCGACGATCAGCTGACCACCGATTTCTGGGAAATCTTTGTCGTCGATCCCGCGCATCGGCCGGTCGGCACCTGTCACCTGTCATGGATTCTCCGCACCCCGCGCGTCGTCGGCATCGCCGATGTGATGAAGCGCGAACAGACGCTGATCCCCGTCGACATGGATCAGGAGGAAGTCGCGCTGCGCTTCCAGAAATATGCGCTGATCTCTGCCGCGGTGGTCGATACCGGCGGGCGGCTGGTCGGCATGGTCACCGTTGACGACATCGTCCACATCATCCAGCAGGAAGCGGGTGAGGACGCGCTGTTGCTGTCGGGTGCGGGTGACGGCGACATCAACGAACCCGTGCGCGACAGTTACCGCGCGCGCGTGCGCTGGCTGATCGCCAATCTGGGCACCGCTCTGGTCGCGTCGACCATCATCACGCAGTTCGAGGGCACGATCGCACGCATGGTCGTGCTGGCCGCGCTGATGCCGATCGTCGCGGGTGTGGGTGGCAATGCGGGCACACAGACGCTGGCCGTGACCGTGCGGGCGATGGCGACCAATCAGCTGACGCGCTCCAACGCATTGTGGGCGGTTCGCCGCGAACTGGCGATCGCGCTGCTCAACGGCCTGACCGTCGCGGTGGTCATCGGTGTCGCGGTGGCGCTGTTCTTCGCCAACCCGACGCTGGGCGGCGTGATCGGTGCGGCGATGCTGTGCAACATCGTCATCGCGGGGCTGGCGGGCGTGGTCGTTCCGCTGACGCTTGAGCGGTTGAAGGCTGATCCGGCGATCTCGTCATCGGTGTTCGTCACGATGATTACCGATTCGATGGGCTTTCTGGTGTTCCTGGGGCTGGCGACGGCCAGCGGCATGGTGGGTTGATCGGCGCTGCTCGCGCGACCACATCAGGCCACCTGATGCCGCTTCATCTGACCAAGGTCGCTTACGGCGCCGACAGCCTCGACGATATCCGCCAGTGGTTCGCCGGGCGCGCCGCGCCGGTCGTCACGACGCGCTATCTGCCCAAGCGGCACGCGGAACTGGCGGGGCAGGGGTCGCTTTACTGGATTCACCGGCACGCACTGGTCGCTCGATCGCCGATCCTCGGCTTTGGCGAGGCGGAACAGGGGCGCGTCGCCATCCTGATCCACCCCGAACTGGTGCTGGTGCAGGCGCGCCCACGCCGCGCGCATCAGGGCTGGCGTTATCTGGAGGGGGTGGACGCGCCGCCCGATCTGGATGAAGCCGGAGAGAGCATCGCTGCGATGCCGCCCCGGCTGATCGGCGAACTGAGCGCGCTGGCGCTGCTCTGACCGCCAGCCGCGGCGCGGTCCATTACGGCAGGGCTGCCTCGGCGATCGGTGTGGCCTGCCTGCCCGTCGCCGCCCACAGGCACGCGCCGATAATCAGCACCGCGCCCGCCAACGTCCAGCCCGACACGCGCTCCCCGAACACCAGAAACCCCAGGATCGCGGCCCAAACGAATGCCGTATATTCGCTGGGCGCCAGCACGCTTGCCGGTGCGTGGGCATAGGCCCAGCCCAGCAGCGCCAGCGACACCACCGCGAGCACCGCCGCGCCGACAATTTCCACCCATTCGCCCGTCGGCCAGTCGGCGAACCACGGCGCGCCGATCGCAAAGACGATGGCGACCACCAGCGACTGGAAAAACGCGATCTCGGCCGGACCGGTCAGCAGCGACTGGCGACGCATGACGATGATGTTCCACGCATAGCAGCACGCCGACGCCAGGATCGCCAGCGCGCCGCGAAACGCGTCTGGACCCAGGTCGTTCTGCGCCTGCCCGGCCATGATGACCAGCACGCCGGCAAAGGCCAGCACCGACGCGACGATCGTTCGCCGCGAAATCCGTTCCCCCAGCAGCCATGCGGCCAGGAACAGCGACATCAGCGGCGCGATGTGGCTGAGCGCGATCGCCTGTGCCATCGGCACGCGTGCCAGTCCCCAGAAGAACAGCCACGACATGACGGCGGTGACGACACCGCGCATGATATGCAGCCGCATTCCTTCCCGGCTGAGCGGTGGGCGCGGGCGCAGCAGATAGGGCAACCCGCTGACCACCACGCCGACGACATTGCGCCAGAACAGCGCGGAATAGGCGCCGATGGCCAGCACCAGCCCCTTCATGATCGCGTCCATGCCCGAAAACACGGCGATGCCCGCCGTCGCGACCGCAAAGGCCAGCAGGGGAGCGACGGGTTTCAAGCGCGCGGATTTATTCGGCGGCGATCTTGACGGCTTCGTTCGCGGCCTCGATCTCGGCGGCCTTGGCCTCGACCAACGTGACGATATGGTCGATCATGCCGGCATCGTCGATGGTGTGGCTGGTCATGCCCGACAGATAGACCATGTGCTTGCCCGCGCCGCCGCCGGTCAGCCCGATATCGGTTTCGCGCGCTTCGCCCGGACCGTTGACGACGCAGCCCAGCACGCTGAGGCTCATCGGCGTGCGGATGTGCTGAAGCCGTTCCTCCAGCGTCTGCACGGTGCGGATCACGTCGAATCCCTGCCGCGCGCATGACGGGCACGATACGACGCGCACGCCGCGATTGCGGATGCCCAATGCCTTGAGGATTTCGAACCCGACGCGCACTTCCTCTTCCGGCTCGGCCGACAGTGATACGCGGATCGTGTCGCCGATCCCGAACCAGAGCAGGCTGCCGATCCCGATCGAGGATTTGACCGTGCCGCCGATCAGCCCGCCGGCCTCGGTAATGCCCAGATGCAGCGGGCAATCGGTCGCTTCCGCCAGCCCCTGATATGCCGCGACGGCCAGGAACACGTCCGACGCTTTCACCGCGACCTTGTAGTCGTGAAAATCATGGTCCTGCAGCAGCTTGATATGGTCGAGCGCGCTTTCGACCAGCGCCTCGGGGCACGGCTCCCCATATTTTTCGAGCAGATCCTTTTCCAGGCTGCCGGCGTTCACGCCGATACGGATGGCGCAGCCATTGGCCTTGGCCGCGCGCACCACCTCCGCCACGCGTTCGTCCGAGCCGATATTGCCCGGATTGATCCTGAGGCACGCCGCGCCCGCGTCGGCGGCTTCCAGCGCGCGCTTGTAGTGGAAATGAATGTCGGCGACGATCGGCACGTTCGACGCGCGCACGATGGTGCCAAGCGCCGCGGTCGATTCGACGTCGGGGCAACTGACGCGGATGATGTCCACGCCCGCTTCCTCGCACCGGCGGATCTGGTCGATCGTCGCGGCGGCGTCGCTGGTCGGCGTGTTGGTCATGGTCTGCACCGTCACCGGTGCATCGCCGCCGACGGGCACGTTGCCGACCATGATCTGGCGGCTCTGGCGGCGGTGGATGTCGCGCCACGGACGGATCGACATTGATTTTCTCGCTAAGTTTTCGGTTACGTCGGCGCGATATAGCCGCCCGAAGGGCCGGGCGAAAGGCGCGGTCCCGATAAAGGTCGCGCGCGTGAACGAATCAGGGGTTTCCGACACAGCAACCCCGCACGGCGGGCGGCATTTCGGGCTGGACTGGCTGCGGATCGCGGCGTTCGCTTTGCTGATCCTTTATCATATCGGCATGGTGTTTGCGCCGTGGCACTGGGTGATCGACACCCAGCGCAGCTATCCCGCGCTGATCCCGCCGATGGCGATGCTGACGCCGTGGCGATTGTCGCTGCTGTTTGCGGTGTCGGGCTATGCGTCGCGCATGTTGTTCGCGCGATCGGACAGCGGCGGGGCGTTCGCGCGCTCACGCAACCTGCGGCTGCTGGTGCCGCTGGCGTTCGGCATGGTGATGCTGGTGCCGATCGAAATGTATATCCAGGTGCTCGCGCGCGGTTATCCGCACGGGTACTGGACGTTCTGGACGCGCGACTACTGGCGCATCGGCGCTTTTTACGGCCGCGAGTTTCCCAGCTGGGAGCATCTGTGGTTCGTCGTCTATCTATGGGCCTATACGATGGTCACGCTGGTGCTGGCCCGATTGGGGCGGCTGCCCGGTGCGGCGGTGTCGGCTTGGCTGGGGCAGGGCCTTCGCATCCTGTGGGCGCCGGTGCTGGTGATGGGCGTGCTGCGGCTGTCGCTGTTGTTCGTCGTGCCCGAAAAACAGGGCCTGTTCACCGATTGGGCGGGCCATGTCAGCTATTTTCCGATGTTCCTGTTCGGCTTCACGCTGGCGGCGCAGCCCGCGCTGTGGCGGCCGATCGCGCGCCACTGGCCGCTGGCGCTGGTCGCGGCACTGGTCTGCGGCGGCGGGATCGTCGCGGCGGAGATGACGTGGCAGGGGGATGCGATCCCCCCGCATCTGGCGATGGCGGCCGAACGGGGGGCCGATGTCGCGATGGGCTGGACGATGACGCTGGTGCTGTTCCATCTGGCCGACCGGTTCTGGAACCGCGACCATCGCTGGCGCCGGACGCTCAGCGAAGCGGTATTTCCCTTTTACCTGATCCACCATGTGGCGATCATCTTCTTCGCCTGGGAAACGCTGCCGCTGGGGCTGGACCCGTGGGTCGAGTTCGCGATCCTGCTGGGCGCGACGGCGGCCAGTTGCGCGATCTTCTATCTGGTGGGCAGGCGGATCGGATGGCTGCGGCCGCTGATCGGTCTGGGCGCGATCAGCGGCCGTGCGGATCAGCCGCCGACGCGCTCGATATCGGCGCCCACGGCCTGAAGTTTCTCTTCCAGCCGCTCATAGCCGCGATCGAGGTGATAGACGCGGTTGACCTGGGTCTCGCCCTCCGCCGCCAGCCCGGCGATAATCAGGCTCATCGACGCGCGAAGGTCGGTCGCCATCACCGGCGCGCCGACCAGCGGGGTTACGCCGCGCACCACGGCCGAGCGGCCCGTCACCTGAATGTCGGCGCCCATCCGCGCCAGTTCGGGGACGTGCATGTAGCGATTCTCGAAAATCGTCTCGGTCAGCACGCTGGCCCCCTGCGCCTGGGTCAGCATCGCCATGAACTGTGCCTGCATGTCGGTGGCAAAGCCGGGATAGGGTGATGTCGACAGGTTGAGCGGCGACAATCCACCGGACGCCTCGACCAGGATCGAATCGCGTCGTTCCTCGATCGTCACGCCGGCTTCGGTCAGCGCGGCCAGCGTGGCGCGCATGTCGCCTGCCTTGGCGCCCATCAACTCCAGGCTGCCGCCGGTGATCGCCGCGGCACAGGCATAGCTGCCCGCCTCGATCCGGTCGGGCATCACGCGATAGGTCGCGCCGTGCAGCCGGTCGACGCCGTCGATCGTCAGCGTTTCGGTGCCGATGCCCGTGATCGACGCGCCCATGGCGAGCAGGCAGTTGCAAAGATCGACGATCTCCGGCTCGCGCGCGGCGTTTTCGAGCACGGTTGTACCCTTTGCCAGCACGGCGGCCATCACGGCATTCTCGGTCGCGCCGACCGACACGACGGGAAAGCTGTAGCGACCGCCCGGCAACCGCCCGCCCGGCGCCACGGCCTTTACATAGCCCGCCGTCAGTTCAATCTCGGCGCCCATCGCCTCCAGCGCCTTCAGGTGCAGGTCGATCGGGCGATTGCCGATGGCGCAGCCGCCCGGCAGCGACACCGTCGCCTCCCCGGCGCGCGCGACCAACGGGCCAAGAACGAGGATCGACGCGCGCATCTTGCGGACGATGTCATAAGGGGCGATGGTGCTGGTCAGGCGTTGGGCACGCATCGTCATCACGCGCCCGAAGTCGGACGGATGGGCGCCTTCGACCATGGTCGACACGCCGAGTTGGTTCAGGAGGTGCCCGAAGCCGTCGACATCGGCCAGGCGCGGCAAGTTTCGCAGCGTCAGCGGTTCGTCGGTCAGCAGGGCACAGGGCATCAGCGTCAACGCCGCGTTCTTGGCGCCCGATACGGGAATACGACCGGCCAGACGGCGGCCGCCACGAATAAGGATACGGTCCATCCCCGCGCTTCTAGGATGCGCCCGGCTTGCCCGCAACGGGCGATGCCGCCGTGTCGAAAATGTGACTGACCCTTTCTGGTTAAGTGGTAACGACAAGCCGACGATCTTTCTTGATCGACTTTAATGCAGTATTTTCAAACGGCTGCTTTGGACTCGGAACAAACGGGGGGAACATAAGCGTGCCCGGGAGTTGTTTCGCGGACGTTTTGAGCGAGCATATTGACCTGACCGATGGCGAGCGCGGCGCGCTCGAGCGGCTGGAGGAGCGCACCCGCACGATCAGGCGCGGTGGCGTGCTGCGACGCAGCCAGGATCAGACAGGCGAACTCTATATGCTCCGCAAGGGGCTGATGATGACCTATGTGCTGCTGGACGACGGCAGCCGGCAGATTTTGCGCTTCCATTTTCCGGGCGACCTGCTCGGCCTGTCGGCGCTGGTCTATCACGAGGCGCCGGAAACGATCTGCGCGGTGGTCGAGAGCATGGTGTGCCCGTTCGAGCGTTCGGCGCTGGGCGAACTGGTGGTCGAACATCCGCGTCTTGCATCGATGATCCTTGCTTATGGCCAGATCGAGCGCGTGGCGCTGACCGACCGGCTGGCGGCGCTGGGCCGCACATCGGCAAAGGCGCGGGTGGGCGCGTTGCTGCTTGAATGGCGCAACCGGCTGCGCGCAACCGACAAGTCGGTGGGCGACAACTTCATGCTGACGCTGACGCAGGAGGAAGTGGGCGACGCGACCGGCCTGACCGCGGTTCACGTCAACCGGATGCTGCGCCAGCTGGAGGAAGACGGCCTGATCGCGCGGGAGGGGCAGCGCGTGACCATCCGCGACGAAAGGGCGCTGACGGGCGTCACCAACTATGTCGATCGCTATCGCAATCTCGACCTCGGCTGGTTGCCGGCAGGGCGTTAATCGCGCGCGAGCACCCGGTCGGCGACGAACGGGTTGCTCTGCCGCTCGATATCGAAACGGCCCGGCTCGCCGTGACCGGGCAGAAACACGGTATCATCCCCCATCGGCCACAATTTGGTGACGATCGCGTCGATCAGCGCGTCATGGTCGCCCAGCGGGAAGTCGGTGCGGCCGATCGATCCGCGAAACAGCACGTCGCCGACGATCGCCAGTTTCGATGCCGGATGATGGAACACGACATGACCGGGCGTATGGCCGGGGCAGTGCCACACATCGAGAGTCAATTGGCCCACGCGCACCTGCTCGCCCTCGACCAGCCAGCGTTCGGGTTCGAACGGCACGCCGCGAATGCCGTAATTCCGGCCATCCTCGTCCAGCCGCGCGATCCAGAAACGATCGGCCTCATGCGGTCCTTCGATCGGCACGCCCAGCTTTTCGGCCAGTGGCTTGGCCTCGCCACAATGGTCGATATGGCCGTGGGTCAGCAGGATCTTCTCGACCGTCACGCGGGCCTGGGCGATTGCCTGTTCGATCCGGTCCAGATCGCCGCCGGGATCGACCACGGCGGCGCGCATCGTTGCCGTGCACCACAACAGCGTGCAATTCTGTTGCAGGGGGGTGACTGGAATGATCGTGGCGCGAAGCGGCGGCTGGGTCATGGCGTCGATGCATAGGGAAAGCCGCGCGTCGGGACAACGCGGGGTTGCCGCGCGGCCAATCGCCCGGCAGTGCTGCGCGCCATGGTGCTGACGGCTCCCTTCGTCCTGCTCGACGATGCCCGTCCGGGCGGGGCCGGTGCGCGACTGTTTCGTGATCCGGTCGATATCGTGACCGCGACGACGCCGGACGCGGTGCCGGCCGCCCTGGCCCGCATCCGCGAGGCGCTGGCGACAGGGCTTCATGCGGCGGGCTTCCTCGCTTACGGCGCGGGTGCTGCGTTCGAGGCGCGCGCGCCCGCGTCGCCGCATGATCCGCTGTTGTGGTTCGGCCTGTTCGAAGCCGCCATGCCGTTCGACCCGGCGACGCTGCCATGCGCCGATGGCGCCTGGGTCGGCGGGGCCGCGCCAACGGTTGATTTTGCGACCTATCGTCAGCGGCTGGACGCGGTTCTGGCGCTGATCCGCGCGGGCGACATCTATCAGGCGAACCTGACCTTTCCAGCGAAAGCCCGTGTGCTGGGCAATCCGCTGGCCGCCTATGCGCGATTGCGCGGCGCATCGGCGGCGGGGTGGGGCGCGGTGGTCGCGACCGGACAGGCAACGCATCTGTCGCTGTCGCCGGAGATGTTCTTCACCCTTGATTCGGGTGCGCTGACCGCGCGACCGATGAAGGGGACCGCGCCACGCGATCCAGATCCCGCACGCGACGCCGCCGCCGCCCGCACGCTTGCCGCCGACCCCAAGCAGCGCGCCGAAAATCTGATGATCGTCGACCTGATGCGAAACGATCTGTCGCGCGTGGCGATGCCCGGCAGTGTGCGCGTGCCCGCCTTGTTCGAGGTCGAGCATTATCCCACGGTGCACCAGATGACATCGACGGTGACGGCGGTGCTGGCCGAGGGGTGCGATGCGATCGATGTCGTGTCGGCGCTGTTCCCATGCGGGTCGATCACCGGCGCCCCCAAATTGCGGGCGATGCAGGCGATTGACGCGATCGAGGGGCAGCCGCGCGGCCTTTACACCGGCGCGATCGGCCATTTCGCGCCCGGCGGGGATGCGGCGTTCAACGTCGCGATCCGCACGCTCAGCCTGCCTGCAGGGGGAAGCGAGGCGACGCTGGGACTGGGTTCGGGGATCGTCGCCGATTCGCGCGCTGCCGACGAATGGGCGGAATGCCTTGCCAAAAGCGCTTTCCTGACCGCCGGGGCGCGCCCCTTCGACCTGATCGAGACGATGCGTTTCGACGCACGTCACGGCGTGCTGCTGCTCGACCGGCATCTGGAGCGGATGCGCGACAGCGCAAGGCTGTTCGGCTTCACCTTCGACCGGCACCTTGCCCGCAACGAGCTTCAGGCGGCGACCTTTCGCCTGCGCGACGATGCGCGGGTGCGCCTGCTGCTCTCGCGCCGGGGGTCGATGGCGATCGAGATATCGCCGCTGCCGCCGCCGCCCGATCGTCCATGGCGCGTGGCGATCGTGCCGCTGCCGGTCGAGGGTCATGATTTCCGGTTGCGGCACAAGACCAGCGACCGCGCCTTCTACGATGCCGCACGCCGCCGCACCGATTGCGACGAAGTGCTGTTCGCCGATGGCGAGGGGTTCCTGACCGAAGGCAGCTTCACCAACCTGTTCGTCGCGCGCGAGGCCGGGTTGCTGGCGACCCCGCCCGCCGCGCGGGGCCTGTTGTCCGGCGTGCTGCGTGCCGAGTTGCTCGCCACGGGCCGTGCATATGAAATTGACCTGCGGGCCGATGATCTGGCGGGCGGATTCATGCTGGGCAATGCGCTGCGCGGACTGGTTTCCGCAGTTACGGTTGCCGCGCCGCGGCAGGGCGGCCTATAGGCGCGCGCGAACGCCTATCCGAAAGTCCGAACCATGACGCCTTCGACTGCCCTTGGCCGCATCCAGCCCTCCGCCACGCTCGCCATGACATCGCGCGTGCTGGACCTGAAGCGTCAGGGGATCGACGTGATCGGCCTGGGGGCCGGGGAGCCGGATTTCGACACCCCCGATTTCGTCAAGGAAGCCGCGATCCGGGCGATCCATGACGGCAAGACCAAATATACCAATGTCGACGGCACCGCCGAGCTGAAAGCAGCGATCGTCGCCAAGTTCGCGCGCGACAATGCGCTGACCTATACCCCCGATCAGATCAGCGTGAATGTCGGCGGCAAGCACACCTTGTTCAACGCCCTGGTCGCCACGATCGACGCCGGCGACGAAGTGATCGTGCCCGCGCCCTATTGGGTCAGCTATCCCGATATCGTTCAGTTCGCCGGCGGCAAGCCGGTGTTCGTCGCGGCGGGATCGGACCAGAATTACAAGGTGACGCCCGATCAGGTCGAGGCGGCGATCACGCAGAAGACCAAGTGGCTGATCCTCAATTCGCCGTCCAACCCGACGGGCGCGGCATACAGCGCCGACGAACTGCGTGCGATCGGCCAGATGCTGGAGCGGCATCCGCATGTCTGGGTCATGACCGACGACATGTATGAACACATCACCTATGACGGGTTCGATTTCGCGACGATCGCGCAAGTGGTGCCGTCGCTCTACGACCGCACGCTGACGGTGAACGGCTGTTCCAAGGCCTATTCGATGACCGGCTGGCGCATCGGTTTCGCGGCTGGTGCACCGTGGCTCATCAAGGCGATGGCCAAGCTGCAATCGCAGTCGACCTCCAACCCCTGTTCGATCGCGCAGGCGGCGGCAACCGCCGCATTGTCGGGCGACCAGTCGTTCCTCAAGGACCGCGCGACCGCGTTCCAGAAGCGCCGCGATCTGGTGGTCGGCATGTTGAACGCCATTCCGGGCGTGAATTGCCCGACTCCCGAAGGGGCGTTTTACGTCTATCCCGACCTGTCGGGCGTAATCGGCAAGACGACGCCCAAAGGCGACGTGCTGGACAGCGACGAGAAGATCGTCGGCTATCTGCTCGACGAAGGACGCGTGGCTGCAGTGCACGGCTCGGCGTTCGGCCTGTCCCCCGCGCTTCGCATCAGTTACGCGACCAGCGACGATATTCTTCGCACCGCGTGCGAGCGGATCGGCGAGGCAATCGCGGCCTGTCGCTGATCACCAGATGAACGGGCGCGCCAGTCTGCGTTAAACTCGAATCGCTATGAATGGCCGGCAAGCGGGTGACGCGTGTCGCTCGCCCCAGTTCAACGGGCGGGCGTTCGCGCCGGCCGGCCAAAAAGGACAAGACGATGTTGCGTTTCCTTCGCGCCGGGTTCGTCCGGCATTTCCTGTCGGGTTTCGCGCTGGGTGCAGCGGCCCTGGTGACGGTTCAGGTCACCCAGCCGCCCGAACAGCCGATGTTCCCGCCGGTCGCCGATGCCGGCAGCGCACCTGAAATCAGCTGATCCGCGATCCTTCGACCGCGCGGCGCGCCCACAGGAACAGTGGCCGGTTCGCCGCCGCGCCCTGATCGGCGCGGATCTGCGGGCGGATCGATTCGGCGAAGCGTTCGATCTCGGTTTCGTCGAGCTGGCGCGCGTCGCGCACGGCCTCGACAAGCAGCGGGTGGAAGATGCTCACGGCGGATACTCTCAAACTCGGTTACTGGCCCCGCTCCCTAAACGCACTTGGCGTCGGACATGTTGCAACGGTTCGACGATTCCATGTCGCCAGGACGATCTTTTCATCCGACACCGGCTTCACCATATCGTGCACATGAAAAAGGCTGCGATCGGATTGGCCCTGACGAGCGCGGCGCTGATGGCGCTTCTGGCAACCCCCGGCCATGCGGAACGGGCCGTGCCCATCCCCGCGCCCGCCAGCGACGTGGCGGCACCGGGCACGCGCGCGGTGGCGGTGTTGGCGGGCGGGTGCTTCTGGGGCATGGAAGCCGTGTTCGAGCAGATGCGCGGCGTGTCCGGCGTCACCAGCGGCTATGCGGGCGGCGATGCCGCGACCGCCAATTATGCCGCGGTCTCGACCGAACGCACACGCCATGCGGAAGCGATCCGCATCACTTACGATCCGCGACAGGTCAGTTACGGCACCTTGCTGCGTGTCTATTTCTCGGTCGCGCACGATCCGACGCAGGTGAGCCGGCAGGGACCGGATCGCGGCCCCAGCTATCGCTCGGCCATTTTTCCGCAGAACCGCGAACAGTTGAACGTCGCGCGGCGCTATATCGCGCAACTGGACGCCGCGAAGGCGTGGCGCGCGCCGATCGCGACAAGGATCGAAACCGGACGCTTCTACCCGGCGGAGGCCTATCATCAGGATTTCGCACGCCGAAATCCCGGCCACCCTTATATCGTGCGGTGGGATCGCCCCAAGGTCGCGGCATTCCGCGACGCCTTTCCCCGCTTGGTGCGAAGCTGAAACGAAACCTTTGCGCCGATCGCGCGTCGTGTCGGCGAAGCAAGGAGTTTCAACGATGAACGAGAATATTGCGGAAGGCGCCCTCCGTGAAATGGGCGGCAACGTGAAAAAGGCGGTTGGCGACGTCGCAAACGACCGCTCGCTTCAGGCGGAGGGCAGCGCCGATGCCGCCGGTGGCCGCGCACAAAAGTCGCTGGGCCATGTGCAGGCGGCGGTCGAGGATACGCTGGCGCCGGCGATCGACTTCGCCAAGCGTCAGCCGCTGGCCGCGCTGGGCATTGCTGCGGCCGCGGGTGCGGCGCTGTTCGCAGCCTTTGGCCGCAAGCCGCAATAAGCGGTCGCTCGAATGGAAAGGGGGCGCTGCCGGATCCTTCCGGCGGCGCCCCTTTTTCGTGTCAGTCGTTCTCGTCGCGACCGGGCACGTCGTGGTTCATCGGCTCCTTGCCCTTGGCTTTCTCGGCGTTGTAGCGCTCGATCGCTTCAAGGGTGATGCGCCGCGCCTCGTCGCGGTCGCCCCAGGTGCCGACGCGCACCCACTTCATCTTCTCCAGATCCTTGTAATGGGTGAAGAAGTGCTCGATCTGCTCGAACACGATTTCGGGCAGATCGTCTTTGCTGTCGACCTTGGAATAATAGGGGAAGGTCTGGTCCACGGGCACGCAGACCAGCTTCTCGTCGCCGCCCGCTTCGTCCTCGAGGTTCAGCACCGCGATCGGACGGGCGCGCACGACACAGCCCGGAATGAACGGGCTGCGCGCCACGACCAGCGCGTCCAGCGGGTCGCCATCGGGGCTGAGCGTATGCGGCACGAAACCGTAATTGGCCGGGTAACGCATCGGGGTATGCAGGATGCGATCGACGAACAGTGCGCCCGATTCCTTGTCGAACTCGTATTTCACGGGTTCGCCACCGGTCGGGACTTCGATGATGACGTTCAGATCGTCGGGCGGCGACTTGCCGACGGGCACCTTGTCGATACGCATATTGCGGTTCGCTCCCTGAATTGGTCAGTGGTTCGGCGCCCGCGCATACGCCTTTGGTGCGGCGCGTCAACGTCGCGCCGCACCATGGCTGTCTCGAATCAGCGCGTCGCCAGCAGCCGGTCCAGCCCGCCTTCGCCCGTGCCGATCTTTTCGGCGCGCGGATAGCGAAGCCCGTCGCGATAATCGATCGTCGCTTCGCGGTAACGGTCGTCATGCTTGAGCATCAGCTTGATCGGCGCCTGGCCGCCCTTGTTGGCAGTCACCGCCGCGCTCAGCATATCGGGGGTATAGGCATCGCCGTTCACCGACACGATGCTGGTGGCCACGTCGATATCCTGTTCGAACGCCGGGCTGTCCCAGCGCACCGCCGTCACCGCGCCGTCCTTGTCCAGCGTCATGCCCAGCGAATAGAAGAAATCGGCTGTGCCCTCGCGCGCCGCGCTTTTCAGGTAAGGCGACGGTTCCTCGGTATAGACGATGCGATAGCCGTTCTTCTCGAACCCGGCCAGCGGCGCACGGGTCGAGGTTTCATAGACCCGTTCGGTCAGGAAAGCGCGCCAGTCATAGGGGTGCACGCCCTCCAGCGTTTTGACGACATCGTCGAACTGATAGGTCAGCACGCCCCAGTCGCCGTCGCGCATCCCGAAAAAGGCGCGGGCGAAATCGTCCATCGATTTGCTCCCGCCCGACAGCTCGCGCAGCTTGGCGTCAGCCTCCAGCCAGATCAGCAGGCCTTCGTTGTAATAATCCTCGCTGCGCTGCCAGCTGACCCAGCCCTTGGGCCGGCGGGCCGAAATGATCGGGTCGTTGGTCGTGTCAATCAACGGACGCCATTCACGGCCCGGCCGTGCGTCGAGGCTGGCGCCGATCGCGGCGAGCATGTCGAGCGTGTCCTGTTTCGACACCAGACCCGATCGCGCCTGAAGGACATAGCCCCAGAACTGCGTCTGCCCTTCATAGACCCACAGCAGCGAATCGCGCATCGGCGTCTTGAAATCGGGCGTCCACAGGTCGGCACCGCGGCGATATTTGCCGTTCCAGCTATGCACCATTTCGTGCGGCAACAGGTTGCGGCGACCGGGACCGTCGTTCCACTTGGTGAAATAGCCGGGCGTCACGCCGTTTTCGGAACTGCGGTGATGCTCAAGGCCGATACCGCCCATTTCGTCGGTGATTGCCAGCAGGAACTCATATTGATCGTAATGCTGCGCCCCGAACAGCTTGACCGCCTGTTCCACCAGCCGGCGATGCGCGGCGATCTGTTCGGGGGTCGCTTCCAGCTCGGATGGCTTGTCGGCAAAGACGTTCAGGTCGACCTGTTCCGACAGCTTGAACTCACGGTAGTGGCGACCCGCGAAAACGGGCGAGTCCTGAAGCGTCTCATAGCTGGTCTGCTGATAGGCATAGGTCGAGCCGTTGCGCGTGGCGGGCAGGCCCGACGCCGCTGTCCATCCCGCCGGATACTTCACGGTCGCCTGAATGGGGATGCGCCGGGTGTAATAGCCCGCCGGATACAGGCTGACCGATTCCCATTGCACGTTCATCATGTTGGGGACCATGACCACGCGGCCCTGATCGGGCTTGGTCGCCGACAGGAACTCGAAGCTCGCCTCGACCGACCGGACCCCTGCGGGGACGTCGATGTGGAACGCATAGACGTCCGATGGGTCGCGCAGCCAGGGCAGCACGCGATTGCCCGCGCGGATCGTCAGGCCCGCCAGCTTCTCGATCTGGCCGCGCGGCGCGTGGTTGCCCGGCAACCATTGCGGCATCAGCAGCGTCATGCGGCCCGCCTGTGCAACGGGAATCGTTTCCCTGACACGGAAAATGCCCTGGCGGATGTCGGTCGCGTCGACGTTCAGCTTGATGATGCCGGGATAATCGACGTCGCGCGGGGCCGGGATCGTCGGCTCGAATG
>NZ_DATJLI010000177.1:0-3142 GCF_035490575.1 Sphingomonas sp. | reverse complement strand
GGGCTGTCGCTGGTGCGTGTCCGGTTCTTTGGCGGCAAGTCGGACCCGACGCTTCAGGTGATGGCCGAGCGGCCCGATACGCGCCAGCTGACGATCGATGATTGCGCCGAATTGTCGCGGCGCGTGTCGGACCGGTTCGATGCGCTGGAGGCCGAGGGTGCCGACCCGATCGAGGACGCCTATCGCCTGGAAGTGTCCTCACCCGGCATCGACCGCCCGCTGACGCGGCTGACCGACTTTGCCGACTGGCAGGGGCATGAAGCGCGCATCACGCTGGCCGAGCCGGTGGAGGGGCGCAAGCAGTTGACCGGCGACCTGATGGGGGTCGAGGGCAGTTCGGTCACGATCGACGTGCGAAAGCACCAGCCGATGACCGTCGATTTTTCGCAGATTGCCGATGCAAAGCTGCTGCTGACCGATCGCCTGATCGCCGCGACCCAGCCGATTTCGGCCGAGGGCGCGGACAAGATTCTGATGGAAGGGTAACGAACGACAATGGCCACCGCCATTTCCGCCAACAAGGCCGAGCTGATCGCGATCGCCGATTCGGTCGCCAAGGAAAAGCTGATCGACCGCGCCATCGTCATCGAGGCGATGGAAGAGGCGATTCAGCGCGCCGCCAAGAATCGCTACGGCGCCGAAATGGACATCCGCGCCAAGCTGGACGGCAGTTCGGGCGACCTTCGCCTGTGGCGCGTGGTCGAAGTGGTCGAGCAGGTCGATGACCTGTACAAGCAGGTCGACCTGAAGGGCGCGCAGAAGCTCAAGAAGGACGCCGAACTGGGCGACTTCCTGGTCGATCCGCTGCCCCCGATCGAGTTTGGCCGCATCCAGGCGCAGGCGTCGAAGCAGATCATCTTCCAGAAGGTCCGCGACGCCGAGCGTGAGCGCCAGCACGAAGAGTTCAAGGACCGCGTGGGTGAAATCATCACCGGCGTCGTCAAGCGCGTCGAGTTCGGCCATGTCGTGGTCGACCTTGGCCGCGCCGAAGGCGTGATCCGCCGCGACGCCCAGATCCCGCGCGAAGTGGTGCGCGTAGGCGACCGCGTCCGCAGCCTGATCCTGAACGTCCGCCGCGAAAATCGCGGGCCGCAGATTTTCCTCAGCCGCGCGCACCCCGACTTCATGAAGAAGCTGTTCGCGCAGGAAGTGCCCGAAATCTATGACGGCATCATCGAGATCAAGGCCGCGGCCCGCGATCCGGGTTCGCGCGCCAAGATCGGCGTTATCAGCCGCGACAGCTCGATCGATCCGGTCGGCGCGTGCGTCGGCATGAAGGGCAGCCGCGTTCAGGCGGTCGTGCAGGAAATGCAGGGCGAAAAGATCGACATCATCCCCTGGTCGCCCGACACCGCGACCTTTGTTGTCAACGCGCTCCAGCCCGCCAATGTGGCGCGCGTGGTCATCGATGAAGAGGATGACCGCATCGAAGTGGTGGTGCCCGACGATCAACTGTCGCTCGCCATCGGTCGGCGCGGCCAGAATGTCCGCCTTGCCAGCCAGCTGACCGGCAAGGCGATCGACATCCTGACCGAAACCGACGCCAGCGAGAAGCGCCAGCAGGAATTCGTCCGCAATTCCGAGATGTTCCAGAACGAGCTGGACGTCGACGAAACGCTGGCGCAGTTGTTGGTCGCCGAGGGTTTCGGCGAGCTGGAAGAGGTCGCCTATGTCGAGATCGACGAGCTGGCGGGCATCGAGGGCTTTGACGAGGATCTGGCGCAGGAGCTGCAAAGCCGCGCGCAGGAAGCGCTCGATCGCCGCGAGGAGGCCAATCGCGAACAGCGCCGCGCGCTGGGCGTCGAGGACGATCTGGCGGCCATGCCCTATCTGACCGAAGCGATGCTGGTCACACTGGGCAAGGCGGGGATCAAGACGCTGGATGACCTGGCCGACCTTGCCACCGACGAACTGGTCGAGAAGAAGCGCGTCGAACCGCGCCGCCGCAACGAGGACGCACCCAAGCGCGAAGCGCCCAAGGGCGGCATCCTGGCCGAATATGGCCTGTCCGACGAACAGGGCAACGAGATCATCATGGCCGCGCGCGCGCACTGGTTCGACGACGAACCGGCCGCCGCCGAAGAAGCGCCTGCGGGCGCCGAGGAGGACGCACATGCGGACTCCGACCAATGAGCGCGCTGACCGACCTCTGATCGCGTCATTGCCGTGCCTTTTGACGGAGGCGCGGCGATGAACGACCGAAGCTGCATACTGACGCGCGATACCGGCCCGCGGAGCGGGCTGGTGCGTCTTGCGCTGGCGCCCGATGGCGTGATCCACCCCGATGTGCGCGGCAAGGCGCCGGGCCGGGGCGCGTGGATCGGTGTCGGTCGGGCCGCGCTGGAAATCGCGATCGCCAAGGGCAAGCTGCGCGGCGCGCTGTCGCGTGCGTTCAAGACCAGCGACATCACCGTGCCCGCCGATCTGGCGCAGAAGATCGCCGATGCGCTGGAACGCGCGACGCTCGATCGCCTGGGGCTGGAGGCGAAGGCGGGGATGCTGCAGACCGGCAGCGACCGGATCGAGGAATCGGCGCGGGCGGGGCGTCTGGCAATGCTGTTGCACGCCAGCGATGCCGGTGCCGATGGCGCCCGCCGGCTGGCCCAGGCATGGCGTGTGGGCCGCGATGCGGAGGGCAGCACGCTCAAGGGACTGGTATTGCCGGTCTCGCGCACCATATTGTCATTGGCGTTGGGCCGTGAAAATGTGGTACATGTCGGCCTGACCGACGCCAGGGCAGCAAGGCGGGTGAGCGAAGCGCTCGACCGCTGGCTGCATTTTATCGGACCTGAAACCGCACCCCAGCCTTGCGAAAACGGCTCGCAGGGCGCATCCGCTGATTTTCCGGCGATGCGCGGACCCGCCGGAACGAATGAAGGACTTCGAGCACCCGAATGAGCGACACGGACAACGACAAGCCGAAGCTGGGCGCGCGCGCGCCGCTGGGCCTCAAGCGCACGGTTGAAACGGGCAAGGTGAAGCAGAGCTTCAGCCACGGCCGCTCGAATACTGTCGTGGTCGAGGTGAAGCGCCGGCGCACGATCGGTCGTCCGGGCGAAGACACGGGTGCTGTCCAGCAGGAAGCGGCCGCGCCCGCCCCTGCGCCGGTCGCGGCCCCGCCGCCCCCGCCGCCACCCCCGGT
>NZ_DATJLI010000176.1:0-29596 GCF_035490575.1 Sphingomonas sp. | reverse complement strand
CGGATCGGCTATCTGGGCTTCCTGAAAGACGACCGACAGGCCGACATCTATGCCCGCCACTGCACCGGCGCCGGTTCGACCTTTTCGCTCTACCTCAAAGGCGGTGAGCGGGAGGCGTTCGCGTTCCTCGACGCACTCAAGATCGCCAAGCTGGCGGTCAGCCTGGGTGGAACCGAGACGCTGGCATCGGCCCCGGCGGCGATGACGCACCTGTCGGTGCCCGATGCGCGCAAGGCGGCGCTGGGTATCACCGACAATCTGGTTCGCATCTCGATCGGCGTGGAGGATGCCGACGACCTGATCGCCGATTTCGAACAGGCGCTCGAACAAGTCTGATTGCAGGCTCGTCCGCATCGCCATATCCCGGTTGATGAATCAGATATGATCGCAATCAGGAGAGGTTATGTTCAAATCATTCGTCATCGCGGCGCTAATGCTGTCTGCGGCACCGCTGGCAGCGCAACAGGCCGAAAAGCCCGAACCGGCGACCACGCCCGGTTCGGGCCGCTGGCCTGCACAGTTCGAATCGCTGCCCGCCCTGCCCGATCATGTCGTCTATCGCCCGCAATCGCTGGATCGGCTGGGAGGCCGCAAGCTGGGCGTCTATGTATTCGGCAACGGTGCGTGCAGCGCCGACGGCACCAGTTCGCGCAATCACCTGCTCGACATCGCCTCGCACGGCTATCTGGCGATCGCGCCCGGCACAATCCCCGCCGATGACAAGCCGGTGGCCGAGGGTGCCCGACCGGCTGGACAATTGACCGCATCCACTCCCGCCAGCGCGCTCAAGGTCGCAATCGACTGGGCCGTGGCGGAAAATGAGCGGGTGGGCAGCCCCCTGCGCGGGCGAATCGACATCAGCCGCATCGCGATTTCCGGCTTCAGTTGCGGTGGACTGCAGGCACTGATGAACGCAGCCGACCCGCGCGTTAAAACCATCGTCGTGATGAACAGCGGCGTGTTCAACGACGGCGCGCGCGCCATCAACGGCGTCGACGTGACCAAAAGCGCGGTCGAAGGGCTGCGGAAACCCGCGCTCTATGTGCTGGGCGGGCCAAGCGACATCGCCTATGAAAACGGCATGGACGATTACCGCCGCCTGACGGGTATCCCGGCGGCGGTGGTCAATATCCCCGTCGGGCACGGCGGCACCTATATGCAGCCAAACGGCGGCATCGCGGCAGAGGTCGTCAGCGCCTGGCTCGAATGGCAGCTATGGGGCGACACGACGGCAGCGGCGAAGTTCGAGGGCGCCGGTTGCGGATTTTGCACCGACAAGCGCCTGACGATCGAGCGCAAGAACATCGACTGACCGGGCGGCTGGAGCGGGTAGCGGGAATCGAACCCGCATATTCAGCTTGGAAGGCTGCTGCACTACCATTGTGCTATACCCGCCCGTTCACGATCGCCGGGGCGAGCGCGTCGATTAGCCGCGCCGCGTTCGCCCCGCAAGTCCCATGCTTTATCGCGTCGGCACCGGCTCAGGCCCGGTCCAGTCGTAAAAGCCGCGCCCGCATTTCTTGCCGACCCAGCCCGCCTCGACATATTTGACCAGCAGCGGCGCGGGGCGGAACTTGGGGTCGCCCGTCCCCTCGAACAGCACGCGGCAGATGTCCAGACAGGTGTCCAGACCGATGAAGTCGGCCAGCGTCAGCGGTCCCATCGGGTGATTGAGGCCCAGCCGGACGGCGGTGTCGATGTCGCGCACACTCGCCACGCCTTCCCCCAGCGCGAAGCACGCTTCGTTGAGCATGGGCAGCAGCACGCGGTTGACGATGAAGCCCGGCGCATCATTGGCATGGACGATTTCCTTGCCCAGCTTTCGCCCGAACGCCTCGACCGCATCGACGGTGGCGTCGGCGGTGGCGAGGCCGCGGATCAGTTCGATCAGGCCCATGACGGGCACCGGATTGAAGAAGTGCACGCCCATGAACCGCGCCGGATCGGGCGATGCCTGTGCCAAGCGGGTAATGGGGATGGAGGAGGTGTTGGACGCGAGGATCGCAGTGTCGGACAACACCTTGCCCACGGCCTCGAAAATCTGGCGCTTGATCGCCTCGCGCTCGGTCGCGGCTTCGATCACCAGTTCGCATGGGGCCATGGCGGATACATCGTCGACGCACTCGATCCGGTCGAGCGCGGCGTCGCGGTCGGCGGCGCTGATCTTTTCCTTGTCGACCGCGCGGGCCAGTTGCTTGGCGATGCCTGCCTTGCCCTGTTCGGCGCGCGCCTTGTCCACGTCGGACAACAGCACGCGGTAGCCCGACTGTGCCGACACCTGGGCGATCCCCGCCCCCATCTGGCCCGCGCCGATCACGCCAACGGTCTGCATCGCATCACTCCCGAATATTTACGCATTGCTCCAAGCCTCTAACGGGTCGACGATAGGCTGGCTATGCCGTCGCTGATCCTTGCCGCCGCCCTGATGCTGTCCCCCGCCTTGCCGAATGGCGCGCCGCGCCCCGGCGCGCTTCGGACCTTTCGCGACTGGGCGGTCGGTTGCGACAATGTCGCCAGTTGCAAGGCCGTGGCGCTGGCACCGCAGGACGCCGCCGATGCGTGGCCGCGCCTGCTGCTCGCGATCGAGCGAGACAGCGATGGTTCGACGCAGGTCTCGCTGTCCGGCGAGGATGTTGGCGACGCCGCGATCGACATTGACGGCGCGGCCACCCCGCAAGCGATCGGCAAGGGAGGGTTGTCCGGTGCACCGGCCACCAAGCTGATCGTGTTCGTGTTCGTGTTCGTGGCCGAGGGCGAAGCTGCGCCCCGTCCTGCGCTGATCGACGCACCCAGCGGCATGGGACCGGCAAGAGACGCGCCGTCCCAACGATCGTCAACGGCGGCTTCGAGAGCGGCGTGCTCGCCAGCTATGCCAAGGGGCGCGGTATCGGCGATTGCGGCGTCAGCCAGCGTTTCATCTGGGACGGCCCACGTTTCCGCCTGATCGAGCAGGCGGAAATGAGCGAATGCCGCGGCAGCATCGACTATATCACCACGTGGCGCGCGATGCCGGTGCGTTAGGGCGCGGTTTCGGGCGCGCGCGCCTCGGCCAGGATCAGCGCGAACCAGCCCTTTGGATCGTTCCATTCCGCAACCGGCGTCCAGCCGCCCGACCGCAGCAGGACACGCGTGCCACGCTCGCCATATTTATGGCTGTTCTCGGTGTGGATCGTCTCGCCCGCCGTCATGCTGAACGGGCGGCCATCGACCGTGAACGCAACGTCGCGGGTCGCTTCCAGATGCATCTCGATCCGCGAGGCAGCATCATTCCACACTGCCTTGTGGCGGAACGCATCGACCGGGACCGTGCCGCCCAGTTCGCGATTGATCCGTTCCAACAGGTTCAGGTTGAACGCCGCCGTCACGCCCGCGGCGTCGTCATAGGCCGGCACCAGCACATCCTCACCCTTGACCCGGTCGATGCCGATCAACAGCATCGACCCTTCACCCATGCTGGCGCGCATCGCCCGCAACAGGTCGGTCGCGGCATAGGGCGTCATGTTACCGATGGTCGAACCGGGAAAGAAACCCAGCTTGGCCATGTCCGCCACCGCCGGGGGCAGCGGCACCGGGTGCATGAAATTGGCCTCGACCGGATGCACCGGCAGGTCGGGGAAAAGCGCCGACAATTCGGCGGCCGACGCGCGCAGGAAATCACCCGAAATGTCGATCGGCACATAAGCGCCCGGCTCGATGCAATCGAGCAGCCGCGGCGTCTTGGTCGAGGAACCCGATCCGAACTCGATCACCGCCCGGCCCGGCTCGACCCGGATGCCCATGTCGCGGCACGCATCGTCCAGCAGCGCGATTTCAGTGCGGGTCGGATAATATTCAGGCAAATCGGTGATCGCCTCGAACAACTCCGAGCCGCGCCGGTCGTAAAACCAGCGGGCTGGGATCGCGCGCGGGCGGGCGCTCAGGCCGTTCAGCACATCGGCGCGAAACGCCGGGTCGGCCAGGCTCGCCTGACCATCCTCGATTTCGGGCTTCAGCATGTCAAAGGTCCTTTGCCAGTCGCACGCCGGTGAATTGCCAACGCTGATGGGGATAGAAAAAGTTGCGATAGCTGGCACGCACATGGCCGCGGGGCGTCGCGCACGACCCGCCGCGCAGAATGAACTGCCCGCTCATGAACTTGCCATTATATTCGCCGACCGCTCCCTCTGCCGCGCGGAAACCCGGATAGGGACGATAGGCACTGCCCGTCCATTCCCACACATCGCCGAAAAAAGCGGGGCCGCCGGTCGACGGACGCGGCTCGACCGGGCCGGCGTCGTCCATCTGATTGCCGCTGGCCGGATCGTGCGTGGCGGCGGCGCATTCCCATTCGGCCTCGGTCGGCAGGCGTGCGCCCGCCCAACTGGCATAGGCGTCGGCCTCGTAAAAGCTGACATGGGTGACCGGGGCAGCGGGGTCGATCGCGCGGCGACCATCAAGGCCAAAGCGCGTCCAGCCTTCCTCGCCCTGCGCCCAGTAAAGCGGTGCCTCGACCCCATCGGCCTTGACCCATGCCCAGCCGTCGGACAGCCAGTGTCGCGCATCGCGATAACCGCCATCCGCGATGAACGCGGCCCATTCGCCATTTGTGACGGTGCGGTCGGCGACGGCGTGCGGCGACAACAGCGTGGCATGGCGCGGGCCTTCGCAATCGAAAGCAAACCCGGCCCCTTCATGGCCGATCTCGCACACTTCGGCCGCGCCGGGCATCCAGTTGATGGCTGGCGGCATTTCGACCGGTTGCTTGCGAGCAGGCGTCCAGATCGCCGGTTCGCACGGGTTCTCGGAAAAAACATGCAATATGTCGGTGACAAGCAGTTCCTGATGCTGTTGTTCGTGGTTGCAGCCAAGCTCGATCAGATCGACGATCGCTGGCGGCAGCGTGTCGAAGGCATCGAGGACAGCGGCCGTCACCGCTGCGCGATACGCCAGCACTTCATCCAGACTGGGGCGGGTTATCATGCCGCGCCGGTGCCGCGCATGGCGTGCGCCCTCCGCCTCGTAATAACTGTTGAACAGAAACGGGAATCGCGCGTCATGCAGCGTGTAGCCGGGCACATGGTCGCGCAGGATAAACGTTTCGAAAAACCATGTCGTATGCGCCAGATGCCATTTGGCGGGTGACGCATCGGCCATTGACTGCACCGTGGTGTCAGCATCGCTGAGCGGCGCAACCAGCGCTTCGCTCAAGGCCCGAGTCCGGACGAACATGCGCGCCGTTTCATGCGCGGCAACGGGCTGGCAGCGGGGGTGCAAAACGTCTCTCCCGAACATCGGGACCTGGCGCCAGACAGCGTGTCAGACGATCAGCGCGATGCCCCCGGAACCCACAGAACGTCTCCACTGCCCATTTTGTTCAACGATCGCGCTACAACAAAAAGCAGGTCCGACAATCGGTTAATATAGATCAAGCCCAGTGGATTCAGCGCGCGCGTCGTCGCGGCGGCCACCATGCTGCGCTCGGCACGTCGCACGGTTGCGCGGGCGACATGCATGGCGGCGGCAACGGCGCTACCGCCGGGCAGGATGAAACTGGTCAGCGGTGACAGGTCGGCGTTCACGCGGTCGATCAACCCCTCGACCCGTGAAACCTGTCCGGTCGTAACCCGCAGCGCGTGTTCGGGTTCGACCTCAGGATGCCACGGCGTCGCCAGATCGGCGCCCAGGTCGAACAGTTCGTTCTGCACCATCGACAAGGCCTCGCGAAGCGGCCCCGCTTCCATCAACACGATCGCGACGCCCAGCGCCGAATTGGCCTCGTCCACGTCGCCGATCGCGGCCATCAGCGCATCGGCCTTGGACACGCGTGAGCCGTCTGACAGGCCGGTGGTGCCGCCATCGCCGGTGCGCGTGTAGATCTTGTTCAGCTTGACCAAGGGTTCAGGTCTGGCCAGCGGCAAACATGATGATGACGACGATCAGCACCGCCAGCGCCTGAAAGAACACGCGGAACTGCATCATCCTGTTCGACTTGATCGACGATGCCGACGGGCCGTCGCCTTTCAGTTCGGCCTCCGTCGTCCGCAGAAAAGCGATGATGCCGCGCACCAGCGCGACGACGGTCGCGATCATCGCGGCGACGAGCAGGATGACGAGAAAGATGTTCATGACCCGAACCTAGTCGCTCCCGACCGCGAAACCAAGCGGCAGCCGCCCTGCCCTTAAGTCCATGGCAAAGGCACGCCCATCGACACCGGCTTCGCGCAGATCGGCCAGCGCGGGCGCGCCGGTGCGCTTGGCCAGCCGTTCTCCATCCGGTCCCAGCAACAGCGGGTGATGGCGATAAACGGGGCTTGGCAGGTCGAGCAGCGCCTGCAACAGCCGGTGGATATGCGTCGCGGCGAACAGGTCGATGCCGCGCACGACGTGGCTCACCCCCTGCGCTGCGTCATCGAGCGTGACCGACAGGTGATAGCTGGACGGCGCGTCCTTGCGCGCAAGCACCACGTCTCCCTGCGCCAGCGGGTCGGCGGCGACATCGCCCGCCAGTTCGTCGGTCCAGGTCAGCCCGCCCGCCTGCGCGACGGCGGCCGACATGTCGAGCCGCCAGCAATGCGGCAGCGCCGGGTCGACCGCGCGGTGGCGGCACGTTCCGGGATAAAGCCCGCCCCCCACCCCATGCGGTGCGCTGGCCGCCGCAGCGATATCGGCACGCGTGCAGATACAGCGATAGACCAGTCCCATCGCCGCCAGTCGCGCCAGCGCCTCGGCATAATGTGGCAGCCGCTGCGACTGAAACACGACCTCACCGTCCCAGTCGAGACCCAGCCAGCGCAGATCGGCCAGAACGCCGTCGACATGTTCGGCGCGGCTGCGCGTGCCGTCGATATCCTCGATCCGCAATAAAAAGCGTCCGCCGTCCGCACGCGCGCGATCATGCGCCATGATCGCCGAAAACGCATGGCCCGCGTGCAGCCGCCCCGTCGGGCTGGGTGCAAAGCGGGTAACGACCACGCGGATCACCGGACCCCTTGACCGCAAGAGTTATCCCATGCTGTCATGCCGTTGTCATCCTGTTCGGCGACAGGGACATGCGCGTTGGTGTCCTGGGAGCTTCCATGTACCATCCCGATCTGATCCGCCATCCGGATAGTTGCCCGGCACTGGTCCTGAATGCCGATTTCACGCCGCTCAGCTATTATCCGTTGAGCGTGTGGCCGTGGCAAACCGCGATCAAGGCGGTGTTCCTCGACCGGGTCAACATCATCTCGCATTATGAGCGGGAGATCCGAAGTCCCAGCGCGAGACTGAAGCTGCCTTCGGTCATCGCGCTCAAGCAATATGTCAGACCCTCCCAATTCCCCGCCTTCACCCGTTTCAACCTTTTCCTGCGCGACAAGTTCACCTGTCAATATTGCGGGACCCCGTCCGACCTGACGTTCGACCATGTCGTGCCGCGTGCCTATGGCGGGCGGACCACATGGGAAAATGTCGTCACCGCCTGTGCGCCGTGCAACCTGAAAAAGGGCGGCCGCACCCCGAAAGAAGCGCATATGCCGCTGGGGCAAAGTCCGATCCGCCCGACCAGCTGGCATTTGCAGGAAAATGGCCGGCGCTTTCCGCCCAATTACCTGCACGAAACCTGGCACGACTGGCTGTATTGGGACTCGGAACTGGAGGCCTGACCGTGGATCAGGTCGCCATCGGCAGCCGCAACCGCACCAGCAGACCGCCCAGATCCTCGCTTTCCTCAAGGCTGACGGTGCCTTCATAGATTTCGGCGACGTCGCGCACGATCGCCAGGCCAAGGCCGGTGCCCGGCTTGCCGCTGTCCAGCCGCACGCCGCGATCGAAAATGCGGACACGATCGGCATCGGGAATGCCGGTGCCGTCATCCTCGACCATGATCTCGACAAAGCCGGCTGTCGCGCCGACCGTGATGAACACGCTGCCACCGCCATATTTCGCGGCGTTTTCCACCAGATTGCCGAGCAGGTCGTCCAGGTCCTGCCGCTCGATATGCGCGACCAGGTCCTTGCGTCCGTCAATGTCGATGCGGACGTGCCGGTAAAGCCGTGCCACCGCGCGCTCGACCGCTTCGATCGACGGCCAGACCTCTGCCCGGCTATGCGCCGATCCACGCCGCCCGACCGCGCGCGCGCGCGCCAGATGGTGGTCGACCTGTCGCCGCATCGTCCGTGCCTCGCGCACCACGGTATCGGGCAGGTCGTCGCCACCTGCGGTCGCTGCGTTCATGATGACCGTCAGCGGCGTCTTAAGCGCATGGGCAAGATTGCCCGCATGGAGCCGCGCTTCCTCTGCCTGGCGCTCGTTATGCTGGATCAGCGCGTTCAGTTCCTCGACCATGGGCGCGACCTCCGCCGGCATCGGTCCCTCGATCCGCGGCGCGTTGCCGACGCGCATCCGCGCCAGTTCCCGGCGCAGTTTCTTGAGCGGCAACAAGCCATACCATGTTTGCAGTGCGGCCATCACGATCAGCCCCAGCCCCAGCAACAGGAAGCTGCGGATCAATGTCTGGCGCAGCGCGGCGATCTGCGCGTCCAGCATCTCGCGGCTCTGCGCGATCTGGAACCGCCACCATATGTTCGATCGCGGCAGTTTCACGTCGCGTTCGGCGATTCGCAGCTTCTCGTCGGGAAACTCGTTGGAATTATAGGTGTGGACCGCGCCGTTGGGCGCATGATCGCGGACGCGCAGCCGCCGGTCCCACAGCGAACGGGAACGCGACGCCTGATATCCGGCACCCGAAACCTGCCAATACAACCCCGAATAAGGTTCGAAGAATCGCTGATCGGCCAGTTCGCGATTGAACATCACTTCGCCCGACCCGTCGATCTCGGCCGAAATCATCATCGACGTGATGAGATAATCGAGCTGATCGTCGAAATTACGCGTGATCGCGCCCGTCAGCACCCGGTCGAGCGCAAAGCCGCCGCCCGCCAGCAACAGCAGAATCCACGCCGACGCAATGACAATCATCCGCCGGCTGAGCGATCCCGTCACCCGCACATAGGGGCGCGGACGGTCGATGGACGCGGGATCGGTGCTCATGGGCGCGCGGATCAGGCCGCCGGTGTGCCGGCCGGATCGTCGAGGCTGTAGCCAAGGCCGCGGATGGTGGTGATGACATCGGCGCCCAGTTTCTTGCGGATGCGCGTCACGAACACCTCGATCGTGTTCGAATCGCGGTCGAAATCCTGGTCATAAATATGTTCGATCAATTCGGTGCGGCTGACGACCTTGCCCTTGTGGTGCAGCAGATAGGACAACAGCTTGTATTCCTGCGCCGTCAGCTTGACCGGATCGCCGCCCTTGGTGACTTTGCCCGAGCGCGTGTCGAGACGGATGTCGCCGGCGGTCAGTTCGGCCGACGCATTGCCGCTGGCACGGCGGATCAGCGCGCGCAGCCGGGCGATCAGTTCCTCGGTCTGGAACGGCTTGGCGACATAATCATCGGCGCCCGCGTCCAGCCCGGCCACCTTGTCCGACCAGCTGTCGCGCGCGGTCAGCACCAGCACGGGCGTCGTCCGCCCGTCGCGCCGCCAGCGGTCGAGCACGGTCAGCCCGTCGATCTCGGGCAGGCCCAGATCGAGGATGATCGCGTCATATTGCTCGGTCGAGCCGAGAAAATGCCCTTCTTCCCCATCGGACGCGGTATCGACGGCATAGCCCGCGCCGGTCAGCGTGTTCGACAATTGCTGGCGAAGATTCGGTTCGTCCTCGACGATCAAGACGCGCATGGCGCTCCCCTAAAACTTGGTGACGTTCAATTGCCCGACTGGCCCAGCACCTGGCCCGACCGGCCGTCGACATCGACCCAGATGACATTTCCATCGCGCAGGAACTTCAACGTGTAAACCGTGGTTCCCGAATCGAAGTCGAAGCCCAGATAGCGCGCGCCGCGCATCCGGGGCACGACGCGGCGTTCGATCTCTCTCAAAGGCAGGATGCGGCCCTCGACGCGGGCGGCGCGAGCGGCGCGGTGGTCACCGCGTTTTTGCGCGTCGGCGGCGACGCCGGGTTCCCCCGCCATCGCGCACGCCAATGTCGCCAGAACGCCCAACCCGGTCATCTTCATGTCGCATTGCATAGGGCTGTCGCGTTGAACAGCCTCTGAATGGCATCGTCGCCCAACGGCAACTTGCGCGTTGCAGCCTTGCCACGGTAACGGCCCCCAATGGCCGCACCTGTCCTTGCCTATGAAGAGCTTGGCCTGATCCAGGGATCGGGCTGGCTGTTCCGCAACCTCAACCTGTATATCGGCGCCCGCGACCGGGTGGCGCTGATCGGGCGCAACGGCGCTGGCAAGACCACGCTGATGAAGCTGATCGCCGGCAGCATGGACCCGGATGAGGGGCGGCGCGTCATCGTGCCGGGCACGCATGTCGTGATGCTGGAACAGGACCCGCAAGTGACGGGCTGCGCCACGCTGCTCGATTTCGTCCTGCGCGGCGACGACGCCCCGCCCCGGCACGAGGCGGAAGCGATTGCCGACCAGCTCGGCATCGACCTGTCGCGCGAAGCCGCGACCGCCAGCGGGGGCGAACGGCGCCGCGCCGCCATCGCCCGCGCGCTGGCACAGGACCCCGATGTGCTGTTGCTGGACGAGCCGACCAACCACCTCGACATCACCGCCATCGAATGGCTGGAAGACTGGCTGCAACGCTTTCGCGGCGCATTCGTCGTCATCAGCCACGACCGCACGTTCCTGACCCGGCTGACCAAACAGACCTTGTGGCTGGACCGGGGCGGCATCCGCCGCGCCGAGGTTGGCTTTGGCGGATTCGAGGCGTGGACCGAACAGGTCGCGGCCCAGGAACAGCGCGCCGCCGAGAAACTGGACGCGCGGCTGAAGCTTGAGGAGCACTGGCTGCAACGCGGCGTCACTGGGCGGCGCAAGCGTAATCAGGGGCGCCTGACCAAGCTGATCGAAATGCGCGCTGAACGCGCATCGATGCAGGGGATGCAGGGCGCCGCCAACCTCGTCACCAGCGCCGACGATTCAAAAACGCGCGTCGTCATCGACGCCAAGGGCGTGTCGAAACATTATGGCGACCGCACCATCCTGCGCGACTTTTCGCTGCGGGTGACACGCCGCGACCGGATCGGCATCGTCGGTCCCAACGGCGCGGGGAAATCGACGCTCATCAAGCTGCTGACCGGCCAGATCGCACCCGATACGGGCGAGGTGAAGCTGGCCAAGACGCTTGACCCCGTCATCATCGACCAGCAGCGCAGCAAGATGGCGCCGGAAAAGACGGTGCGCGACGTGCTGGCCGATGGCGGCGAGTGGATCGACGTGCTGGGCGCACGCAAGCACGTCCATGGCTATCTGAAAGAGTTCCTGTTCGCGCCCGAACTGATCGACGCCAAGGTCGGCACGCTGTCGGGCGGCGAGCGGTCGCGCCTGCTTCTGGCGCGCGAGTTTGCGCGGCCGTCGAACCTGATGGTGCTGGACGAACCGACCAACGATCTCGACCTCGAAACGCTCGACCTGTTGCAGGAAGTGATCGGCGATTACGAGGGCACGGTGCTGATCGTCAGTCACGACCGCGATTTCCTCGACCGGACGGTGACGGTCACGCTGGGGCTGGACGGCACCGGCACGATCGATGCGGTGGCGGGCGGCTATGCCGATTGGGAAGCCAAGCGCAAGGTGCGCCAGACCGCCGCCAAAAAGGCCGCCGCCGCCAAGCCGGTCGACCCTCCCAAGCCCAAAAGCGTCAAGCTGACCTACAAGGATCAGCGCGATTACGACCTGTTGCCCGCCCGGATCGAGGCGATCGACAGTGAAGTCGCCGCGCTGGAAGCGGCGATGGCAGACCCGGACCTGTATGCGAAAAACCCGGCGCGATTTGACAAGCTGGGGACCGACATTGCCCGCCTGCGCGAGGAAAAGGACGCCGCCGAACTGCGCTGGCTGGAACTGGCCGAACAGGTCGAGGGGCTGGGCTGACGCCACCGCGCCAGCCCGCCGCCCATTGGATCAGGCGCGCAGCAGCTCGTTGATGCTGGTCTTGGCGCGTGTCTGCTCGTCGACGCGCTTGACGATCACGGCGCAATACAGCGCGGGCTTGCCCTCCCCGCCGCCAAGCGTCCCCGGCACGACCACCGCATAGGGCGGCACTTCACCCATCATGATCTCACCCGTCGCGCGGTCAACGATCTTGGTCGACGCGCCCAGATACACGCCCATCGACAGTACCGCGCCGCGACGCACAATCACCCCCTCCGCCACTTCGGCGCGCGCGCCGATGAACGCGCCGTCCTCGATGACGACCGGATTGGCCTGCAGCGGCTCCAGCACGCCGCCGATGCCGGCGCCGCCCGACAGGTGCACGTCGCGGCCGATCTGCGCGCAGCTGCCAACCGTGGCCCAGGTGTCGACCATCGCGCCTTCACCGACATAAGCGCCGATATTGACGAAGCTGGGCATCAGCACCGCGCCCTTGCCGATGAAGCTGCCGCGCCGCACGACGCTGCCCGGCACCGCCCGGAACCCGGCGCTGCGGAACGCGCCGGCATCCCATCCGGTGAATTTCGACGGCACCTTGTCGAACCAGTTGGCGCCGCCCGGTCCCGGCATCACCTCATTGTCGTTCAGGCGGAACGACAGCAGCACGGCTTTTTTCAGCCACTGGTTGACGATCCATTCGCCGCCCTCGCCCGGTTCGGCCACGCGCGCGGTGCCGCCGTCGAGCATCGCCAGCGCCGCATCCACCGCCTCGCGCACTTCACCGGTGGTGCCGGTCGACAGGCTGGCGCGGTCGTCCCACGCGGCGTCGATCACCGACTTTAGTTGGTCGTGCATGTTTCCTCCCAGATGGCGGTGAGCCACGCCGTCAGATCGGGCGTGGTGAAATCGATATGCGCGGGGTCGACCCCGACCTGTTCCGAACCGTTATCGACCCAGACCGTCGTCATGCCGATCGCCTTGGCCGGCGGCAGGTTGCGGGCCATATCCTCGACAAACAGCGCGGCGTTCGGGTCGATGGCATAGGCGTCGCACAGCCCGGCATAAGCGTGCGGATCGGGTTTCGGCCGATAACCGGTGGCACGGATGTCGTGCACCCCTTCGAAACTCTCGGACAGGCCCAGCCGCTCGAGCACCCGGTCGGCATAGGGACCATCGCCATTGGTGAAGACCAGCTTGCGCCCCGGCAGCCGCGCAATCGCCTCCACCAGCCGGTCGTTGGCGGCAAGCGCGCTCATGTCGACATCGTGGACGAAGGTCAGGAAATCATGCGGGTCGATGTCGCGCACCGCCATCAGGCCCGACAGGGTGGTGCCATGGTCGCGGAAATGGCGCTTCTGAATGGCAAAGGCGGTGTCGCGGTCGCACCCCTCCAGCGCGCACACATAATCGGTCATCCGCGCCTCGATCTGCGCGAACAGGGTCGCGCCCGCCGGATACAGCGTGTTGTCGAGGTCGAAGATCCAGGTGTCGATATGCGCGAGCCGGGGGTCCATGACGATCGCGGCTTTAGGGGCGGCGGATGGCAGGAGCAACCACCGTGAGCGGGGGTTTAGGCGCCCCAAGCCAAGCTTGACTGGCACGCCCGTCTCGCCGCCCCCATCTTTTGCCCATGACCCGATATTCGATCCTCGATCTCGTCCCCGTCCGGCAGGGGTCCGATGTGTCCACCGCGCTTGCCGAAGCGGCGCAGTTGGCGACCCATGCAGAGGCGCATGGATTCACCCGTTACTGGATTGCCGAACATCACGGGATGCCCGGCATTGCCGGTGGGGCCACGTCGGTCGTGCTGGGCCATGTCGGCGCGGCGACCAAAAGCATCCGCATCGGGGCAGGCGGCATCATGCTGCCCAACCACGCGCCGCTGGCGATCGCCGAACAGTTCGGGACGCTCGACGCGCTGTATCCGGGGCGAATCGACCTGGGGCTGGGGCGCGCGCCAGGATCGGACCAGCGCGTGATGCGCGCCATGCGCCGCACGCTGGAGGCGAACGGTCCCGACCAGTTCCCGCAGGATATCGTCGAGCTGCAAAGCTATTTCGCCAATGACGGCCGCACCGGCATCGAAGCGACGCCGGGTGCCGGGGCGAACATCGAGATGTGGGTGCTCGGCTCCAGCCTGTATGGCGCGCAACTCGCCGCCGCGCTGGGCCTGCCCTATGCCTTTGCATCGCACTTCGCGCCCGATGCGCTGGATCAGGCGATCGAGACCTATCGCCGCCTGTTCCGCCCGTCGGAACGGCTGGAGCGCCCCTATGTGGCGGCCGGATTCAACATCTTTGCCGCCGACACCGATGAGGAAGCGCGCTACATCGCCAGTTCGATGGAGCAGAGCTTCGTCGCGCTTCGCACCGGCAATCCCGGCCGCCTGCCGCCGCCCGTCGCGGATTACCGCGCGGGTCTGGGCGCGCAGGGCAATGCGATCCTCGACCATGTGCTGTCCTGCTCAGCGATCGGTGCGCCCACGAGCGTGAAGCGCCAGCTCGACGCCTTCCTCGAGCGCACCGACGTCGACGAGGTCATCCTGACCGGCGCAACCTATGATCCGCAGGCAAGGGCAAAGAGTCTCGCGATCGGCGCTGAATTGCTGGACGCTCGCGTGGCGGCGTGACAGCTGGTGGCGAACAGGCCGCGCTCATCGGAACGCGGCCCGTGCCGGTCTAGCTCGACGCTACGCTCAAAAAGCGCCGGTCAGCGAAACCACGATCGTGCCATCGGCAATCGAATCGAACCCGCCCTTCGAGAAATTGGGCAGCAGATAGGCGCCGTCCGCCTCGCTGATGTCGGTGTCGATATAGGACACGCCGAGAATCAGGTTCTTGTAGGTAAAGTCCGCACCCAGCGTCCAATCCCAATAGGTGCCGGTCGGCGCGACGCTGGTGCCGTTCGGTCCCAGGCCCGAATTGCCGTCCGAATAACCGATATGCGCGCGCAGCGAGATCGGCGTGTTGGGAACCGCCGCCACCGCATCGCCCGACAGATACAGATTGTCTTCGCTGTCGCCCGGGTCATTGGGCACGCCCGCCGCCGCATCGGCCCCGGTGAAGAACACGCGGCCCAGCGCTTCCTGCCGGGGCGCATAGAAGGCGCCAGCCGTCAGCGTCACGGGACCGGTTGTGCCCGACAGCTTGATATAGGGCTCGGCAAAGTCGGTGGTGTCCGCGCCGCCCGGATACATATACCAGGTAACGCCCACATCGACGGTGCCCCCGCCACCGATCGGCGCCTTGAACCCTCCAATCAGGTCGAGTTCCATGTTGGCGCCGCCGAACGTGCCCCAACCGGCCAGGTTGGACGCCCAGGTCCCGACATAAAAACCGCTTTCATGGGCGACGGTCAGGCCGCCCTGAATGGCCATTTCCTTGTCGGTCTGCGACACGCCGCGAAAGCGATAGTCGGAGGCGAGAGTAACGCTGCCGGAGACGGTGACCGGCTCGGGCGGTGCCGTCTCTTCCTGCGCCATGGCAGGCGTTGCACATGCGAGGAGAAGGGCCGAAAGCCCGAGTGTAGAGAAACGCATCGTGTCCCTTTCGATTAGAAGGCGATGGTTCTCTCCTGCTGTCGGGATGCCGCGTCTTTTATGCTGAAAGCATGCGCGGTCGTTCGCCGACGCAACCTTTGTGTCGCATCATGCCGCGTCGCACAAGATTCATTGCGAGAGCCGCAGCAAAAGGGCGGCAGGTGTTGCCGCCCCGACACAAAGGTTTCGTGCGTTACGGTTCAGCGCACCGCGATGATCGCGTCGATCTCCACGACCGCGCCCAGCGGCAGCACGGCGACGCCGACGGCGCTGCGCGCATGGCGGCCGGGTTCGCCCAGCACGTCGATCATCAGCTCGGATGCGCCATTTGCGACCTTTGCCTGATCGGTGAAGCCGGGGTCCGAATTGACGAACACGCCCAGTTTCACAATGCGTTCGATCCGCGACAGGTCGCCCTCCAGCGCGCGCCGTGCCTGCGCCAGCAGCATCATCGCGCACCGCTTGGCCGCTTCCTGGGCAAAGGGAATATCACGATCGGCGCCGACCCGGCCGGTCATCAGCGCGCCATCCTGGAACGGCAATTGCCCCGAAATATGCAGCAGCCCGCCATGGATCACCGTGGGGACATAGGCCGCGACAGGCGCGGCGGCTTCGGGAAGGGTCAGGCCGAGTTCGGCCAGGCGATCATCGATGCTCTGGGTCATGACGCCGATGTGCCGTGCCCGGCGTCGGCGGGCAAGCCCGAAGCGAATCGCGCCGCGATCCAGTCCGCTGCATCCTGCCAGTCGTCGATTCGCGCATGGGCATGCGCCGCTGCCGGGACCACTGCCGCCATTTCCGGCTCCGCGATCATCTGCAACCGGTGAACACACGGTGCGGCGCGCGCGACCGATTCGTGATGCACCGCCAGATCATCGACGAACACCGTGACGGGGTTGCCATGTTCAGCCACAAGTCGCGCGACCGGCTCCCCCTTGCCGCCCTGATTGCATTCGACGCGGTGGTCGATGCCATGTTCGGCCAGCTGGTCGATGCGATGCGTGCGGCAATGGTCCTGAAGGTTGGTCAGGATGACGATATCCGCAGCCTCCGCCAGCGTCGCCAGCGCTTCACGCGCATGGGGCACCAATGTCTGGCGATGCATCTCGGCGGGGAAGAACCCGCCAAGATAACCCCACATCTCGTCCTGTGACGGGCGGGTTCCGTCGGCGCGGGTCATCGCGCTGGCAAAATCATGGCTATAGGCGAATTCGATCGCGTGCACTTCGTCCAGCCAGGTGCGGAAATGCCGCACCATGTGCAGCAGCACTTCGTCGCAATCACAGATCAGCAGCGGCTTCATGCGTTCTCCAGCGCTTGACGGGCATGGACAAGCGCGGCCGGCGCCACGCCCAGCGCCGCCGCACAATCGATCAGGTCCGGCTCATAGGCCTCCAGAAAGCCGAGCACCGCCACCAGCGTTGCGGGATCGCCCGCGCGGGCGCGCAGCGACGGCACGTCGAGACCCGTCATCGCCAGCAGCCGGTCGGCGCGCGCACCGTCGCCCAACAACCAGACCAGCGCGTTCAGCGCCAGCGCAGCGGGATCGCGATCGGCATTTGTCTCACGGATCGGCATCGAATAGGGCTTTGACGCAATGGACGACACCGCCGCCTTGGCAAGCCGGGTCCTTGTTGTCGAGGACAACGAGCTGAACCTCAAGCTGTTCTGCGACCTGCTGCGCGCGCATGGCTTCGCGCCGGAGCCGGTGCGCGACGGCCGTGATGCCGTGGCGCGCGCGCGCGACATCGCACCGGCGCTCATCATCACCGACATTCAGCTGCCGCACGTCACCGGGCTGGAGCTGATCCAGCGGTTCCGCGCCGATACGCGATTGAAATCGGTGCCGATCATGGCCGTCACCGCCTATGCCGGGCATGATGACGAAGCGCGCATCCGCGCCGCGGGCGCCAACGCCTATGTCTCCAAGCCGATTTCGGTGCTGCGCTTCATCGAGGAAGTTCGGGCACTGCTCCCGGCCGACGGCTGAACCCGCGCGGTTACGCGGCCTTTCGCATCTCCAGTCGGCCCCATATCTCGACCAGCGCCTGGGTCAGTTCGCGCATCATCGCTTCGTCATGCGCGGGGCCGGGGGTGAAGCGCAGCCGTTCGGTGCCGCGCGGCACGGTCGGATAATTGATGGGCTGAACATAGACGCCGTATTCGGCCAGCAGGATGTCGCTGATCCGCTTGGCCTTGACAGGATCGCCGACCATCAGCGGGACGATATGCGTGGTCGACGCCATCACCGGCAGCCCGGCATCGGCGAACATCGTCTTCAGCCGCAGGGCCGCGGCCTGCTGCCCGTCGCGCTCGGCGCTTGACGATTTCAGGTGGCGGACGCTGGCCAGCACGCCCGCGACCAGCACCGGCGACAGGCTGGTGGTGAAGATGAAGCCCGGCGCATAGCTGCGAATGACGTCGATGATCGTGCGGTCGGCGGCGATATACCCGCCCATCACACCGAATGCCTTGCCCAACGTCCCTTCGATGATCGTCAGCCGGTGCGCGGCCGCGTCACGTTCCGAAATGCCGCCGCCGCGCGCGCCATACATGCCGACCGCATGGACTTCGTCGAGATAGGTGAGCGCATTATATTTATCGGCCAGATCGCAGATCGCATGGATGGGCGCCACGTCGCCATCCATCGAATAGACGCTTTCGAACGCGATCAGCTTGGGCGCCGATGGATCGTCGGCGGCCAGCAATTCCTCCAGATGCGCCAGGTCGTTGTGGCGGAACACCCGCTTTTCACAGCCCGAATTGCGGATGCCCGCGATCATCGACGCGTGATTCAACTCGTCGGAATAGATGATGCAACCCGGCAGCACGCGCGCCAGAGTCGACAGCGTCGCCTCGTTCGAGACATAGCCCGACGTGAACAGCAGCGCTGCTTCCTTGCCGTGCAGGTCGGCCAACTCGCCTTCCAGATCGATATGATAATGGGTGTTGCCGCCGATGTTGCGCGTGCCGCCCGATCCGGCGCCGACATCGTGCAGCGCTTCCTCCATCGCGGCGATCACCTTGGGATGCTGTCCCATCGCCAGATAGTCGTTCGAGCACCACACGGTGATCGGCTTAGGGCCATTATGCCCGGCAAAGCAGCGCGCGTTCGGGAACGCGCCCTTGTTTCGCAGGATGTCGATGAAGACGCGATAACGCCCCTCGGCATGAAGGCGGTCGATCGCCTGTGAAAACACACGGCTGTAATCCACCGCAGGGGGCATGGTGCGCGCCTCGATCATGCCAGCGGCATCTAACCGCTAATTCGCCGCTTTTCCAGCGCGAACGGCTCGCAGACTGACGACCGGTCGACGTTACGTCAGGGCAGGTCGAAGGCCGGTTTGCTTTCGATCAACCCCGCCTGGCGATAATTGTGATAGAGATTTCTCATCGCCGCTATCCCCGATTCTTTTCGAAACCAGCGAACGGCGACTGAGAGACCTTTGGTGCTCCCGCTTACCCCGAGGAGCTTTACGATGCTCAAGACTGAAAGCGAATATTTCCGCAACCGCGAAGCGCAGGAACGCGCCGTGGCCGCGCGTTGCGACGACGTGACCGCGCGCCGCGTCCATCTGGAACTGGCGAAACGCTATCACGCGCTGGCAATACCGGCACCGCGGATCGCCTGATCCACAAATGAAAAAGGGGCCGTGACACGATCGTCACGACCCCTTTCGTCATCGGTCGGGCAATCAACCGTCGTAATCGCCGCCGACATTCTGGTTGCGCGGCGGCGCGGCGGCCGTCAGGCGCAGCGCCTCTGCCGATGCCGACAGCGAACCCAGTTCATCGGGCGCTTCCTCGTCATCGACCTGGACCCGCTGCAGGCTGGAAACCACCGATTCGTGCAGATTGTCGGGACGCACCGTTTCCTCGGCGATCTCACGCAGCGCGACGACGGGATTCTTGTCCCGATCACGATCGAGCGTGAGTTCGGCACCGCCCGAAATCTGTCGCGCGCGCTGGGCCGCGAGCAGCACCAGATCGAACCGGTTGGGGATCTTGTCGACGCAATCCTCGACGGTGACGCGCGCCATGAACGCTTCCTTCGCTTAAAAAATCGGTAGGTTCGGGAAAGGATGCCGGTTAGCCGGTCGCGCGCAAAAGGTCAAGATTTTCCGCCATGCCATTGCGCGACGGTCGCATGGCCCGCATGAAGCGCGCCATGGCACAGCCGCCCGAACAGCCTGTTTTCGTCGTCGCCGGCAATGGCCTGCAACTGCTCGACACCGGACCGCGCCGGATGGCGGCGCTGCTGGCGCTGATCGACGGAGCCGAACAGTCGCTGCGCGTGCTCTATTATATCTATGAAGACGACGATGCGGGCCGCGCGGTCGGCGATGCGCTGATCCGCGCGGCGGCGCGCGGCGTCCAGGTGTCGCTGATCGTCGACGGCCTGGGCAGCGAGGTGGCGGCGCGCGCGCAATTCTTCGAACCGATCGAGGCTGCGGGCGTGCAGGTCTGTCGCTTCATCCCGCGATTGGGCCGCAAATATCTGTTGCGAAATCACCAGAAGCTGGCGCTGGCCGATGAAGCACGCGTCATCATCGGCGGGTTCAACATCAAGGACGATTATTTCGGCCAGCCCGGCGATGACGGCGCGGCGTGGCGCGACCTGGGCGTGCTGGTCGATGGACCGGCAGCGGCGCGGCTGGCCGGCTATTTCGACGCGCTGGAACGCTGGACCCGGCGCCAGCACGCGCCCGTTCGCGCGCTGGCGCGGATGCTTCGCAGCCACAGCGAGACCGAAGGCGCCGTCCGCTGGCTGCTGGGCGGGCCGACACGGCGGCTGTCGCCATGGGCGCGCACCATCCGGCACGAGATGAAGGCCGCCGCGCGGGACCGCACGCGCATCGACCTGATCGCCGCCTATTTCGCGCCCGGCCCCGCCATGCTGCGCCGGTTGCGTCGCGCGGGGCGGCGCGGCGTGGTGAACCTGGTGCTGCCGGCCGTGACCGACAATTACATGGCGATCTGGGCATCACGCTTCACCTATGCCGGGCTGCTGCGCCGGGGCGTGCGGATATGGGAATATCAACCGACCAAGCTGCACACCAAATTGGTCGTGATCGGCGGCGTGGTGCATGTCGGATCGGCCAATTTCGACATTCGCAGCCTGTTCCTGAACCTGGAGCTGATGCTGCGCGTCGAAGATCCTGATTTTGCCGCGCATGTCCGCGCCTATGTCGACGGCGAGATCGCGCAGTCGCGCCGCATCGCCGCCGCCGACCATCGCGCGGCGATGACGCCCTGGACGCGGATCAAGCAGGCCGCCGCCTATGCGGTGATGGCCGTGCTCGATCCCCAGATCAGCCGCCGTCTGCTCGCCTGGGGCGAGCGGCGGAATTAGCTGGCGGCACCGGGCCGCGCCCCACTCGGCCTCCCACAGCATATCCTGGATGGGAGGCCGAGTGGGGCGCGGGCCGGTGCCGCTTCAAAGCAGAAAAAAACGATTAGCGTTCGCTCAGATAATAGCGGTCGGTCGCCGCCAACGCGTCGTCGAGTTCATAGACCATCGGCTGCCCGGTCGGGATTTCCAGCCCGGCGATCTCGGCGTCCGAAATGCCCGACAGATGCTTGACCAGCGCGCGCAGCGAATTGCCATGCGCCGAAATCAGCACGCGCTTGCCCGCCTTCAATTCGGGCGCGATGCGCTCTTCCCAATAGGGCAGCACGCGCGCGATCGTATCCTTCAGGCTTTCGGTCTGCGGGATGTCCACGCCGCGATACCGCACGTCCTTCGACAGGTCATAGGTCGAATCGGCATCCGGCAGCGGCGGCGGAATGTCGAAGCTGCGGCGCCAGATCTTGACCTGTTCGTCGCCATGCTTCGCCGCCGTCTCGGCCTTGTCCAGCCCGGTCAGGCCGCCATAATGCCGCTCGTTCAGGCGCCAGTCCTTTTCAACCGGCAGCCACAACCGGCCCATCGCCTCCAGCGTCAGATTGAGCGTCTTGATCGCGCGCGTCTGGAAACTGGTAAAGGTCTGGTCGAATTCGAACCCCTTCTCGGACAGCAATTCGCCAGCAGCCCATGCCTCCTTCACCCCCTGTTCGGTCAGGTCGACATCCCACCATCCGGTGAAACGGTTTTCCAGATTCCAGGCCGACTGGCCATGGCGGACGAGGACGAGTGTGGGCATGAAACCTCCGACGCTTGGTGCCTTCGCGCTTCCATAACGGTCCCGGCGGCGCTGGCAACCGAGCGGGGCGCTTGACGCGGGCAACACACCCCGGCACGTCGGCGGCCATGGCCCGCCGCAATCCCCGCGCATCCGCACCCCGCCCCGCCCGCCCCGAATGGCAGGAAACGCTGATCTTTCTGGTCAAGCTGGCGCTGTTCGTATTCCTGATCCGCAGCTTCCTGATTTCCCCCTTCGTCATTCCGTCGGGATCGATGCTGCCGCGCACGCTGATCGGCGACTATCTGTTCATCACCAAATGGAATTACGGCTATTCGCGCCACTCGCTGCCGTGGAGCCTGCCGCTGATCCCCGGCCGCATCCTCCCCTCGACGCCCGCGCGTGGCGACGTGGTGGTGTTCAAGGCGCCGCCCGAAAACCGGGAGGACTGGATCAAGCGCGTCATCGGCCTGCCCGGCGACACCATCCAGATGCGCGGCGGGACGCTGTTCCTCAATGGAAAGGCTGTGCCCAAGCAGCGGGTCGCCGATTTCGTATTGCCGCTGACCCCCAACAGCCCGTGCGACTCCTATTTCCGTGACGAGGCGGCCGATGGCAGCCCGGAGTGCCGCTATCCGCAGTTCGAGGAAACGCTGCCCGGCGGGGTTTCCTATCGCATCATCGACCAGGGGTTCAGCGTCGGCGACGACACCGGCATCTACCGCGTGCCGGCCGGCCATGTTTTCCTGATGGGCGACAATCGCGACGATTCAAAGGACAGCCGCTTCCCCGATTCGATCGGTTTCGTGCCGATGGAGAATCTTGAGGGCAAGGCGGTGGTCAATTTCTGGTCGACCGACGGCAATGCGTCGTGGCTGATGCCTTGGACCTGGCCCGGCGCCACGCGCTGGCAGCGGATCGGGGAGCTTTACTGACCATGACCGATCTGGCGGCATGGCTCGACGCGACCTTTGGCGGCGTCGAATCGCCCGAACGGTTCATGCGCGCGCTGACGCATGGCAGCCAGGCGGCGGCCAATTACGAACGGCTGGAGTTTCTGGGCGACCGCGTGCTGGGCCTGACCATCGCGCAGTGGCTCTATTCGCGGTTCCCCGATGAGCCGGAGGGCAAGCTGTCGCGCCGGCTGAACGCGCTGGTCACCGGCCCGGTCTGCGCCGATGTCGCGCGTTCGATCGGCGTGCGCGCGCAACTTCGCCTTGGCAAGCAGGCGCGCGACGACGGCGCCGCCGACAGCGACAATGTGCTGGGCGATGTGATGGAGGCATTGATCGGCGCGCTGTTCCTCGAACGCGGTTTCGACGGCACCGCCGCCTTCATCCGCGACGCATGGGGTAGCCGGATCGAGGCGCAGGGCACAGCCCCTCGCCATCCCAAATCGGGGCTTCAGGAATGGGCGGCGGCCAACCGGCGCAAGTCGCCCGAATACGCGATCCTCGATCGATCCGGTCCCCACCACGCCCCGCGTTTCCGCGTGTCGGTGAAGCTGGGCGAGTTCGCCAGCGCCGAGGGCGAAGGCACGTCGAAACAGGAAGCGGAAACGGCGGCGGCGGCGGCGTTGTTGAAGATTGTCGAGGGGAAGTAGAGGCTATTGTCCGTTTCCCGCGTCGCCCCGGCCTTGAGCCGGGGTCCCGCTAAAACCCTAGACAAGGAAGGTCGAGAGGTCTCGCCATTCGGGATTCACGGCCTCGATCAAAGCCAACTTCCATTCCCGCCGCCATCGTTTAAGCCGCTTCTCATGTGCGATCCCGTCTAGCATGGTTGCACACGCTTCGCTCCAGACGAGGCGATCAAGTCTATAGCGCTTGCAAAAACCAGAACCGACACCGGCACGATGTTGAGCAACACGCGCCGCCAGGTCTGCCGTCACACCAACTAAATTGTGCCGCGATAGCGATCAGCCATCATATAGACCCACCCGCCGCGATCGCGATCTGTCATCACAACAGAGAATTAAAAGCGGGACCCCGGATCAAGCCCGGGGTGACGAGCGGCAACCACCTGACGCTCCACCCGCGTCACATGGCCCATCTTGCGGCCGGGGCGCGCCTCGTGCTTGCCGTAAAGATGCAGGTGGGCGCCCGGTTCCGCGGCCAGCGCGGTCCAGTTATCGGCGTCCGCGCCGATCAGGTTGGTCATCGTGACCCGCGCGCCGGTCAGACCCGTCGGTCCCAGCGGCAGGCCAAGAATGGCGCGGGCGTGGTTTTCGAACTGCGACGTTTCGGCTCCCTCGATCGTCCAATGCCCGGAATTATGGACGCGCGGCGCCATTTCGTTGAACACCGGCCCCTCAGCGCTGGCGAAAAACTCCAGCGTCAGCACGCCGACATGGCCCAGCGCCTCGGCCACGCGGCCCGCCAGCGTCGCCGCTTCGGTCCATTGCGCCGCCACAGGGGCGGGGGCGGGTATGGTCGAGGTGTCGAGGATGCCATGCTTGTGGACGTTCAGCGGCGGGGGATAGCTGATGATGGTGCCGTCGATGGCCCGCGCCAGCACGATCGAAAACTCATGCTCGAACGACACGAACCCTTCGAGGATCGCGGGGCCGCCGCCGATCGCGTCCCATGCGGCATCGGCGTCGTGCGCGGCGGACAGGCGGGCCTGCCCCTTGCCGTCATAGCCGAAGCGGGTCGTTTTCAGGATCGCCGGGCAACCGATCCGTTCGATCGCAGCATCCAGCGCAGCCCGGTCGGGCACTTCGGCCCAGCGCGCGGGGCGTCCGCCCAGTTGCTCGACGAAACGCTTTTCGGCCACCCGGTCCTGCGCGACCGACAGCGACCGGGGCGACGGGCGCACCGGCACCAGCGCGCCCAGGCGCTCGATCGGTGCGGCCTCGACATTCTCGAACTCGTAAGTAACGACATCGACCTGCGCCGCGAACGCCGCCAGCGCGGCATCGTCATCGAACGCCCCTTGCGTGAACGCGGGCGCGACGTCGTTCGCCGGACCGGTTTCGGGCGCATAGACGTGGCAGCGATAGCCAAGCTGCGCGGCGGCAATGGCGATCATCCGGCCGAGTTGCCCCGAACCCAGAATGCCGATGGTCGAATTGGGCGGCAGCATGTCGGTCATTGCGGGCTGTCGGGCACCTTGTCGGTCTGCGCCTGCCGCCATGCGATCAGGCGTTCACGAAGGGCTGCATCGTTCAGCGCGAGGATCGATGCCGCCATCAGCGCCGCGTTCGCCGCCCCCGCCTCGCCAATGGCCAACGTGCCGACGGGCACGCCCGCGGGCATCTGGACGATCGACAACAGGCTGTCGAGGCCGCTCAGCGCCTTGGACCGCACGGGCACGCCCAGCACGGGCAGATGCGTCATCGCCGCGACCATGCCCGGCAGATGCGCCGCCCCGCCCGCACCCGCGACGATCACCCGGATCCCGCGCCCCTCGGCCTCCCGCGCATAGGCGACCAGCCGGTCAGGCGTGCGATGCGCGGAGACGACGCGCGTCTCATGCGGCACCTCAAGCGCGTCGAGCAGTTCGGCGCCGCGCGCCATCGTGTCCCAGTCGGACGTGCTGCCCATGATGATGCCGACCAGCGGTTGCGCCATGTCCCTGCCCCAGGTTGGGAAAGCCCGCTGCCCTAGCGGCCCGATCGTGAAAGGGCAACGCGGTTCAGAAGCCGCCCGGCCCCGGACCGCCTGCCTCTTCCTCGAACGGTTCAGGCTCCGGCTCGCGACGGCGTGGATCGGGGTTGAGGCTGCGGCTGTCGAACTCCAGCGCGCCGTCGGGCGCGACGCGCACGCCCAGGCCGTCCAACTCGCGCTCGACCGCGCCGGGCAGGCCATCGACCTCGTTGCTGATCGCGTCGATCAGGTTGCCGACCTCGTCGCCCGTTTCCTCGATCGTGGGTTCCGCCGGTTCGGCGCGAACCGCGGGTCCGGCCCCGGTCGCGCGCATCATGTAATCGCGCCAGATCCGTGCGGGCACGCCACCACCCGACAAGCCCGCATTGGGCGTGTTGTCGTCATTGCCCACCCACACGCCGGTGACGATGCCATCGGCAAAGCCGATGAACAGCGCGTCGCGATTGTCCTGCGTCGTGCCCGTCTTGCCGAACGCAGGCACCGACAGCGCCGCCTGTCGCCCCGTCCCCTGTCGGATCGACCCGGCCAGCAACGTCCGCATATCGTCAAGCTGGCGCGCCGGGATGCGCCGCGTGTCCAGACCCAGACGGTCGAGCCAGCTTCCCTCCGGCGCCTGAGCCAGCCCGCGCGGGCGCACCGGCATTTCCCCTGATGCGAACGCCGCATAGGCGGCGGTCAGCTCCAGCAGGGAGACCGACGAGGTGCCAAGCGCGATCGTCGCTTCGCTGGGAATCGGCGTCGAGATGCCCAGATCGCGCGCCGCCTTGATGACCGCACGCGGGCCGACCTGCTGCGTCAGGCGGGCGGCGGCGACATTGCTGGACCGGGCAAAGGCACGCGCCAGGCTGATCTCGCCCAGATAGCGCCCATCATTGTTGCGTGGCGACCATTCGGCGATGGTCAGCGGCGTATCCTCGACCATATCGTCAGGGGTCATGCCCGCACGGAGCGCCGCGTAATAAACGAACAGCTTGAACGTCGATCCGGGTTGCCGCCGCGCCTGGGTCGCGCGGTTGAACGGGCTGGCGGCGTAATTCTTGCCGCCCACCATCGCGATGATCCGCCCATCGGGCCGCATCGACACGATCGCGACCTGTGCCTCGTGCAGCCCCGCCGATCGTACCGCGCGTTCGGCGGCACGCTGCATCCGGATTTCCAGCGTCGTCGCGACCGTCTGGTCCGCCCCGATCGCGCCCGCCTGATCGCGGGCCTGGGGCAGCACCCAGTCGGCGAAATAGGTGCCAATCGGCAGGCGCCGTGTCGTTCGCACCTTCAGCCGGGCGGGCGCTACGTCGCGCGCTTCGGCATCGGTGATGAACCCCGCATCGGCCATCGCCGCGACGACCAGTTCCTGCCGCGCCCGCGCGCCTTTCAGATTGCCGGTCGGCGCCAGACGGCTGGGCGCCTTGACCAGACCCGCCAGCATCGCTGCCTGACCGATCGTCAGTTCGTCGGCATCACGGCTGAAATAATGCCGGGCAGCGGCGTCGAGGCCATAGACGTTATCGCCGAAATACACGTTCGACAGATAGCGCGACAGGATCTCGTCCTTGGTCAGCCAAGCCTCCAGCCAGAAAGCGATCATGACTTCGCGGACCTTGCGCGCCAGCGTGCGGTCGGAACTGAGAAACGCGTTCTTCGCCAATTGCTGCGTGATCGTGCTGCCGCCCTGCGAACTGCGCGAGGTGAAGACGTTGTTGACGAACGCGCGCAAAATACCGCGCGGATCGACGCCCAGATGACTGCGAAAGCGTCGGTCCTCGATCGCCAGGAACGCGCCGGTGACATGCGCGGGCAGCTTTGCCGCGTCCACCGCCTCCCCGATCACCGCGCCGTGCCGGGCGATCGGGTCGCCCTCCGCCGACAGCAACGTGATCGACGGGGGCACTGGCGGCTCGAGCGATTTGGAAAGCGGCGCGGTGATCGCCAGCCAGATGACGATCAGCACCAGCAGCACGAACAGCGCGCCGATGCCGCGCGCGACCCAGCGCATCGGACTGGGCCGCCAGCCGCGCGGCAATTCGGGCGGGCTGCCCATCGGCGGGGGCGGCGGCGCGAACGGGTCGGCCGGTTGCGGGGGCACGGGCGCGGGGCGCCAGGCATCATTGCTGTCGAAGCGCATGGAAGGGACTGTCTTACCGCGCCAACACACTGGACGCAATCGGCTTATCGCAAGCAATGGCAGGCGCGGCAACGGCCCTTAAGGGGCATCAGGCGCTGCGGCGCTGGCCCAGCATCTCGGCGGCGCGGTGCGTCGCGATGGCGGTGTCGCCGGCCAGCCGCTTGACCTCTGCCGCGACGACGGCGAACCCGCGTCCCGCTTCCCCCGCGCGAGCCGCCTCGATCGTGGCGTTGAGCGCCAGCAGGTTGGTCTGCCGCGCGATGCGGGCGATGGCGTCGACGGTGCCGGTAAGTTCGGCCAGCATCGAATCGCGTTCCGCCTCACGCTCGGCCAGCGCCGCCTGCAATGTCTCGGCCTCACCCAACTGGCGCGACACGGTCTGCTCCAGTTGCATCTGTCGCGTCACATCGGCCGCGATCTTGAGCACGCCGACCGGGTATCCGTCCTCGCCCATCACGGGATTATAGGTCGCCTGCAACCATACGTCGCGGCCATCGGCGGCAATCCGGCGATAGCGGCCCGAATCGAATCGGCCCGCCGCCAGTTGCCGCCAGAACGCGGCATAAGAAGGGGATGCCAGATCCTCCGGCGAACAGAACATGCGGTGATGGCGCGCGACCACGTCATCGCGGCCATAGCCCATCAGACGCAGGAAATTGTCATTGGCGTCGATCACATGGCCATCGGGCGAAAACTCGATCACGGCCTGCGATTTCAGGATTGCATCCCATACCGCCGAACCACCGAACCGCATCGTTACGCCTCCACCAGAACACACACCGCCATAACGGATGAAAGGCAAACAACCGCTTAACCAAGATCGTGCGATAAGCGGGGGCTGGCGCATGGCCGCCATGGGTGGCACGACGCGGGGGTGCTGCGACATTTGTGGAATCTGGCCGGCGGCGTGTCGGTATTACTGGGACTGATCGGCGCGTTCCTGCCGATCATGCCGACGGTGCCGTTTCTGTTGCTGGCGGCATTCTGCTTTGCGCGGGGCAGCCCACGGTTCGAGGCGTGGCTGCTCGATCACCCCCGTTTCGGCCCGCCGGTCATCGCGTGGCGTGAACATGGCGCGATCCCCAGGCGCGGGAAATGGGCCGCGACCATCGGTCTGAGCGGCAGCGCGATCCTGGGCCTGATATTGGCGCCATGGCCGTGGTGCCTGATCCCGGCGGGGATCGCGATCGTCAGCGGCACCTGGATCTGGAGCCGCCCCGACGCGTGACCGATCAGTGCACGGTCGGCCGCTGCGCCAGCGTCTCAAGCGCGCGGACCTGATCGTCGGTCACGCCGAACAGCGCGACCTGTCCCATGCGCGCGTCGCCGCTGGCGACCCCCACCCCCTCGACCGCGGGCACCAGCGATAGGGGTGGCACCAGTCGCAGCGCATCCACCCGCGCACCGCGCCGCTTGAGCAGGGCCAGCGTGCCGTTGCCCGCCACCAGCGCGCCTTCGCCATTGCCGCCCGGCAATGCCTGTCTGGCGTGGAAACCGACCAGCCGCGCCTCGGCAATCGCCATCGCGTTGTCGGGATCGGTCAAGCGGAGTTCGGCCAGCCGCGACCAGCGCGCGACCAGCCCCAGGGCGATCATGCCGACGGTCAGTCCCGCCAGCAGCGACCAGCTCATGCGCGGCCCGATAACGCGTCGAGCATGGGGCGGATGCCCGACAGGTCGTAACCCGCGCCCGCGCCCTTTTCGACGATCGCGGCGGGATCGCCGCCCGCCTTGGCCGCGCTCAATGCCCACAGGTTGCACGACCGCGTGCCCGACCGGCAATAGGCCAGCACCGGCCCATCGGCATCGGCCAGCAACTGCGTCATCGCGTCGATCTGTGGATGGCTGAACCCGGCATGGGTGATGGGGATCGCGGCATAGGCCAGTCCCGCCGCCTGCGCCGCGTCGCGCATTTCGGCGTCGGTCGGCTGGCCTGGTTCTTCACCGTCGGGGCGATTGTTGACAATGGCGCGGAAACCCTGGCCTGCGATGTCAACCAGCTCGTCGGGGCTGATCTGGGGCACGACGCTGATCCGGTCGTCGATGCGGCGAATATCGGCCATGGAAATCTCCTTCTCATCGGGCGGCGGCCGATCCGGCGGCGGGGTGTGAACCCCTCCACCATGCTCCCGCATGGTCCCCTCCCCGTTCCGGGGCGGTATCTAGGTGGACGTGCGGATCACCTCAAGGAAATCGGCGCCGTAAGCATCGAGCTTTCGCTGTCCCACGCCCGCGATCCGGCCCATTTCCGAAAGCGTGGCGGGCCGCGCCATCGCCATGTCGCGCAGGGTGGAGT
>NZ_DATJLI010000175.1:0-3327 GCF_035490575.1 Sphingomonas sp. | reverse complement strand
CGCGTGGTCTATACCTACCGCTCCGATTATTTTGACGAGAACCGAACCGGGGCAGGCGATGTTCGCCCAGTCGACCAGCCGGTGTGGCTGAACTATGTTCGCCCCAACGGCCGTCTCGACTTCAGCCTTGCCTATGACGTGACGCCGGAACTTACCTTGACGGTAGAGGGGACCAACGTGCTTCGTTCACGCTATCAAAGCTATATCAACCAGGATTACTTCATCCGCGATACGCGGACAGACGACAGCATCTATGCTGTCGGTTTCCGGGCGCGCTTCTGATGCGGCGGCTTGCACTTATCGCAGCGCTGGCGCTGGGCGTTTCGGTCCCGGCGCTGGCCGACAACCCCCAGTTCCAGGGCGCCGACCCGCACGCGCTGATGATCGGCGACGAGATGTGGGTATTCCCCACGGGCGGGCCGGTCGGGGCGTGGGATGCCGATCGGTTCCACGCCTTTTCCTCCACCGACCTCAAGAACTGGCGCGACCGCGGCGAATTGCTGCGACGCGACCAGATCAAGTGGCGGCGTGACGACGGGGCGCCCGAACGCTTCCTGTGGGCGCCCGGCGTCGCGCAGGCGAATGGCAAATGGTATCTCTATTATTCGCTGGGACCGAACACGCCCAAGCCCAGCCATATCGGCGTCGCCGTCGCCGACCGGCCCGAGGGTCCGTATCGCGATAGCGGCAAGCCACTTCTGACCGGACGCAAGGGGTTCGAGGCGATCGATCCGATGGTGTTTGTCGACCCCAAAAGCGGCACGCCCTATTTCTATGCCGGCGGCAGCGCGGGATCGACGTTGCGGGTGTTCGAACTCAACCCCGACATGGTGTCGATCAAGCGCGAAGTAGCCGTCGAACAGCCGCCGCAGTTCACCGAGGGCGCGTTCATGCACGAACGCGACGGCACCTATTACCTGTCCTACAGCCATGGCCGCTTCAACGGCGCGAGCTATTCGGTGCACTATGCCACCGCGTCGTCGCCGACCGGGCCGTGGCAGTATCGCGGGCGAATCCTGTCCAGCGACGCGACGCACAAGGGACCGGGCCATCACAGCTTTGTGGAAACGCCGGGTGGCGAGACGCTGATCGTCTATCACCGCTGGGAAAACCCCGCGTCACCCGAACCCTATAAGGGCGAGCGGCAGATCGCCATCGAACGCATTCGCTATGCGCCCGATGGCAGCATCCGGCCGATCGCCATGACCGATGGCGCCGCAGCGCCCACACTTGCCGCCGCGCGTTGACGGCAACCGGGCGGGCGCCTCTCCCCGATCCCGCCCACCACTGACGACCCGGCGGCTCATCCCGCCGGGTCTTTTTTTGGCGTGACGGATCGGCAAGCGACCCGCCACTGCCCTCGTCACCAGATCCGAACGCGCTGTTCAGGGGTCAGAAACAGCTTCGATCCCGCCGCGGGCTTGAACGCGGGATACCAGGGGTCGAGGTTGCGGACGATCCATGCGCGCTGCTGCGACGGTGCATGGGGATCGGTCAGCAGCCGCTGGCGCAAATTGGCCTCCCGGTAATTGCGCCGCCAAACCTGTGCCCAGCCAAGATAGAAGCGCTGATCGGCGGTGAAGCCATCGATCACCGGCGGCGCCTTGCCGTTCAGCGAAGCCATATAAGCATCATGCGCGACCGTCAGGCCGGCCAGATCGGCGACATTCTCACCCAGCGTCAGCGCGCCCTTCACCTTCATGCCCGGCAACGGCTCATAGGCGTCATATTGCGCGACCAGCGAGTCGGTGCGCTGCTTGAACGACGCGACATCGGCCGGAGTCCACCAGTCGGTCAGGCGCCCCTCGGCGTTATACTTTGCGCCCTGATCGTCGAAATGATGGCTCAGTTCGTGGCCGATCACCGCGCCGATGCCGCCATAATTGACAGCCGGGTCGGCGTTGGGATCGAAGAAGGGCGGCTGGAGGATCGCGGCGGGGAACACGATCTCGACCATGCCGAAATTGGCATAGGCGTTGACCGTCATCGGCGTCATGCCCCATTCCCAGCGCTGAAGCGGCTTGCCGAGATGGCCGACATTCCAGTTATGCGCCCATTCGGCGGCGCGCACCTTGTTGCCGAATGCGTCACCCGCGACGATTTCCAGGTTCGAATAATCGCGCCAGCGGTCTGGATAGCCGATCTTGGGCGTGAAAGCGGCCAGCTTTTCATGCGCCTTGACCTTGGTCTCCGGCGCCATCCAGTCAAGCTGATCGATCCGGGCATCCATTGCCGCGATCACGTTCTTCACCAGTTCGTCGGCGGCCGCCTTGGTTTCGGGCGGGAAATAGCGAGCGACATAGACCTGGCTCACTTCGTCGGCCAGCGCTTCGCTGGTGAAGGCCACGGCGCGCTTCCAGCGGTCCTCCTGCTCAGGCGTGCCCGACAGGATGGTGCCCTCGAACGCGAACACCGCCTCGTCGATCGCGCTCGGCAGCACATCGGCGTAGCTTTCAAGGCTGCGGACCATCAACTGGTCGCGCAGCACCGCGACCGGCGTGGCCGCGATCAGTCGCGCCTCGCCCGTGACCGCCGTCGGCTGGGCAACGATCAGTTCCTGAACCGGCGCCCCGATCCCCTTGAAATAGGACGCAAAGTCAAAGCCAGGCGCCGTTTGCGCCAGTTGGGTCATCGTCATCTTGTTATAGGTCTTGTCGCTGTCGCGGCTGTCGATCCGCGTCCAGTGCGCGCGCGCGATGCCCGTTTCGAAATCGAGGATCGCCTTGGCCCGCGCCGCGGCATTGTCCTCACCCGCCAGCGTCAGCAATCGGGCCAGATGGGCCAGATAGGCGGTGCGCGTCTCGACCAGCTTGGCGTCGCTCGACAGGTAATAATCGCGGTCGGGCATCCCCAGGCCGCCCTGGAACATGGTGACGATATAGGTTTCGGGCGCCTTGTCGTCCTGTCCGACATAACTGCCGATCGGCCCGCTTATGCCCATGCGATCGGCCTCTGCCAGCAGCGCGGGATAGCCGGCCTTGCCGTTCAGCGCCTTGATTTTGCCCAGCCACGGCTGGATCGGTCCCAGCCCCTTGGCGTCGATCGCCTGCCGGTCGAGATAGCTGGCATAAGCGGTGCCGATCTTCGACTCGCCCTTTGCCCGCGCCTCATCCAGCAGCGTGCGCGTGCGTTCGGTCGACAGGTCGGCCAGCACAGTGAACATGCCGTAATTCGACTTGTCCGCCGGGATCGGCGTGTTGGCGGCCCAGGTGCCGTTGGCATGGCCATAGAAATCGGCGCCGGGTGCGATCGAGCGATCCATGCCGGCAACGTCGAAACCGAACGTGCCGAGTTGCGGCTTCCCGGCGGGCGCCGGCGTCACCGGGC
>NZ_DATJLI010000174.1:0-2856 GCF_035490575.1 Sphingomonas sp. | reverse complement strand
CTGGCGGGTGTGATCGCGCCGGGCGATCAGGTCATCTGCCTGGGCGCGGGCGACATCACCAAATGGGCAGCGGACCTCGCCGCCGCGATTGAGGATGCACGAACATGAGCGACTGGTTCTCCACCGCCGTCGAAATGCAGCGCGAAATCCTGCGTGCCCAGCGCGCGCAGATCGAGGCGGGCAGCAAGATGATGCAGGCCGCCAAGCCGTTGGCCGCCGCGCAGGCGGCGTCGGCGAAGGCGGCCAAGGCCAATCTTGAAGCGTGGCAGATGTGGCTCGATTTCTGGACGCCGAAGAAATGAACGCGGCCGCTGCTCCTGATTCGGCAATGCCGGCGGTGCGCGGGCGGCTGACGCCGGGTGCGCCGCTGGCGCCGCTGGTCTGGTTCAAGGCGGGCGGCCCGGCGCAGTGGCTGTTCGAGCCGGCCGATGCGGATGACCTGACGGCGTTTCTGACCGCGCTCGATCCGGCGGTGCCGGTCATGGCGCTGGGGCTGGGGTCGAACCTGATCGTGCGCGATGGCGGCGTGCCGGGCGTGGTCGTGCGGCTGGGTAAGGCCTTTGCCGGGGTCGAGTGGCTGGATGCAACCACGCTGCGCTGCGGCGGCGGGGCGAGCGGTATCCTCGTTTCCTCGACCGCGCGCGATGCGGGGATCGGCGGCGTCGAGTTTCTGCGTTCAATCCCCGGCACGGTCGGCGGTTTCGTCCGCATGAACGGCGGCGCTTATGGCCGCGAAGTCAAGGACGTGCTGGTCGAGGCCGATGTGGTGCTGCGTTCGGGGGAGCGGGTCACACTGTCGAACGACCAACTGGGCTACACCTATCGCCACAGCAGCCTGGCCGATGGCGGCGTCGTGGTGTCGGCGACGTTTCGCGGCGAACCGGCCGAACCGGCGGCGATCCAGGCGGAAATGGACCGCATCGCCGCCGCGCGGGAGGCGTCGCAGCCGCTCAGGACCAGAACCGGCGGCTCGACCTTCAAGAACCCGCCGGGGGAGAAGGCGTGGGCACTGGTCGATGCGGCGGGCTGTCGCGGATTGCGCCATGGCGGCGCGCAGGTGAGCGAGAAGCACACCAATTTCCTCATCAACACGGACAACGCCACCAGCGCCGATATCGAGGCGCTGGGCGAAGAAGTGCGCGACCGTGTGCGCGCAACGTCGGGCATCGAACTGGAATGGGAAATCCAGCGCGTGGGGGCATTTGAGTGACGAGCGTAACCCCCCTCCACATCGCCGTGCTGATGGGCGGCTGGTCGGCCGAACGCGAGGTGTCGCTGATGAGCGGGGCGGGGGTCGCCGACGCGCTGGAAAGCGTGGGCCACCGCGTCACGCGGATCGACATGGGCCGCGACGTGGCGGCGAAGCTGGCGGCGGCGAAGCCCGATCTGGTGTTCAACGCGCTGCACGGCACGCCGGGGGAGGATGGCAGCGTTCAGGGGATGCTGGACCTGATGGGCCTGCGCTATACACATAGCGGCCTCGCCACTTCGGTCATCGCCATCGACAAGCAACTGACCAAGCAGGCGCTGGTGCCGCACGGCATCCCGATGCCCGGCGGGCGGGTTGTGAAATGTGCGACATTGTTCGAGCGCGACCCCCTGCCGCGACCCTATGTGCTGAAACCCGTGAACGAGGGTTCGTCGGTCGGTGTCGCCATCGTCACCGATGAGAGCAATTACGGCAACCCGATCGCCCGTGACGCCGTGGGACCATGGGGCGAGTTCGAAGAATTGCTGGCCGAACCGTTCATCCGCGGGCGCGAGCTGACGACGGCGGTGCTGGGCGACCGCGCGATGGGCGTGACCGAATTGAAGCCCAAGGCGGGCTTTTACGATTACGAGGCCAAATATACCGATGGCCTGACCGAGCATGTCTGTCCCGCCGACATCCCCGACGACGTGGCCGCCGCGTGCGAGGCGATCGCGGTCGAGGCGCATCGTCGGCTGGGTTGTCGCGGTGCGTCGCGGTCGGATTTCCGTTGGGACGATACGCAAGGGATCGCCGGGTTGTTCCTTCTGGAAGTGAATACCCAGCCGGGCATGACCCCGCTCAGCCTGGTGCCCGAACAGGCGCGTCACCGCGGTATGAGCTATCCGCAGCTTGTGCAGGCGATCGTTGAAGAGGCCATGCAGGACGTGGGGAAGGGATGAGCCGGATGCAGCAGCGCCGCACTGCCCAGCGCCGACCCGGTCCCCAGCGCAAGCCCGGCGGTCGCAAACCGCGCGCGTCGATCCTTGACCGCGCGATTGCCGCGCTGCCGATGTCGGAGACGACGTTGCGCCGCACATTCGGCTGGTTCTTCGCGCTGATCATCGGCGCCGCTGCGATCGCGGTCGCGGCGCTGTTGGGCGTGCCGGGCATGATCGGCACCGCGATTGCCGAGGGGATGGGCCGCGCGGGCCTGCGCGTCGAGCAGGTCGAGGTGACGGGCCTGAAACGCATGGACCGCATGGCCGTCTATGCCGTCGCGCTCGACCAGCAATCGCGCGCAATGGCGCTGGTCGACCTGGACGAAGTGCGCGACCGGCTGATGCGCTATGGCTGGATCGCCGATGCACGGGTGTCGCGGCGGCTGCCCGACACGATCGTCATCGACGTGGTCGAACGCGCACCGGCTGCCGTCTGGCAGAATAATGGTCAGTTGATGCTGATTGACGAGGGCGGCACGCTGCTCGAACCCGTGCGCGCCGATGCGGTGCCCAACCTGCCGCTGCTGGTGGGGGAGGGGGCGAATGCCCAGGCGCCGGCCTATCGCCGCCTGCTCGACGCGGCACCCGCACTAAAGCCGATGGTGCGCGCGGCAAGCTGGATCGGCGACCGCCGCTGGGACCTGCAATTCGTGTCGGGCGAAACGC
>NZ_DATJLI010000173.1:0-5895 GCF_035490575.1 Sphingomonas sp. | reverse complement strand
CGGGGTGGGCGTCGGGGTCGGGGCGGGTCCCGGAGCCGGCGTCGGCGCCGGAACGACGATCACGCCTTCGCCCGGCGAAGCGACGCTGGTGGCGCCGTCACAGGCAGCAAGGGTCGCACCCGCGCAGCTCGTCAGCAGAATAAGGCTAAGGCGTTTGAAGTCAGCCATGAAAAAATCTCCGTTCCGGTCTTTTCCGGGTTCACGAGGTGGGCGCAGGCCCGACGATCGACTCGGAGTTCCCCCTGTCGACCCCGACGCCCGGCTAGGGGCTGGCGATGACACGGCGATGCGGTTTCGGAGACGGTTTGATTTCTTCTAAATGACAGAAAGGTGACGTTCGTGACGACGGCGTGACAAACTTCCGTCAATCAACCCGACGCGCCACACCAGGCGCGGGAATCGAAAGGGCCGGCACCCATCGGATGCCGGCCCCTGATTTCGGTGACTTAAAGCTCGCTTTCCAGCCAGGCCTTCAACCGCCCCTTGGGTTCGGCGCCGACTTTGGTCGCGGCGACTTCCCCGTTACGGAACAGGATCATGGTGGGGATGCCGCGCACGCCATATTTGCCGGGGGCATCGGGATTTTCGTCGATGTTCAGCTTGGTGATCGTCACCTTGTCGCCCAGTTCGTCGGACAGTTCCTCAAGGCTGGGACCGATCATCTTGCAAGGCCCGCACCATTCGGCCCAGAAATCGACGAGGACAGGACCTTCGGCGCCCAGCACGTCGCTGGCGAAACTCTGGTCGGTGACGGCCTTGGTCGGCATGATCGAAACTCCTTCATTGCTTGGCACGCAATCTATGGTGCCGCACGCACCGGCTCAAGCGCGCGGGGGCAAGCTTTGCTCCGTGTCCGCCAAGCCCGGCTTGGCCGCCGCCAGCATTTCGGATGGCAGCACCAACAGACGCGGCCCGGCGGTATAAAGCAGCGCCGCTTCGACCGGCCGGTCGGGAAAGATGACCGACAGCGCCGCGACATAGGCCGCCATCTGGCGCCGGTGATAGTCGGGCACGTCGCCCAGCCCGTCGGGCACGCGGCGTCCGGTCTTGAAATCGACCACGCGGACGCGGTCCGGCTGGACCAGCAGCCGGTCAACGGTGCCTGCGACGACCTGCCCACCGACCACGGCGGCGATCGGCGCTTCGGCCAGAGCATCCGCACCGAAGAGGTCCGCGAAATCAGGGTGGTCGATGATCGCCAGCGCGCGATCGAGCAGGCCCGCGCCAAGCGGGTCGTCGCCCAGCCACGCCAGTCCGGCGGCGCGGCGATGCTCGCCCGGCAGCGCGGGCAGGCGTTCGAACAGGCCGTGGAGCAGGCGCCCGCGCTCGGCCGCGTCACGCATCGCGGGTCCGGGTGGCGGATCGACCACCGCGTCGTCGCCCAGCGACGAGGGGGCAAGCGGGCGGGGGGGGCGTGCTTCCTGTGGCGCGGGGCGGCGCGCCCAGCCCGGCAGCGTTGCCGGGTCGCGGGCGGGGTGCGCCGACCCGGTATCGGCAGCAACGGGCGCGGCATCGTCAGCGAGTTGCCGCGCCTCACCCGGCGGCACGCCAAGCGCATCGAAGGCGAGCATGGCGGCGCGATACCAGCTGAGCGGCGGCGCTTCGCCCTTCGCGCGCTCCGACAGGCTGCCCGCGATGACCAGTTGCTCTTCGGCGCGGGTGGCGGCAACGTAGAACAGCCGCCAATGTTCTTCCAGTTCGCGGCGGTCGGTGTCCTCGACCAGCGTGTCCAGCAACCCGCCGCGCTCCGCCGATCGCGGGCGGAATATGGGGATCGCGGGCAGCGCCGGATCGGGCTGCCATTCGATCAGGTCGCGGCGGTTCTGTGTCGGGTCGGCAGTGGCGTCGGCCAGGATGACCAGCGGCGCCTGCAGCCCCTTGGAGCCATGGGCGGTCATCACCCGCACCGCCGCCTGCGGCCGCGAGCTGTCGCGCACGATCTCGACATCGCCGCGATCGAACCAGTCGAGGAAGCGCTGCAGCGACGGCGTGGCGTTGTGTTCAAAATCCAGCGCGGCGGACAGCAGCTCCTCGATCGGATCGCGCGCTTCCTCCCCCAGCCGCTCGATCAGGCGGCGGCGGCCGTCCAACTCGCCCGACAGCATGTCCTCAAGGAAGCGATAGGGCGTGGTGAAATCGGCGCGCGCCAGCAGGCGATACAGCGGCGCCAGCCGTTCGGACGACTGGGTGGCGCGCAGATGGCGCCACAGCCCGCCCTGGCGCCCCATCGCCGCCGCCATCAGATCGTCCTGGCTCCAGCCGATCAGCGGTGAGACGATCAGGCTGGCCAGCGCCAGATCGTCGCCGGGTTGCAGCACGAAGCGGATCGCGGCGAGCAGGTCCTGCACCGCCAGCGGCGCGTTCAGGCGCAGACGGTCGACACCGGCCACCGGCACCCCCTCCGCATACAGGCGCGCGACGATCAACGAGGCGAGGTCGCCGCGCCTTTTGACCAGGATCATCACATCTTCGGGGCGGAGCGCCCGCCCCTTGCTGGCCAGCATATGCCCGGCGGCCAGCCAGTCGCGGACCTGCTTCGCGATGCGTTTCGCCAGTTCGCGCACCTGATCGTCGACCCAGCTTTCCTCATCCTCCTCGCTGCCGCCCGCGACGACGGGGGGCAGCAAAGTGACGGTGCCAGGACCGGGCACTTGCGACGCATGGGGCTGGCGCTCCCCCGCCCCCATGCCGGGTGCTGGCAGCATGTCGAGCGCGGCATCGACGAAGCGCAGCACCGTCGCGGTCGAACGGAAGCTTTCGTTCAGCGCCACCGTCTCCAGCGGGCGATGCTCCTCTGCCTCCACCGGCGTTGCGGAAGCGAGCCGGTCGAAATGCACCTGCGCCGCGCGGAAGAAGATGGGGTCCGTGCCCTGAAAGCCGTAAATCGCCTGCTTGTCGTCACCCACCGTGAACAGGGTGCGGACCCGGTTGCCGCGGGTGCCCGCTCCGGCGAAAAACTCGTCGGCGATGGCGCGGACGATGCGCCACTGGGCGACGTTGGTGTCCTGCGCCTCGTCGATCAGGACATGTTCGGTCGACAGGTCCAGCTTGTAGCGCACCCATTCGCCCATGCCCGGCGTTTCCAGCAGGCGCACCGTGGCGGCAATCAGGTCGTCGAAATCGACTGCGCCCGCCAGCCGCTTGGCCCCGGCATAAGCGGCGGCATAGGCGCGCCCCGCCTCCAGCGCGGCTGCCAGTGCGTCGGCATAGGCGGCGCGGACGCGCAGCGACAGCAGCTCGGCACAGCGGCCATGCAGGCGTTCGGCCAGCGGCGGATAATCCTCACCCGGCGGCACCTGTCCCTTGCCGCCACGCGGATCGCCCTTGCCCGTTGCCCACACCAGATGCAGGTCGCCCAGCGTTCGCGCACGCGTGGCCGGATCAGCCGCCAGCCACGCGGCGATCACATCGGCGCGCTCCAGCCCGCGCTTGGTGCCCCATGCCGCCTGAAGCGCTGACAGTTCGCGCAGTGACGCCATGTCGAACATGTCGTCGCCACACGCCGCCTGAACCGCCGCGTCGATGTCGTCGCCGGGCAGGTCGAGCGCGCGGCGGATGAAGGGCTGGATGCCCGGTCCCATCGGCAGGGCCGCCATCGCATCGGGCCGCGCAGCACAAGCGTGCAGGAACGCTTCCGCCTTGACCTCCCCCAGCCGCATCGCCAGCCCGCCGATGGCATCAGCAATGCGCGTGCCGCCGCCGCGCGCCTCTTCCTCCAGCAGGCTGGCCAGCGCGTCGCGCCGCAACAGCGCCTGTTCGCGCGGCTCGATCGGGCGAAAGCCGGGGACCAGTCCAGCCTCCGCCGGGAAGGCGGCGAGCAGGCTCTGGCAGAAACCGTGGATGGTCTGGATGCGAAGGCCGCCCGGCGCGTCCAGCACGCGCGCGAACAGGGTGCGGGCGCGCTCGACCTGTTCGGGCGTGGCCGGTTCGCCAAGGCCGCGCAGTTCGTGGAACAGGTCGCCCCGGTCCAGCCGAACCCAGCGCGCCAGCGTGCCCGAAATCCGTTCCGCCATCTCCGCCGCGCCGGCCTTGGTAAAGGTCAGGCACAGGATCGCCTCGGGCCGGCTGCCCGCCAGCAACAGGCGAAACACGCGCGCGGCCAGCACCTGCGTCTTGCCCGTGCCCGCCGAGGCCGCCAGCCAGATGTGCCGCTCAGGATGGCTGGCGTCACGCTGCGCGCCGCGCAGGGGGTGAAGCGGTCTAGTCATGGCGGCCATACCATTCGTCGCGGCGCATCAACTGGTCATATTCGGCATAGGGCGCCATTTCGGGCACCAGCTTTGCCGTGAACGGCGCGTCGCCGGTCAGCCATTCGCGCACCGCACCGACGAAATGATCGTGCGCCATCCCGACAAAATCCTCCGGCGCGATGCCGCTGCGCCCGCCGACGGGACGCTGGATATAGCCCAGCGCCTCCCCCTTTTTCGCCAGCGACCAGTATTCGAAATCGCGCGCCTCGCCGCCCACGCCGTCAAAGCCACCGCGCTCGGCGATCAGGCCGATCAGGCCCAGTTGCAGGCTGAACCCTGCCGCCACCGCTGCCGGGCTGGGCGGCTTGCCGGTCTTGTAGTCGATGATCGCCAGATGCCCGTCGGGCGTGCGGTCGATGCGGTCATATTTGCCCGTCAGCGTGACGCCCGCAATCTCGATCGCACCCGATTGCTCGACCCCCAGCACGCGGCGACCCTCCCCCATCTGGCGCACCAGTTCGCCCGCAATCCATTCGACCGCCGCGATCAGGCGCGGTCGCCACAGCGCGCGGACGATGGGGTGCGTGCGGGTATCGTCCAGCATGGCATGGGCACGCGCCACCAGCCGCGCGGGGTCGTGCGCGTCGTCGCGCGACCATGCCTCAAGGATCGCGTGCACCGCCGTGCCGCGCCACGCCGCACTGGGATCGGCATCGACCGGGTCGAGCGGCGACAGCCCCAGCATCCGCCGCGCATAAAAGGCATAGGGATCGGCCTTCAGCCGGTCGACCTCGGTCACGGACAGCTTGCGCGGGCGGTCGGCGACCGGTGGGCACGGCGCGGGGCGCGCGGCGGGGCGCTGCACGTCGGCCGCGTCCAGCGCGCGCGCCCATTCGGCGAGATGCGGCACCGGCTCCAGCCCCTCCGCCAGCGCCTCCAGCCGCAGCCAGAAGCGTGAGGCGATGCGGGGCGACGCCGCATCACGACGCGCGCGCGTCAGCATCACTTCGCGCGCGCCAAGGCCCAGCGCAAAGTCATGCGCCGACAAGCCGATCCGCCGCTCCAGCGCGGGCAGACCCAGCTCGCCGCGGATACGCGGTGCCAGCCACGGATCGGGCGCGGGCAGCGTCGGCCACACCCCTTCGTTCAGCCCGCCCAGGATCATCAGGTCGGCGCTTTGAAACTGTGCTTCGATCAGGCCATAGATCGACAGGCGCGGGTGCCCCCCCTGTGCCGGGCGCACGGCAACCGCATCGAGCAGTTCGCGCAGCATCGGCAGCAGTGCGCCGGGCGACACCGCGCGCGGTCCGTCGCCGCCGTCGCGCTCCAACTGGTCGAGCAGGTCCGCCGCCGCCCGCCCCTCGGCCCGCGACCAGGCTGCGTCGCCCGCCAGCAGCGTCGCTGCTTCGCGCAACAGGCGCGCATGATCGTCCAGCGAACGCTCCCCGCCATCGGCCATCGCCGCGATGGGGGCCAGGCATTCGCGGATATCGTGCCACCACTTGGCAGCCGCCGCCCGCAGCGCGGCGGTGCGCTTGTCACCCTGCGCCAGATGCGCGTCGATGCCGTCCAGCCCCGGCGCGGGGCGCGGACCGCGCAAGGACAGGTCCAGCCGCCGCGCGCCCTCAAGCCATTGCAGCCGCAGCTCCCCATCGTCGGCGGCGACCAGCGGGTGTTTCAGCAGCGCCAGCAGCGACATGGGCGC
>NZ_DATJLI010000172.1:0-27774 GCF_035490575.1 Sphingomonas sp. | reverse complement strand
CGAAGTCGCGCGCGAGGTGATGGCGCTGGCGCACCAGGAGGACAAAACCCGGCCGGTAATGGGTTCGATGAACATCAGCGGGCCGGGATCGGATTTCGCCAAGGCGTTCGACGCGATCGCACTCAATTATCAGGGCGCCGGCGTCCGCACCAAGATGCCGACCTTCGCGGGCTTTCGCGAACAGCATCCCGACAAGATCATCTTCAGCTCGGAAAGCGCCGCCGCCTATAGCAGTCGGGGCGAATATCAGTTCCCCGTGCCCGGTGGCATCAGCAACCCCGTGCGCCCCGGCGTGGGCGGGGACGAGGAAACGCATCAGGTCAGCGCTTACGAGCTGTTCGCCGCCGATTTCGGCGGATCGGCCGACCGCACCTGGGCCGCGCAGGACCAGAACCCCTATGTCGCGGGCGAGTTCGTGTGGACGGGCTTCGACTATCTGGGCGAACCGGCGCCCTATTACAGCTCGCGCAGTTCCTATTTCGGGATCGTCGACCTCGCCGGTTTCCCCAAGGATCGCTACTGGCTCTACAAGGCGCGGTGGAAACCGGATGAGAAGTTCGTCCACATCCTGCCGCACTGGAACTTCGCCGGGCGCGAGGGTCAGGTCACGCCCGTCCACGCCTTTACCTCAGCCGACGAGGCCGAGTTGTTCGTCAACGGCGAGTCACAGGGGCGGCAGAAGCGCGCGCCCTATGCCTATCGCTTCCGCTGGGATTATGTCCGCTACGCGCCGGGCGAGATCAAGGTCGTCACCTGGAAAGGCGGCAAGCCCTGGGCCGAACAGGTGGTGCGGACCACCGGCGCGCCGACGCGCATCGCCGCCAGCGCCGACCGCACGACCATCGCTAATGACGGCAAGGACCTGTCCTGGGTTGCCGTCGAACTGAAGGACGCCGAGGGCCGCTTCATCCCCACCGACAAGCGCGAAATCCGCTTTTCGCTCGACGGGCCGGGTGAGATCGTCGCGACCGACAATGGCGATCCGACCGATTTCACCGCCTTCCCCTCTCAGACGCGCAAGCTGTTCAACGGACGCGCGGTCGCGATCGTGCGCGCGGTGCCCGGCAAGCGCGGCGCCATCCGCGTGCGGGTGGCCGCCGACGGCCTGCCCGGTGCATCGGTCGAGATCCGGGCGCGCCCCTGATCGCGATGGGACGGGCGGGGCGCAAGGGTGCCCCGCCCGCCACGCTTATGCCGGCAGGCGATAGGGCGCGCGGTAGCGCGGCGTTATCAGGGCGTTCGCCTCCGCATCATCCTTGAACTGCCCCGCCTGGGCGTCCCAATGCACCTTGCGGCCGGTGCGATAGGCGACATTGCCCATCTGGCACACGATCGCCGTGTTGGCGGCCGATTCGATCGGGCAAGCGGGGGTGCGCGACCGATCCTTGACGCACGCGATGAAGTTCGCCGTGTGCCGGTCGAGGCCGTCGTCGGATGCCTTGATCGCGGGCACTTCGCGCGTCAGCGGCTTGCCGTCGCTGACTTCCGGGACGACCCACCACTTGCCGCGATCCACCACCAATGTGCCCGTTTCCCCGACGAACGCGACGCCGTGATCGCCGCCGCCATAGGGCCCCTGCCCGATGCCGACCGCATGTTCCCATTCGACCGAATAGTCGCCGAAATCGTAAATGGCGGTCTGGGTATCGGGTGTCTCCATCGCCGAATCGGGATAGCCATAAGGACCGCCCAGCGAACTGACCGAACGGGGCACCTGCGCCTTCATGCCCAGCAGCGCGATATCGATCAGGTGCACGCCCCAATCGGTCATCAGGCCGCCGGCATAATCCCAATACCAGCGCCAGCTGAAATGAAAGCGGTTGGGGTTGAAGGGACGCTGCGCCGCCGGGCCGAGCCAGCGGTCATAATCGACGCCCGGCGGCGGTGCCTGATCGGGCTGCGGCGCGACGCGCTTCATCCAGCCCATATAGGCCCATGCCTTGACCTTTCGGACGCGGCCGATGCCGCCATTGTGCACATGGGCGATGGCGTCGGCCCAGTGCTGGTTGCTGCGCTGCCACTGACCGACCTGAACCACTCGATTGTGGCGCTGTTTCGCTGCCACCATCGCGCGGCATTCGGCGATCGAATTGCCCAGCGGTTTCTCGCAATAGGCATCCTTGCCCGCCGACATCGCGTCGGTCAGTTGCAGCGCGTGCCAGTGGTCGGGCGTCGCGATGATGACCGCGTCCACCGACTTGTCGTCCAGCATCCGGCGATAGTCGTCGTAAAGCCGCGGGGCGCGGCCCGACATCTTCTGCAACTCGCCGCCGCGCTCGGCCAGCACGCGCGCATCGACGTCGCAAAGGGCCACCGGCGTGACGTCCGCACCCTTCAGCATCGCGTTCAGGTTGGACCAGCCCATGCCCTTGCAACCGATCAAACCAACCTGGACCTTGTCATTTGCCGACACGCGCCGGCGGTTCTGCGCCAACGCGCCGCCCAGGGGCGCCAGTGTCGCCGCCGACGCGGCCAGCCCGCCGGCAAGAAGGGTGCGACGATCGAAGCCAGAGGTCATGCAAGTCTCTCCCTGTTCACGGTTTTGTTCATCGTAACCCGGCGCCACCGGATCGCAAAGCCTGTCAGCGGGAGCGGCAATGCCACCACCGCGAACGCCGCCTCAAGCGGCACAAAAAAGGGCGGCGGCACTGCACCTGCAATCCCGCCGCCACGCATCGCTCTGTATCAGGACCGGAAAGCCCCCTTTCCTTCCGGTCAGCGACTTATAGTCGCCAGAGCGCGCCGATCACGATGCGGCGATCGTTCAGGAAGCTGAACCGATCATACATCTGGCCGCTGTCGTCGATATACGACCGGGCCTTGCTCTTGGTGTCGAGAATATTGGCGATCGAACCGCGGATCTGGAAATTGTTGAAGTTGAACTTCAACGACGCATCCAGGAAACCGGCCGCCGAGTTATAGATCGGATTGCCGGTCACATAATCACGGTAAGTCGTCAGATATTCCGAACGCCAGTTATAGGCGAGACGCGCTTCGACCTTCTTGTTCTGATAGATGGCGACGGCGTTGGCGATATGCTTGGACTGACCCAGCAGGTCGTTGACGCCCCACCGGAACACCGTCGTCAGATCGTCGGGATTGCCGTCGCCGTCACTGTCGACGCCATTGCCCGGCGGCGTCGTTTCGGCGTCAATATAAGTATAGTTACCCTGGAAGCCGAGATTCTTGAGCGCACCAGGCAGAAAATCGAAGAACTGCTGATAGCTGATTTCGACGCCCTTGACCGTCGCCGTCGCCTGATTGATCGGGCCATTATAGATAATCAGCGCCTGTTGCCCGTCCAGCGTCACGCTGCCCAGTGGCAGGTCGCCATTGGTAATGATGTTCTTCAGGTCCTTGTAGAAGCCGGCGACCGACAGATAACCGCCCTTGAAATACCATTCATAGGAAATGTCGAAACTGTCGGCGGTCGTCGGTTGCAGAGACGGGTTGCCGCGGCTGACCCGGATATCGCCGACGGTGATATTCTGCGCCCCCCGATCGATGCCGAACAGCGGATCGCTTTCGTCGAGCGGCGGGAACGGGACACGGTTGGTCGTCACCACATATTCCTGCGACGCGCGCAGATCCTGAACGTTGGGCCGGCTCAGCCCCTTGCTGTAACCGAACCGCATCAACATTTCGCGGTTCAGGTTCCATTTCAGGTTGAACGACGGCAGCCAGCGTTCGTCGACCTGATCGGCACTGGTCGCAAATGCCGCCTGCGCGGCATAGGCGACCGACTCCGGCAGAAAATCGGCCGGATCATCACGGCTTTCCGCATCGTCGGTGCGCGTGCGCTCACCCGTGGTCGGATCGATCGCCGGCGTCTGGACATCCTCGACGAACGGACGGAACGCGCGGAAACCCGCCGATGTCAGCTCGGTGCGGACATATCGGACACCGATATTGCCGTCGAGCGACATGCCGTTGTCGAAGCCCTGCTTGAAGTCGACGCGGACATAGGCGTTGGTCGTCTTTTCGGTGATGTCCGATGTGTCTTCGGGCCGGAAAATGGGTCGGCCGAACCGGCTGCCATCGGCCTCGCCACGCGGAACCCAGCCGTAATTGGTGCCGAGTTGCGGTTCGCCCGCGATATAGCTGCGAAAGTTCTCATAGCTCGACAGCAGGTTCTCGTTCACGAACGCGAACGACGTGTTCAGCCCGTTGACGACGCCGCCGCGGAAGAAGTCGCTGAAATCGACCGCTTCGGCTGCCTGCCCCGGATTGTCGAACGTGCCGACGATGCCGAAGCCGCCACGGCCGTCCCATGCCGGGGCCATCGAACCCCAGTTAAGCGCCATTTCGGAGTTTACCTGGCTGCGTTCGGAATAACGCGCGCCGAACTTCACCGCGTCGAACCAGCTGGCCAGACCATCGCCGCCCGACAGGTCATAATCAAGGTCGGCGCGGAACGCATAAAGCTCACCGGTGCCGACCTGAAACTGGTCGGCCACGAACTGCCAGTTGGCGCCGTTCAGATCGCCGAGGCTGGTCGGCGTGGGGATATAGACACCTTCATTCTGCGGCGTATCGGGATTGTCATCAACATCGCCCGTGAACCGCGTCTGACCCGCATTGAAGCGGTGCGCGGGATCGATGAAGAACTGGATCTCGGGGTTATCCAGATCCTGCCGGATCCGCCAGTTGGCATAGGTGTTGAGACCGCCCCAGATCTGCCGCTGCTGCGCGAACGCCTTGGTATATTGACCGTCGAGCGTAATCAGCAGCCGGTCGGTGGCATTCCACTTGATGTTGAGGCTGTAATCCTCGGTGGTCGATTCCTCGATCTTGCCGATGCCGAGCGAGCCGATCGGCGAACCGCGCGCACCTGTCCACGAATCGGCATTGTTGGTGACGAAACCCGATTCCATCAGTCCGCCGCGCACCGGGATCAGCGTTTCGCAATCGCCCGGATTGGTCGGAAAGCCGCCGGGGCCGCTGCACATCGGCAAGCCGGCCGAACCGAAGCCACGGTCGATGACCAGATCGCTGACGCCCGCCGTGGTGCCGGTATCATGTTCCGGGAACCATTCGAACGTGCGTTCGATGCTGTCGATTTCGGTATCGGCGCGGATATACTTCGCCGTCACCTGAAGATTGTCGATCTTCCACTGACCGGCCAGATAATAGCTGGTGCGGTCGCGATCGACATCGTTGGTCCGCATCTGGAACCCGGGCGTGATGCCGATGATGTTCGCCGGATCGACGCCGTCGAACTCACCCAGTTTCAATTCACCCGTCAGCGCCGTTTCAGGGACATTGCCATTGGCGTCCAGCACGCGCGGCATCGGCGCGTTCTGCTGCCAGCCATGGATGCGCGAATTGAGCCGCGATTTGGAGAATGAGCCGAGCAGGCCGAACTCACCGATATCGGTCTGCCAGCGCGAACCGGCGGTGATGCTGCCTTGCGGCGACCATTCCTTGCGGAGGTCCGAATAAGTGGTGTCGAGCGCCACCACCAGCGTCGTGCCGGGGCGGTCGAACGGCTCCAGCGTTCGCAGATTGATCGTGCCGCCGATGCCGCCTTCGATCAGATCGGCCGTCTGGTTCTTGTAAACATCGACGCCGCCGACCAGTTCAGGCGGGATGCTGGAAAAGTCGAGCGAGCGGCCGCCATTGGCGCTGAACGCGTCACGCCCGTTGAACTCCGATCGAACGAAACCCAGGCCCCGGACCAGGTTGCCGCGCCCTTCGGGCGAGGGAAAGTCGGGGCTGGCGCCGCCGGTCGGGAAACGCGAGATGGTGACGCCCGGAATACGGCCGATCGCTTCGGCGACCGACAGGTCGGGCAGCGTCGCGATGTCCGACGCCGACAGCGAATCGACGAAAGTCGATGCGGCGCGCTTGATTTCCTTGGCCGATTCGAGTGCGCCGCGAATACCGGTGACGACGATTTCCTCGTCCGACAGCGGCGCGGACGCCGGCGTCTGCTGGCCTTCGCCGGTATCGGGCGGACCGGCCTGGGCCAGTGCCGCCGACGGCATGACAACGAAACTGAGTGCGGATGTCGCCAGCAGCAGACGCTTGGCCGACCATGACGGATTCGGAATCCGATTGCTCTTCACAGTGCTTACCCCCTCCCATAAAGGCCGAATCCCCACGGCCTTTTGTCCCCCTCGCGCCGAGCCACATGTTCTTGGGCGCCCCGCTCTTTGAGCATTTGCAACCCGTGGTCTTTGGCCGAGGCGATTCGGATAACTCATACTTTTTGGTCCGGCAAGACGCCAAAATTGATATGAAGCGAAAATTGACAACGTTGCACTTGTCAGCTTTTGTCGTGACAGCACGCCGGCATCGGGCAAAGATCCGCCACGCCGACGTGCGAATGATATTCACGGTCAGAAAAGTCCTGCTTTTCGGGACAGCTGAACCGGATTTGGGGGGCGGAAATGACTGATCGCGCACTGATATGCGCGCATCCTGCGTGATGCGCGGTTCCCCGATCGAACGCATCTGCATTGTCGGCGGCGGCACCGCCGGGTGGATGACGGCGGCAGCGTTGTCAAACCGGCTGAAAGGGTTGCCGGTCGCCATCCGGTTGATCGAGTCGTCCGAAATCGGGACCGTCGGCGTGGGCGAAGCAACGTTGCCGCACATTCGCGCCTTCAACACCACGCTGGGCATATCCGAACCCGAATTGATGCGCGCCACCCAGGCGACGTTCAAACTGGGTATCGAGTTTCGCGACTGGGGCCGGATCGGCGACCGGTATATCCACCCGTTCGGCGATTTCGGTCCTGTGGTGGACGGCGTGCCCTTCTACCATCACTGGCTTCGTCTGCGCGCGCTGGGCGACACGACCCGGCTGGATGACTATTCCTATCCGGTCGTCGCCGCCGAACAGAACCGCTTTCGCCACCCCTCGACCGATATCGGGGCGGTCGAGTCGACCTTTGGCTATGCGTATCAGTTCGATGCGTCGCTCTATGCCGCGTTCCTACGCCGCTATGCAGAGGCGCTTGGCGTTGAGCGGCTGGAGGGCAAGGTGGTGGAAACCGCGCTTCACCCCCAGTCGGGCCATGTCGAACGCGTCACGCTGGCGGACGGGCGAACGATCGCCGCCGACCTGTTCGTCGACTGTTCGGGCTTTCGCGGCCTGTTGATCGAAGGGGCGCTGGCGTCCGGCTATGACGACTGGCGCCGATGGCTGCCGTGCAACCGCGCAGTGGCGGTGCCGACCGGCAGCGCCGGGCCGCTTGGCCCCTATACCCGCGCGACCGCGCGCACCGCGGGGTGGCAATGGCGCATCCCGTTGCAGCACCGGGTCGGCAACGGCCATGTCTATTGCAGCGACTTCATCAGCGATGAGGATGCGACCCGGCAACTGGTCGAAAATCTCGATGCGCCGATGCAGGCTGAACCGCGCCAGTTGCGCTTCACGACCGGGCGGCGCCGCGATTTCTGGAAGAAGAACGTGGTCGCGATCGGCCTCGCGGGCGGCTTCCTCGAACCGCTCGAATCGACTTCGATCCATCTGATTCAGGACGGCATTACCGAATTGCTGGCGCTGTTCCCCGACACCGGGTTCGATCCCGTCGAGATCGGCGAATATAATCGCCGCATGTCGCTGCACTACGAACGCGTTCGTGATTTCCTGCTGCTGCATTACGTCGCCACCCAGCGCGACGACAGCGAGATGTGGCGCCATTTCCGCGCGCTGACGCTGCCCGACAGCCTGGCCGAGAAGATCGAGGCATGGACGACGCGCGCCTATGTCGTGCCCTATGAGTTCGGGCTGTTCCTGCCGCCCAGCTGGGTTGCGGTGATGATGGGACAGAATCTGATGCCCAGGGGCCATGATCCCCGCGTGGGCCGGACGGACGACACCGCGCTTCGCACCCGCGCGCAGGCGATCCGTTCGGGCGTCACGCGCGCCGTCGCCGGCACGCCCGATCATGCCGATTACATCCGTCGCTCGGCCGCGGCGGCCAGTCTTGCGGCCTGACGGCGCCATGTCCGGCGACATGCGGCACATTCTGGTCTGTGGCAGCGGCCTTGCCGCGCAGATGGCGGTGGCGGCCCTGTCGCATCAGCTGCCGGACGAGGTTCGGATCACGCTGCTCGAAACCGGCGACACGGGCGACAGCGATCTGTTCTACGGCACCGTCACCGGCCCCAGCGCCTATGCCTTCAACCTGGCCGCCGGGGTCGAGGAACCGGCGCTGGTCCTGTCGAGCGACACCGCCTTTTCATGGGGCACGCGATATGCGGCATGGGGTCAGGACCATGCATGGACGCAATGCTTTGCCCTGCCCCTGCCCGTGCTCGACGGCGTGATGTTCCACCAATATCTGGCCGCGGCGGGCGAGACCGCGATCGAACCGTATCTGATCGCCGCCACCGCCGCGGCCAGAGGCGCGTTCGCGCACCCGCCTCGCGAGCCGGGCGGCGCGAAACCGCATCCGCTATCGCGCGCCGATTACGGCTATCAATTCGATCCGGCAGCCTATGCTCGCCTGTTCGCCGCCGCGCGCATGGCCGGACGGGTCACGGCGGTCACCGGCGAACTGGCCGGCGTCGATCTGCGCCACGAAGGTATCGCGGCGGTTCGCCTGATCGACGGCCGCACGCTGGACGCCGACCTTTATGTCGACTGCACGGGACCGCAGGCGTCATTGCTGTCGAGCCTGTCGCCGGACTGGGTCGGCGATCGCCGGATCGCCATCACCGTCAGCGATGGGGATGCGGCGACGCCGGACCGCCCCTTTCGCAGCGTGCATGCGACCGCGCATGGGTGGGATAGCGTGACATCGCTCAAGGGCCGGACGCGGCATGTCGGCGTTTGCGACCCGGTGGATGCGGCGGACGCGGCGACGGTCACGCTGGGTCGGCGGCACCACGCCTGGGCCGGAAACTGCGTCGGCGTCGGCCACGCCGCAGGCATTCTGGAACCGATCACCCCTGCCCCGGTCATGTTGCTGGAGCGCGATATCGATCGGCTGCTGTCGCTGATACCTCCTTCGGGCGATATGGCGGTGGAGCGCCGTGAGTATAATCGTCGGCACGATGACGACCACGCGCACGCCGCCCTGTTCAACCGCGCCCTGTTCGCGACCACCGGCTTGCCGGATGCGCCCTATTGGCAGGCCGCGCGCCGTGAGCCGTTGCCCGAAAAGCTCGCGCGCAAGCTCGCCCTGTTCGCGTCGCGCGGCGTGCTGGTCGGCTATGACCTCGAACCCTTCCACCCTGAGGATTGGGTCGTGCTGCATCTGGGGCTGGGTCGCCAGCCGCAACGCCATGACCGGCTCGCCGATCGCGCATCGCCGGCGCGGGTCAACCAATATCTGTCGGCGATGAAGCGCGAGATCGAACAGACCGTGGCGACGATGCCTGAAAGCGGCCGCTACCGCGCGCAGCTCGAACGCTATCTGCAACGCGCGCGTCGATGACACCGCCCGGCCTGCTTCGGCAGATCGTCATTGTCGGGGGCGGGTCGGCCGGGTGGATGACGGCTGCGGCGCTGTCCAGTCTGCTCGACCCGCGCGAAGTTACCATCACCCTGGTCGAATCGGACGCGATCGGCACGGTCGGCGTGGGCGAAGCGACGATACCCGACATCCTCGCCTTCAACCGGATGCTCGGCATCGGCGAGACCGAGTTCATGAAGGCGACGCAGGCGACCTTCAAGCTGGGCATCGAGTTTGTCGACTGGGGGCGCAAGGGCGATCGTTACGTCCACCCGTTCGGCCAGCACGGCGTCGACATGCAGGGCATCGACTTCCACCAATATTGGCTGCGCGCCCGTGGCGAGGGGGCGACCGACCCGATCGAGGCATACAGCCTGTGCGCGGTGGCGGCACAGGCGGGGCGCTTTGTCCTGCCCGACCCCAATCCGCGATCGGTGCTGTCGCAAATCCGCTATGCCTATCATTTCGACGCCACGCTCTACGCTGCGTTCCTGCGCCGCTATGCCGAGGCGCGCGGCGTGCGCCGGGTCGAAGGCGCGGTGCGGAACGTGCGCCGCCACGCTGAAAACGGCTTCATCGCGGGGCTGGATCTGGGCGACGACCGCGCGGTCGATGGCGACTTCTTCTTCGACTGCACCGGGTTTCGCGCGTTGCTGGCGGGCGACACCCTGGGGGTGGGCTTTGTCGACTGGAGCCACTGGCTGCCCTGCGACCGCGCGCTCGCGGTGCCCAGCGCGCATCAGGGGCCACTCGCGCCCTATACCCGCTCGACCGCGCGCGACGCCGGCTGGCAATGGCGCATTCCGACCCAGCGGCGCGTCGGCAACGGCCACATCTATGCCAGCGCATTCCTGTCGGACGACCGCGCGGCCGACATGTTGCTGTCCAGCCTCGACGGGGCGGCGCTGGCCGATCCGCGCCCGATCCGGTTCCGCGCCGGGTGTCGGGAGGCGTTCTGGACGGACAACTGCATCGCCATCGGGCTGGCGGCGGGCTTTCTGGAGCCGCTGGAATCGACCTCCATCTATTTGATTCAGGAAGGGATCAGCCGTTTCATCTCGCTGTTCCCGCGCGCCGACATCCCTGACATCGTTCGCACCGAATATAACCGCCACATGCGGACCGAGTTCGAGCAGGTGCGCGACTTCATCATCCTGCATTACGGCGCCACCGAACGCGACGACACGCCGTTTTGGGATTATTGCCGGACGATGAAGCTGCCCGACACGCTGGTGCACAAGATCGAGCTGTTCCGCCGCACCGGCCGCGTGTTCCGCTACAACGACGAACTGTTCGCGCGGCCCAGCTGGATCGCGGTGATGCTGGGCCAGCATATCGTGCCGCAAGACTGCGACCCTGTGGTCGCGACCCTGCCAGCGAACGACATTGCCCACAGCCTGAAATCGATGCGCGGCGCCATCGCCGCTGCGGTGGAACGAATGCCAATGCATCAAGATTTCATCGAGCGCCATTGCCCCGCGGATTCAGCCTGAACCCATGACCGACAATCGCATCCGGGATATCGTCATCGTCGGTGGCGGCACGGCGGGCTGGATGGCGGCGGCGGCGCTGTCACGGGTGCTGGCGGGCGGCGGCATCCGCATCCGGCTGATCGAATCCGAAGCAATCGGCACCGTCGGTGTCGGCGAAGCGACGATCCCTCACATCCGCTATTTCAACCGGCTGCTGGGACTGGACGAGAATGATTTCGTCCGCCGCACCGCCGCGACGTTCAAGCTGGGGATCGAGTTTGTCGACTGGGGCCGCCTGGGCGACCGCTATATCCACCCCTTCGGCAGTTATGGGCAGGAGATGGAGGGGCTGCACTTCCATCATTTCTGGTATCGCTATGCCCAGGGCGGCGGGATGCTGCCGCTCGATCGCTTCAGCATCGGCATCGGCGCCGCGCGCGCCGGCAGGTTCCAGCGCCCCGATGGCGCCCGCGCCGATACCCCCCTGGCCACCTTGTCCTATGCCTTTCAGTTCGATGCCGCGCGCTACGCCCGCTACCTGCGCGAACGCGCTGAAGCATCGGGTGTCGAGCGGATCGAGGGGCGCATCACCGACATTCGCCTGAATGGCGAAACCGGCCATGTCGAAACCGTGCTGCTGGAGGGCGAGCGTTCGGTCGACGGGGACCTGTTCATCGACTGCTCGGGCTTTCGCGGGCTGTTGATCGAAGGGGCGCTGGCGACCGGCTATGACGACTGGCGCCACTGGCTGCCCTGCGATCGCGCGGTCGCGCGGGCTTGCCGCCGGCTGGGCGATCCCGCGCCCTTCACGCGCGCAACGGCAAAAGCGGCGGGCTGGCAATGGCGTATCCCGCTCCAGTCGCGCACCGGCAATGGTCACGTCTATTGTTCAGACAATTTAAGCGACGATGCGGCTTTGGCAGTGCTCGATGCGGGACTGGACGGGGAAGCGATATCGGACCCGAATTTTCTGCGCTTCACCACCGGCGCCCGGCGCAAGGTGTGGAACCGCAACGTCGTGTCCCTGGGACTGGCGGCGGGGTTTCTCGAACCGCTTGAATCGACATCGATCCACCTGATCCAGTCGGGCATCGCGCGGTTGCTGACCAACTTTCCCGATCGCGGGTTCAATCAACACGACATCGATTACTACAACCGCCGCACGCGCGCGGAATATGAGCAGGTCCGCGATTTCCTGATCCTGCATTACAAGGCGACGCAGCGCGACGACACGCCGTTCTGGAACTATTGCCGCACCATGCCGATTCCGGCGACACTTGAGGAGCGCATCGCGATCTTTCGCGAGAATGCGCGGCTATACCGGCACGATAACGAATTGTTCAGCGAAACGAGCTGGCTGGCCGTGCTGCACGGTCAGCATATCGCACCGGCACGCTATCACCCGATCGCGGGTTTCCTGCCCGATGCCGAACTCGAATCGCGCATGAACCGCATCGCCGCCGCCATGGACGCGGGTGTCGCGGGGATGCCTGCCCACATGGCGTTCATCGAGCGATATTGCCGCGCCGACGCGGCCTAGCGTCGCAATTCCTCGATCAGATAGTTTTTGACCGCCTTCGCGCGTTCGGGAGTCATGTCTCCCAACGCGCCGCGCCCGGCGGCGGGCAGGTGCGCGACCGCCGCGTGTCCGTCGCCGAACACATAATGGTCGAACCATTCGCGCCAGACCCCGCGCTCATGCTCGGGCAGGTCGCGGATGCTCATGATCGCGTGCATCAGCGTGCGGAATGGCGATCCGGCCCACGCCCGCTCGCTCAGATCCCACCAGTAATTGACCAGCATGTTGATCGGCGACAGCGCCTCGACCTGATGCCACCACATATAGGGGATATAGATCGCATCGCCGGGTTCCAGTTCGGCCTGCTGCGCGAACGGCATCGCGTCGGCGAAACGCGGGTAGCGCGCCAGGTCGGGTGCATTCAGGTCGACCATGCTGACCGGCGGCCCGGCAAAGGTAAAGTCGAACGGCCCGACATACAGATTGCGAACCTGCTCGGGCGGGAACAGCGTGAAACGCCGGCGCCCTCCGACAACGACGGCGACATTCTCCGACATGTCGAAATGGGTTGAGACGGTCGCGCGATTGCCGACCCACAGCCGCGCGACCGCGCCAGGCCCGGCAATATCGGTCGCATTGTCGCGCGCGAAATCGGGACAATTCTCGCTGATCGGCACGGCCCCCGCATAAAAGGCGGGCGGCTCCGCCTCGTGCTCGACGCTCAGCAGCACGTCGAGCAGTTCGGCGATCGGCGCGAAACGCTGCTGGTAGTTCAGGCCGCGCATATCCTCGCGATACCAGAAGCGGCCCTTGATCTGCGGCGGCCCCAGAAAGGCGGGCACCGGCTTGCCCAGGTCAACGCCGCGAACATAGTCGCAAAGCGCGCGCGGTGATTGCCGGGCGGCGGCGACGGCGGGCCATTCTCCGGCCAGGCCGCGCAACACCGCCGGTCGCCGCAGCGGCACGATTTCACTTTCGAACCGATCCCGGTCGACGTCCCGCCATTCGCGCACTTCCGCAAACCGTTGCGCCATCACCCAGAACCTCTCCGCAACCGCAAGGCACGATGCCGCCGCCTTGGTCCCGCTCTAAAGCGCCACTCGCCCCAAGTCGATGCCGGGGGTCCCGCCCGCCCCCTTTGCAACCTGCCGCGCGATTTTACGCAATCCTTATGCGCCGGCCACCAGCTTCGCATGGCAACCTAACACCCTTTGCGCTCAATGACCGTTCCGGCCGCCACCCTGGCGGTTCGGAGAATTTCGATGGTCCGTAATCTGATGGCGTCCGTGGGACTGGTTGCCGCCCAGCCGTTGCTGGCGCAGGAAACCGTCCCGAGCGACCCACCACCCGCACCACTGGCGGTCAGCGGCAGCGCATCGCTGGCATCCGATTACCGGTTTCGCGGCGTGTCGCAGACCGATGGGAACGCCGCCGTTCAAGGTGGCGTGACGATCACCCATCAAAGCGGCGTTTATGCCGGGACGTGGGGATCGAACCTTGCGGGCTGGGGCACCTTTGGCGGCGCAAACATGGAACTTGACCTGTTCGCCGGGATCAAGCTGCCGGTTGCGGCGGGCACGCTGGATACCGGGCTGGTCTGGTATATGTATCCCGGCGGCGCCGACACGACCGATTTCGGCGAATTATATGCCCGTCTGTCGGGCGCTGTCGGTTCGGCGACGCTGACCGCCGGCATCGCCTATGCCCCGGCCCAGCGCGCGCTGGGCAATGTGTTCGCCACGGGGGCGGCAGCGCAGGCAGGGGTGCCGGACGATGCCGGCGACAAGGAAGATAATCTCTACCTGTCGGGCGACGGCGTGGTGCCGCTTGCCGGAACGCCAGTCAGTCTGAAGGCGCATATCGGCTATTCCGACGGCAATCCGGGTCTTGGTCCGAACGGAACCAGCATCGCGCCGACGGGCCGCTATTGGGACTGGTCGCTGGGTGTGGATGTCACGCCGGTCGACGGGCTGACCCTGGGGCTGGCCTGGGTCGATACCGACATCTCCCGCGCCGAGTCTGCCTATCTTCAGCCCTATTTCTCGCGCGGTCAGAACGGCACCGGCACGATTGCCGGATCGACGCTGCTCGCCACGCTGACCGCATCCTTTTGATGGAGGCCCGACCATGACCGCTGAACTCTGGCTGGGCGCGATCGTCGCGCTCGGCCTGCTGATCTATCTGCTCGCCGCGCTCGCGCGGCCCGAACGGTTCTGAAAGGCACGCCATGAGCCAAGCCGCTCCCCCCTCATCGCTGTTCACCGGGCACCTGATCGGACCGGCGATGCGCGATGCCTTTTTAAAGCTGAACCCGCGCACATTGATCCGCAATCCGGTGATGTTCACGACGGCGGTAGCGGCGGTGATGCTGACCATGTTGCTGGTGCTTGGCCTTGCGCCCGGATCGGTCGCGTTTCAGGTGCAGCTGGTTTTCTGGATGTGGCTGACGGTGCTGTTCGGCAATTTCGCCGAGGCGCTGGCCGAAGGGCGCGGCAAGGCGCAGGCAGCATCGCTGCGTTCGGCCAAGGCCGAACTGGTCGCCACGCGCGAACTGTCCGGCGGGCGCCATGAAAGCGTCGGCGCGGCCCAGCTCAAGGCCGGGGATATCGTCATCGTTGCCACGGGCGACCTGATCCCCGCCGATGGCGAGGTGATCGAGGGGATCGCATCGGTCAACGAGGCCGCGATCACTGGTGAGAGCGCGCCCGTCATCCGGGAGGCGGGTGGCGACCGGTCGGCGGTGACGGCGGGCACGCGTGTGATTTCGGATCGCATTCGGGTGCGCGTGACGCAGGAGCCGGGCCGCGGCTTTCTCGACCGGATGATCGCGCTGGTCGAGGGTGCGGAACGCGCCAAGACGCCGAATGAAATCGCACTGACGGTCCTGCTGGTCGGTCTGACCATCATTTTTCTGATCGCGGTGGCGACCATTCCGGCCTTTGCCGCCTATGCCGGTGGCAGCGTGCCGGTCGCGCTGCTGTCGGCGCTGCTGATCGCGTTGATCCCCACCACCATCGCGGCGCTGCTGTCGGCGATCGGCATTGCGGGCATGGATCGCATGGTGCGGTTCAACGTGCTCGCCAAATCAGGCCGAGCGGTCGAGGCGGCGGGCGATATCGACGTGCTGCTGCTCGACAAGACCGGCACGGTGACGGTCGGCGACCGCCACGCGGTCGAGTTTCGACCGATCAACGGCACATCGGCGCGCGAACTGGCCGAGGCCGCGCTGGAGGCAAGCATCGCCGACGAGACGCCGGAGGGGCGTTCCGTGGTCACGCTGGCGCGGGAAAAACATAGCCTGACCCAGGCCAGCCAGCGCGCCGATGCGGAAACTATCCCCTTCACTGCCCAGACGCGACTGTCGGGCGTGAAATATGGCGATGTCCTGATCCAGAAGGGTGCGGTGGATTCGATCCTGCGTGCCAACCCGGAGGCGGCAGGCTCCCGCGCCGCCGATGAACTGCGGAGCATTGCCGAGGAAATCGCACGGTCGGGGGGAACCCCGCTGGCGGTCGCCCGCAACGGTCAGCTACTCGGCGTCGTCCATCTGAAGGACATTCTGAAGGCGGGTATCCGCGAACGCTTCGCCGAATTGCGCCGCATGGGCATCCGCACGGTGATGATCACCGGCGACAACCCGCTGACCGCCGCGGCCATCGCCGCCGAGGCCGGGCTGGACGATTTCCTCGCCGAGGCGACGCCGGAGGACAAGCTGGCGCTGATCCGCAAGGAACAGGGCGAAGGGCGGCTGGTCGCGATGTGCGGCGACGGCACCAACGATGCGCCCGCGCTGGCGCAGGCCGATGTCGGCATCGCGATGAACACCGGCACCCAGGCGGCACGCGAGGCGGGCAATATGGTGGATCTGGACAGCGACCCCACCAAACTGATCGAGGTGGTTGGCCTGGGCAAGCAGTTGCTGATGACTCGCGGGTCGCTGACCACCTTCTCGATCGCCAACGACGTAGCGAAGTATTTCGCGATCATCCCTGCCCTGTTCGCGGCCGTTTACCCGCAACTCGGCGCATTGAACGTGATGGGCCTGGTCAGCCAGGAAAGCGCGATCCTGTCGGCCATCATCTTCAACGCCGTCATCATCCCGTTGCTGGTCCCACTCGCCCTGCGCGGCGTGCCCTATCGCCCGGTCGGTGCCGCAAAACTGCTGGTCCGCAATCTGGCGATCTACGGCGTGGGCGGGCTGCTCGCACCCTTCGCGGGGATCAAGCTGATCGACCTTGGCGTCAACGCGCTCGGCCTTGTCTGAGCCTTATCGGGATACCGAACATGGTGCTGCTCTATCTTGCCCTCGGGCTTCTTACCTTCTTGATGCTCGCCGGGCTGGTCAAGCTCGCCGGCCGCGCCTGACCCAGGAATCGATCCAATGACCGATGCACTTTTGCTTGTCCTGCTGATCGTCGGCGGCACCACGCTGCTGTCGATCCCCCTTGGTCGCTATATGCGCTGGGCAATGGACCCGGTGACGGCCAGCCGCCTCACGCGGTGGTTTCAGACGATCGGCGGCGATGCGGCACGCACCGAACAGAGCTGGCAACGCTATCTGTTCGCCATGCTTGGCTTCAACGTGGCGATGTTCGTCGTTGTCTTCGCCATCTTGTCGCTGCAGCAGGTGTTGCCGCTCAATCCCGACGGGATGGAGGCGCTGTCGCCCGATCTGATCTTCAACACGGCTGCGTCGTTCACGACGAACACCAATCTGCAGCATTATTCCGGTGAAGCCTCGCTGAGCTATTTCACACAGCTTGGCGGGCTGATGTGGCTGCAATTCGTGTCCGCGGCGACGGGCATTGCGGCATTGACCGCAATGGCGCGCGGGCTGGCCGGACACAAAATGCTCGGCAACTTCTTCGTCGATGTGCAGCGCGCATCGTTTCTGGTGCTGTTGCCGGTCGCCGTGATCGTTGCCGTCGCGCTGGTCATCGGCGGCGTGCCGATGACGCTGGGCGGATCGGTTCAGGCGACGGGTCTGGAGGGCGCGGCACAGACGATCGCGCGGGGTCCTGTCGCTGCATTCGTCGCGATCAAGCAGCTTGGCACCAATGGCGGCGGCTTTTTCGGGCCGAACTCGACCCATCCGTTCGAAAACCCGACTTTCTGGACCAATGCGCTGTCGATGGTTTCGATCATCCTGATCCCGATGGCGTGCGTATGGATGTTCGGCCGGATCGTCGGCCGCCCGAAGCACGCCGCGGTCGTCTTTGCCGTGATGCTCGCCTTTCTGTGCGTGAAGGCGACTGGATCGATCGCGTTCGAAACCGCCCCGACCCAGGCGTTCGCATCGCTGCCGATCGTCGACGCCGCTGGCAATCTTGAGGGGAAGGAACTGCGCTTCGGTGCCGCCGGTGGCCCGCTCTGGGCCGTGCTGACGACCTCCACCAGCAACGGATCGGTTGGCGCGATGCACGACAGCCTGAATCCACTCGCTGGGCTGATGCCGATGGTGGGGATGTGGCTGAACGCGACCTTTGGCGGCGTCGGCGTCGGCATGATAAACATGTTCCTCTACATCATCGTCGCGGTGTTCGTGGCAGGCATGATGGTCGGTCGCACGCCTGAATATCTGGGCCACCGAGTCGAGGGACGCGAGGTCAAGCTGGCGATCATGGCGCTGGCCGCGCACGCGCTGTTCGTCCTGGGCGGCACCGCGCTGTTCGCTGCGACAAGCTGGGGGGCCGATACGCTCAACAACACTGGCCCGCACGGATTCAGCGAGATGCTGTATGAGTTCAGCTCTGCTGCCGCCAACAATGGTTCGGGCTTCGAGGGGCTGGGCGACAATACTGTGCCCTGGAACATCGCCACCGGGCTGATCATGCTGCTTGCGCGGTTCATCCCGATCATCCTGCCGCTGGCGATCGTCGGATCGTTCGTCGCCAAGCGCCGCGCGGCCGAATCGGCGGGCACCTTGGGGGTCGAGGATGCGACATTCGGCGTCATGCTCGTCATCACCATCGTCGTCTTCGGTGCCCTGACCTTCTTCCCCGCAGCCGCGCTCGGCCCGATCGCCGAACACGTGCTGTTCATGTGACGGGAGCAACCAGAATGACCTCGATTCTCGCCAGCCTGCGTATCGTCATCGCCACGCTCGTGATCTGTGTCGTCGGCTACACCGCGCTGATCCTCGGAATCGCTCAAACGGTGACACCGACCACGGCCAACGGCCATCTGATCCGCAATGCTGACGGACAGGTGATCGGCAGCAGCCAGATTGCCCAGCCGTTCACAACGCCGCGCTATTTCTGGCCGCGCCCCTCGGCGGTCGATTACAATGGGGCTGGCGCCGGCGGCAGCAACAAGTCGCCGACGTCCACCGACCTGACCGAACGCGGCACTGAAATCACGGCCCGATATGGCGCAACGACCGATACGCCACTGCCCGCTGATCTGGCCGCAGCATCGGGCGCAGGGCTCGACCCGCATATCAGCGTGGAGGGTGCCCGCTATCAGGCCAGCCGCGTGGCCGAGGCGCGCGGAATTGCAAGGGCTGACGTAATGGCGCTGATCGAGACCCGTGCCTTTTCACCCGGCGGACCGTTCACCAGCGACCGGATCGTCAACGTGCTGGAACTGAACCTGGCGCTCGACCGTGCGCGAGCCGGTTGAGTCCCGGCCGAACTCGGCGCATCGAAGACACGTATGACCGAGCCGGACCGCCCCTCCCCCCAAGCCCTTCTTCGCGCGGCCGCGCAGGAAGGCCGCGGCCGTTTGAAAGTATTTCTGGGTGCAGCGCCGGGCGTCGGCAAAACCTATGAAATGCTGCGTGAGGGGATGGCGCGGCTGAAGTCGGGCAGCGATGTCATCGTTGGCGTCGTTGAAACGCATGGCCGCGCCGATACCGAGGCGCTGACCCAGGGTTTCGAGATCATCCCCCGGCGTCTGATCGACTATGAAAGCCACCAACTGACCGAAATGGATCTGGACGCCATTCTGGAGCGTCGCCCGGCGCTGGTGCTGGTCGACGAACTGGCGCACACCAATGCCGCGACCAGCCGTCATCCCAAGCGGTGGCAGGACGTCACCGAACTGCTCGATGCCGGAATCGACGTTTATTCGACGCTGAACGTCCAGCACCTTGAAAGTCTGAACGACGTGGTCGCGTCCTTTACCAAGGTGCGCGTCCGTGAAACGCTGCCGGACAGCGTGCTTGAGCAGGCGGAAATCGAGGTGGTCGATATTCCGCCCGACGAGCTGATCGAGCGACTACGTGAAGGCAAGGTCTACGTGCCCGCCGAAGCCAGCCGAGCGCTCAGCCATTTCTTTTCCAAATCGAACCTGTCGGCGCTCCGTGAGCTGGCCCTGCGACGCGCAGCGCAGGCGGTGGACGCACAGATGCTCGATTACCTGCGCGCGCATGCCGTGTCGGGCACCTATGCCGGGGGCGAGCGCATCCTGGTCGCCGTCAGCGAGCAGGATGGTGCCGATGCGCTGGTGCGTGCGGCCAAGCGGCTATCCGATGCGTTGCGCGCGCCGTGGCTCGCGCTGCACGTGGAAACCGCGCGCGACGAAGGCTTTACCACCGATCAGCGCGAACGGCTGGCGAGCAATCTAGGCCTCGCGGCGACGCTTGGCGCGACACTGGTCAGCATCCCGGCGACCACGGTGTTCGAGGGGATTGCCAATCAACTGGCCGAGCACCGCGTCACGCAGCTTGTCATCGGCAAATCCCGCCGGAGCTGGTGGTTCGAGCTGCGCCACGGTTCGGTGGTGGACCGCATCATCCGCCGCAGCGAAGGCGTGGCCGTCCATGTCCTGCCATTTGGCGAGACCAGCACACCGGGCGCACGGGGCAAACGACTGCGGCCACAAGAACGGATGCGTGATTATGCCATCAGCCTGGGCCTGGTCACTGCGGTCACCGTGTTCGGCATCCTGGTAAAGCCTTTGATCGGCTATCGCTCGACCGACCTTTTGTTCCTGATCCCGACCATCGCCGCTGCCACCCTGTTCGGCCTGCGAAAGGGATTGGTGGCTGGCATCGCATCCGGTCTGGCATATAATTTCTTTTTCATTCCCCCACTCCACACGTTCACGATCTACGAGCCTCAGAACGTCATCACGTTCGTCGTGTTGATGGCGACGGCCGTCGTAACCAGCCAACTTGCCGGCCGCGTTCGTGCACAGGCCGAACTGGGTGCCCGCAGTGCGCGCGACAATGCCGCGATTGCCGGCTTCGCGAGAACGCTGGGCACCCTGTCCGACGAAACGGAAACGGCACAGGCAGTCTGCGGGGAAGTGGCGCGATTGCTGGACGGTCATACCGTTTTGCTGAAACAGGATGCGGGGACGTTGAAGATCCTGTCCTGTTATCCGCCGGGCATGACCTTGGACACGATCGACATGGCCGCTGCCGATTGGGCACAAGGGCGCGGCGAGGCGGCGGGGCGCGGCACGGGCACGCTGACCGCATCGGAATGGCGGTTTCAGCCGCTCAAGACAGCCCTTGGCGCGCTGGCGGTCCTCGGCGTCGCGCGGCCCGACGCCGACGATCCGGTTCCGGCGCACCGCGCGGTCCTGTTCATGAGCCTGATCGATCAGGCGGCGCTGGCTCATGAGCGGCTGAAACTCGAAGCGGAAATGCGCGACATCACCTCTCTGAAGGAACGCGATGCCCTGCGCTCAACCCTGTTGTCGTCCATTGCCCATGACCTCAAGACACCCTTGACCGCCGTCACCGCAGGCGTGGAGGCGATGGCCACCGACGGCGCCAGTCCGCAACTGATGGCTATGGTCACCACCGAAGCGCAACGGCTGGGCCGGTTTTTCGATGACCTGATCGACATGACCCGTATCGAAGCCGGGGCGATCGTGCCGCGGCCCGAACCAACTGACCTGACCGATGCGGTCGCGGCTGCTGTCCATGATGTGCGGACCGCAAGGGAGCGCGCCGTAACGCTCGATGTGCCGCAAAGCCTGCCGCTGGTGCGCACCGATCCTACGTTGTTGCACCACATCCTGATTAACCTGATCGAGAATGCTATCAAGTTCAGCGCGCCCGGTTGCGAGATCCGGCTGGAGGGCCGCCGCGAGTCGGACAGCCTGATCCTGTCGGTGGTGGACGAAGGCCGGGGATTGCCGCCCGGCCGGGAATCTGAAGTGTTCGACACCTTTACAAGGCTGGAAGGGAACGACCGTACCGGCGGCACTGGCCTCGGCCTGGCCATCGTCAAAGGGTTCGCCGACGCGATGGGCGTTCATGTTTCCGCATCGAACCGCCCTGACGGGGTCGGTGCGCGCTTCACGCTCCGCTTTCCAGACGCGCTGATCCTGCGGCATTCGGACGCGCAAACATGACAAGTTCCTACCGCATCCTCGTCGTGGACGATGAGCCCGCCATCCGCCTGCTCGTCCGCCGTGCGCTGACCCGTACGGGCTGGGAAACAGCGGAAGCGGCAAGCGCCGCAGCGGCGCTCTTAGATGCGCGGAGAAATAGCTTTGACCTTGTGATCCTTGATCTGGGCTTGCCCGATCGGGATGGGCTGGAACTGATCGCTCCGCTGCGCGCGACAGGGGCTGCCGTTCTTGTCCTGACTGCACGCGAAGCGGTTGCCGAAAAGGTCGCCGCCCTCGATCTGGGTGCCGATGATTATGTGACCAAGCCGTTCGATACCGAGGAATTGCTCGCGCGTGTGCGGACTGCACTGCGCCATCGCCAGGCGGCGTTGCGTGAAGTTCAAAGCGTTCGCGCGGATGATATCGACATCGATCTGGACTCACGACGGATCACCAAGGGCGGATTGGAGGTGCATCTGACACCCAAGGAATATGCGTTGCTGACGCTACTGGTGCGCCATGCCGACAGGGTGGTGACGCACAGCTTGTTGCTGCGTAGCGTTTGGGGCTCGGCACACGAGGCCGATGTCGAATATTTGCGCGTTACTGTCCGCGCGCTTCGCCTGAAACTGGAACGCGACCCCGCCCATCCCAGCCTGATCCGGAACGAGCCGGGCGTCGGCTATCGGCTGACGACCACGCCGTGAGCGCCTTTATGCGACCCTCATCCCCGGTGACGGCATCGACCATGGATGGCTTATGGCCACCCCCAGGCTCAGCGCTGTTCGAGCCGGTATCCGATGTCCCCCCTTCGGCTACCAATGACTGTGTGTCGTCTGCAAGGATGCCAGCAATCTCGCGTGCGTCAGGTCAGGCCGGCGAAGCGCTGAACCAGATCGACCCGCCCCGACACAATCAGAATGTCATCGGCTGCCATGACCGTATCGGGCCGGGCATAGGTAAAATCCTCCCGCGGGCGTTTGATGCCGACAATCGTAACGCCATGCCGCGTGCGGATCGCCGACTCGGCTAGTGTCAGCTTAGCCATCGCGGCGGGCGCACGGGTCTTGGCGATGGCAAAATCGTCGTCGAATTTAATATAATCGATCATCTGCCCCGTCACCATATGAGCGACGCGCTCGCCCATGCGCGCTTCGGGATAGACGACATGATGCGCGCCCGTCCGCTCCAGAATGCGGCCGTGACGCTCGTTCGTCGCTTTTGCCCAGATGGTCGGAACGCCAAGATCGACCAGCGCCAGGGTGGTCAACACGCTCGCCTCCAAGTCGCTCCCGATACCTACGACCGCGCTTGAGCAGTCACAGGTGCCCAATTGTCGCAGGGTTTCGACATCGGTGGTATCAGCCTGCACGACATGGGTCAGCCGGCCGGCCATCTGCTGCACGCGCTCGGCATTTTCATCGACGCCCAGCACCTCATGGCCCATGCGAACCAGCGATTCTGCGACTGCGGTGCCAAAGCGGCCAAGACCGATCACGATGATCGTGCGCGCCTTGCGGTTGGCGCCAAGTTTAGCCGACAATGGGTGTCTCCTCCGGATAGCGATAGGGTTTACGCTGTCCGCCCAGTGCCAGCGCGGTGGCGACCGTGATCGTACCGACCCGCCCGACGAACATGAGCACGATCAGCACCAGCTGACCTGCTGGTGGCAGGTCGGCGGTGATGCCGGTCGACAGGCCGACCGTTGAGAAAGCCGAGATCGTCTCGAACAACACGTCGCTCAAGGAAAACGGAGTGATCGACAACAGGATCAACGTGCCCACTCCGATCAAGGCGACCGCCAGCAACACCACCGTCAACGCCTGTCGTTCGACCCGCGTGCTGATCCGCCGCTTGAAGATCACCGCATCCTGTTGGCCGCGAATTTCGGACCAGACGACGATACCCAGCAGGAAAAAGGTGGTCACCTTGATGCCGCCAGCCGTACCAGCACTGCCGCCCCCGATGAACATCAGCAGATAGTTGATCGACAAGGTCTCGATGCGAAACGCGCCGACGTCCACGCTGTTGAATCCGGCCGTGCGCGGCATCACGGAATGAAAGGCAGCGTTGAGCATTTTATCGCCGACGTTCATCGGGCCGAGCGTGGCTGGATTACCCCATTCTGCCGCAGGATGGCGACAAAGCCGATGATGAGCAGGATGATCGTTCCAGAGACGGTAATCTTTGTGTGCAGCGACCATGCGCGCGGCTCGAGCGCGCGCATTCTCACCTCCTGCATGACCGGAAACCCAAGGGCGGTGATGACGACTGCCAGCATGATCGGCACCAGCACCACGGCATCGCTCTGGAACCCCATCAGGCTGTCGGAAAAGATCGAAAAACCCGCGTTGTTGAACGCAGACACCGCATGAAACCCACCGTTCCAAGCGGCTTCCGCCCAGGACTGACTGTAACCGAACCGAAAGCGCAGCGACAAGGCGGCGGCGACGGCAAGTTCGACGATCAGGGTGATTGCGAACACCAGCTTGAGCACCCCGACGGCATCTCCGGTTTCCAGCCGATTGCGTTCCGTCTGGGTCAACAGCCGGTTGCTCAGCCGGAAGCCACGCCCGGCGACCAGGCCGAGCAGTGTGGCCGCCGTCATGATCCCGAAGCCGCCGATCTGAAATAGCACCAGAATGATGACCTGCCCGAAGGGCGACCAGTAGGTGCCGGTGTCCACCGTTATCAGACCGGTCACCGCGACCGTCGAAGTGGCCGTGAAAAGCGCGGTTATCAACGGAGCGCTACCGGCGCCCTCCCGCGCAACAGGGAGCGCCAGCAACACTGTTCCGCACAGGATAGCTAAAAGGAAAACGACCGGAACCAACCGGGTCGGATGGCGGATGCCCCTTAGCTGCATCGCGCATCCTTCATTACAATCTCGCCCCAATCCCACCCCTGTGAAGTTACCGGATACGACAAAGGTGACGTTATAATCGAGAAATTGCCTCTGCTATACTTCTGGCGTTGGCTGAACGCGCTTGAAGGCACGGGACCGCCGATTACCGCCAAACACCGCCGATTCTACTACCCCTCACTCCCACTCGATTATCCGCAAGCATCATAACCGGTTGATCTTGCATAAGAAAAATATTTCTTCACCTCTGCGATACCGTCCCAGGCACCGCGGATAAGTTGCGCTGTTGATTTTATTGACGGAATCCGCCGTTCTCGAAAAGCGGCTTTTCCAGATCAATCGCCATCATTCGCCCTGTTAGTCGCATTCTTGGTGAATTTCGAGTTGGTCTTCGGTGGAGCAGACGCTCAAGAAAATACCGTCAGATCATCTAGCAGCTGTCTCAGCATGGCTCCGTTGCCGCGGAGATATGGCATCGGCAAGCCGGAATTATCACGCATCTGAGATGCGCGACAATTCCGCGAGGATGAGTGAGTAGGCCGTGAGCAGAGGCGGCACTTGTATCGCCCTGCCAGGCTGCTGGCGTCGTCCTGGACCGCGAAGGCGTCCATCTCTGAGACCTCAGCGGCAATGCGCCCCGCGCGGCGAACTCGAGCAGATGACCACCATCGCTCAAAAGTACGATGTGGCGGAGGCCGATGCCCGCAATCGCGCTCTCGGTCACGCCGGTGATCGACATACGAAACTGCCGTCCTCGGCGGGTTGCAGCGCACGACCGCTCCCGACCCATTCCCGGCCATTCGGTAGATCGGCGCCGCAGCCCGAAACCGGCCTTCCAGCAAACCCGCAAGCGCCCCGTTTCTCCATCCAACGGGCAATTTCGGAAAACCTTAATCGGGAACAGATTTCGGTAAAGCGATGCCACCGATCGTATGACGAAGGCCGATCTTGGCTTAGCCGTCTCACTGCGCCTTCGTTTGCGGAAATGGGGCGGCTTAGTGTCACCTGGCCGGTGCGTGTAGCATTGGCAAAGGCCACTCCAAATATGCTCATGTGCCTGTCCGTTGGAATCGGCAGGGTATTTACCGGCTTTGGTTCATTGGGGCTATGACATCACGTCATGATTAGGCTGATTGACTAACCCCACGATCCAATATTGAATGTGAGGCAAGAGATTGCCGTAAACCGTATTATGCAAAGGCAGACATCCTAGATGCCTTTAAAATCCATATGCTTCTGATTGAATGATCCAGCGGCAGAAAATTTAGGAAAATAGTAGTTCTACGAGCTAGGCGCGGTCCGTAATAAGGAACATTGGCGTGTCCAATCGATCATTTTTCTTGCCGATGGTTCTTGCCGTATTTCTCGGATCGCCAGCAATGGCGCAAACGGTGTCGGTTTCGGACGGCATCTTGCGTGGCGCAATCGAAGATGGGGTTGCGAGTTTCAAGGGTATTCCCTTCGCGGCTCCGCCCGTAGGGCCGCTCCGCTGGCGCGCCCCGCAACCAGCCAAGGCTTGGTCCGGAGAGCGCGACGCGACCCAATTCGCTGCGGATTGCGCGCAGCCGGGTGGTTTCCCCGGCGGAGCAGCCGCTAGGCCGAAGTCCGAAGATTGCCTGTATCTCAACGTCTGGCGGCCGGCGGATGCGAAGAGCGGCGCCAAGCTACCAGTCATGGTCTGGATATATGGCGGGGCATTCCTATTCGGAAGCGGTGCGGACCCTACCTATTCGGGGACGCAGTTTGCCAAGCAGGGTGTTATCCTGGTTACGCTCAACTACCGCTTGGGGCGGTTCGGATTCTTTGCTTTCCCCGCCCTCAGCGAGGAAAATCCTGCCGAACCAAAAGGCAATTACGCCTATATGGACCAGATCGCCGCTCTGAAGTGGGTCAGAGGCAACATCGCAGCATTCGGTGGTGATCCGGGGAACGTAACCATTTTCGGTGAATCCGCGGGCGGCGTCTCCGTACATTCGTTCCTTACCTCACCTGAAGCGCGCGGGCTGTTCCACAAAGCGATTATCGAGTCCGGCGGTGGCCGCGACGGGACGCTGACCGGGCGGCCATTGAACCGCGACAATTTAGACCGGAATTATCCTGTCTCAGCCGAAACCATGGGTATCAATTTTGCACGCCGGCACAGAATTACCGGCACTGACAACGCTGCGCTGACGAAGCTGCGTTCGCTATCTACCGAGCAGGTCGTTGACGGCGGCCAACAAACGGATGGAGAGGGCGGACCGCCGACATACCCCGGCCCGATCGTGGATGGCCGCGTCGTCGTGGAAACGGCCGAACAGGCATACAGGGCAGGTCGCCAAGCGCGGGTTCCGCTGTTGATCGGATCGAACAGCGCCGAGGTGGGCGGAGGTTTTCTGCGCGCTGATACGAAGGCCATGTTGTTCGACGGGTTCGGCAAGGGCAAGGACGCTGCCATTGCTGCCTATGATCCGGACGGCACACGCCTGCTCGCCGACCTTGTGACGATGGTGACTACGGACCGCATTTGGGCAGAGCCGGCCCGCTTTACGGCTCGTGCATTCACCGCGAAGGGTGTCCCGGCGTTCACTTACCGCTTCTCCTATGTCGCGGAGGCCATGCGGGACCGCTTGAAGCAGGGTGCGCCGCACGCATCCGAGATGAATTACGTGTTCGATACCGTCAAGGACCGCTACCAAGGCCAGCTCACGCCGACCGATGCAGCGGTCGCGCGAATGATGAACACATACTGGGCCAATTTTGCGAGGACGGGCAATCCGAACGGCCCAAATCTGTCGAGGTGGCCTCGCTACGAGCCGACCTCGGATGCCATTTTGGATTTCCGTCCGGACGGCACCGCCATTGGTGGTCCCGATCCGCATAGGGCAAGACTGGATGCCACGGAGCGGGCGGAAGGAGCGGTCGTCCCCCGTTAACTGGCGCACGTACCAGCGCGGATCAGGACAGGACGCTGCCGCCTCGTATATGATGCGGCAGCGGTGGATGTCGTCACCATCGAAAATTGCGTTAATTCTCGATCCGGCCCAGCCAGTCGCGAACCTGATTGAGCGTGCGACGTTCCTGGTCCGCTTCCATCACGAAGGGTTCCTCGATCGCGGCGCCGTTGGCGTGGGATGCCAGCACGGCCGGACTGTTGCCGACACCATACCCGCCGTGGGTGATGAACGGGCGAAGCAACTTCCCACGTAGATCGTACGCCTGCAGGAATGAGCGGATCGGCGG
>NZ_DATJLI010000171.1:0-6216 GCF_035490575.1 Sphingomonas sp. | reverse complement strand
CCGCTTGACCGAACGCGCCCGCCCCGACGCCGCCGAGGAAAAGGCCGGGCGCTTCCCGTTGCACATGCAGATGCTGGCCGGTCTGGTCGCGGGTCTGCTCCTCGGCCTCGCCGCCAACTGGGCGGCGGAGGGGGCGGCATGGGTCGGCTTCATCACCACATACGTCACCGGCCCCATCGGCCAGATTTTCCTGCGCCTGCTGTTCATGCTGGTCATCCCGCTGCTGTTCGCCGCGCTGGTGACGGGGGTGGGGGAAATGGGCGACCTCGCCTCGCTCAGGCGGGTCGGGATACGGACACTGTTCTTCACGTTCCTCTTGTCGACGATTTCGGTGCTGATCGCGCTGGCGCTGGTCAATCTGATCCGCCCCGGCGACGGCGTCGACCCCGTGGTCGCGCGCGACATGCTCGCCAGCGCGCGCGAGGGCGCGGGCGCCATTGTCGGCCAGTCACGCGACACGCCGTCGGGCGTTGCCAGCTTCCTTGCCATCATTCCGTCCAACGTGTTTCGCGCGGCGGCGGAGGACGACATTCTGGCGGTCATGGTCTTCGCCCTTGCGTTCGGCATCGGCATGGTCGTGGCCGAGCGGGAAAAGGTCGCAACGCTGGCTCAGGCGATCGAGGGGATGCTGGAAGTCACGCTGACGCTGATCGGCTTCGTCATCCGCCTCGCGCCGATCGCGGTGTTTTCCTTCATGTTCAACCTGACGGCGGAGTTCGGGGCCGATGTGCTGGTGCGGCTGGGCGCGTTCGTCGGCACCGTGATCGGCGCGCTGGCGATCCAGATGCTGGTCATCTATCCGATCTGCGTCTGGCTGTTTGCCGGGCGCGGGCCGGTCGGCTTTTTCCGCGGCGTTCAGGCGCCGATGCTGATGGCCTTTTCCACCGCATCGTCCAACGCCACGCTGCCGACCGCGCTGTCGGCGGCGGAACATGAGCTGAAATTGCCGCGCAAGATCTCGCGCTTCGTCCTGACCATCGGCGCCACCGCCAACCAGAACGGCACCGCCATGTTCGAAGGCGTTGCGGTCATCTTCCTCGCGCAATTCTTCGGGGTCGAGCTGACGCTGGCGCAGCAGGGCAGCGTGATGCTGGTCTGCATCCTGGGCGGCATCGGCACCGCGGGCGTCCCCGCCGGATCGCTGCCCGTCGTCGCCATTATCCTCGCCAGCGTCGGCGTGCCGCCGGTCGCCATTGGTCTGATCCTGGGCGTCGACCGGCTGCTCGACATGTGCCGGACGATGCTGAACGTCACCGGCGACCTCGCCATCGCGGCGATGGTCACGGGGCGCGGGGAACAACCGGCTACGGCGTCATGACGCCGGCATGGGTTCGCTGACCCATTCGTGGCTTTCGACGATCTCGGCTGCGACCGGGCGGCCACGTCCGTCGCGCGAGGGGCGGAAGCGGAAGCGGCGCTCGATATGGGCACAAGTGATCGCATCCAGTTCGCGCACGCCGCTTGACCGCGTGACGCGACAATCGCGCGCGCGGCCGTCAGGGTCGACACGGTATCGCACGCCAACCCGCCCGCCGATGCCGTTATCGGCCAGATGCGCCGGATAATCGGCATCGCGAATATCGCCCCTCACCTGGATCGGCGGGGTCTCCTCGCGCCAGCCCCCGCCCTCGCCATCGCCCGACCCGCCCGCGCCAAATCCGTTGCCGATGCCCCCGGCCCCCGTGCCCGGCCCGACTTCGTCCGCCGCGCCGCTGGTCGATTGCGCGCCGGGTCCGGCGGTGCGTGCCACCACGACGGGCGGCGGGGGTAACGGGATCGGGACCCGCGGTTCCGGTGCTGTGACTTCGGTTGCCTTGGACGTCAGGTTGGGGGGCGCGGCTTCCCCCTCCGGCCGGGTATCGCGCCTGGGCGGCGGCACCACGGGGTCGGGCGGCGGCGGCGGCGCGTCGGGCGCGACGGTAAAGGTCGCCAGCGCCTCGACCGTTTCGGTCAGCGGCGCGAATTGCAGGCCCGCCACCAGGCCCCAGCCCAGCAGCGCGGTGACACCCAGCGCCGCGGCCGCACCCGGCGCGCGTGCGCGATTGTGGCTGTCGGCATAGGCCATCACTGCCCTCTCGAAATCATCGCCATCGACATTATATGGGATATAGGCCGTGGCATCTGAACCATGGCTGAGACATCGTATCGCGACGTCGGGACGGCAATCGTCGCGGCGCGGCTTTCCTTTTTTCGCGTCCGGGCGTATAGGCCCGCGACTTTCCGTTCCCAAAGAGGACTCCGTTTGGCCAAGGAAGAACTGCTTGAGATGCGCGGTCGCGTGGTGGAATTGCTCCCCAACGCGATGTTTCGTGTCCGGCTCGAAAATGATCATGAGATTCTGGGGCACACCGCTGGCAAGATGCGGAAAAATCGCATCCGCGTGCTGGTCGGCGACGAAGTGCTTGTCGAATTGACGCCCTATGACCTGACCAAGGGGCGGATCACCTATCGCTTCATGCCCGGTCGCGGCGGCCCCGGCCCGCAATAACGCCCGCACGGGCCGCTGTCGGCATGGCTTCGCTGGTCCTTGCATCCTCATCGCCGCGGCGGCGCGACCTGCTCGCGCGGCTGGGCGTGGTGCCGGGTCGCGTCTGTTCGCCCGATATCGACGAAAACCCGTCAAAGGGTGAATTGCCGCGCGAATATGCGCTCCGGCTGGCGCGTGAAAAGGCCGCGGCGGTCGAGCGCGCCAGTGACGAAATGGTGATCGCGGGCGACACGACAATCGCGCTCGGCCGCCGCATCCTGCCCCCCGCCGACACCCGCGAGATACAACGCGCGCTGCTCGAAAAACTGTCGGGCCGCCGCCACCATGCGCTGTCGGCGGTCTGCCTGATCGGCACCGACGGGACCGCCCGCGTGCGGCTGGCCGACACCGTCGTCGCGTTCAAGCGGCTGTCGTCGGCGGAGATCGAACGCTATCTCGACTGTGGCGAGGGTCTGGGCAAGGCGGGGGGCTATGCCATTCAGGGGCGGGCGGAGGCATTCGTCCGCTTCCTGTCGGGCAGCCATTCGGGCGTCATCGGCCTGCCCCTGTTCGAAACGCGCGCGCTGCTTGAAAGCGCGGGTTATCCGCTTGGCTGAATGGCTGTTCGAAGCCGGAATCGGTGAAGCGCGGGCCGCGCTGGTTTCTCGCGGGCGCATCTGGAAGGCGCGGATCGAACCGGCGGACAATGCCCCGCGCGAAGGCGCCGTTGCCCGCGCGCGCCTGACCGACATCAATGGACCCCGCACCGGCAAGGTAACGCTGGCCGACCGCCAGGGCGAAGCGCTGCTCGAACCGCTGCCGCGCGGCATCACGCAGGGCGGCACGCTGACCGTCCGCATCGTGCGCGAAGCGATCGTCGAGCGCGGCCGCATCCGCCTGCCCAAGGCGGTCCCGGCGGATGGCAGTCCGCATCCCGGCCTGACGCTGCGCGACCGCATCGCCGCCACTGGCCTGCCGGTTCGCGAATGCCGCGCGCATGAACCCGATCATTTCGAAGCGGCGGGCTGGTCCGAAGTGCTGGATGAGGCGCTGACCGGCGATATCGCGTTCCCCGGCGGATGGTTGCGGATGGCGGTGACGCCCGCGATGGTGCTGTTCGATGTCGATGGCGCCCCGCCCCACGGCGCCCTGTCGATCGCGGCGGCGCATGCCGTGGCACAGGCGCTTGAGCGGCACGACATTGGCGGGTCGATCGGCATCGATTTCCCCACCCTGTCCGACAAGGCCGAGCGGCTGGCGGTGGCCGAAGCGCTCGACGCCGCGCTGCCTCAACCGTTCGAGCGGACAGCGATCAACGGCTTCGGCTTCATGCAGGTCGTGCGCCGCCGCGCGCGACCGTCGCTGCCCGAACGGATCATGGCCGATCCGGTCGGCCACGCCGCCCGCGCGGTGCTGCGCCAGCTTGAACGGCTTCCCCCGCCGGTGCCCGATACCCATATCGTGCCGCACGCCGTCGCGCAGTGGTTGCTGCGCCGCCCCGAACTGACCGACGAACTGACGCGCCGCACCGGCGTTGCCGCGCGCATCGTTGCCGAGGAAGCCCGATGACCCAGACCCGGCGAAAAGCCTGTCCGCTTTGCGGCACTGCCGCGCACCCCGATCATGCGCCCTTCTGCTCGCGGGGATGCCGCGACCGCGACATGCTGCAATGGCTGGGGGAGGGCTATCGTCTGCCTGGCCCGGCAATCGACCCGACCGATACGGATGGGCTGGACAGGCACGATTCGCGCGATTAAGAGGCCCCCTCCCAACGGCCGCGACCGGTCGTGAAGCCCAATGCCCGGGTAGCTCAGTTGGTAGAGCATGCGACTGAAAATCGCAGTGTCGGCGGTTCGACTCCGTCCCCGGGCACCATATTTCATCATCAAATCAGTGGCATCCGCGTTCGAACCTCGGGGAATCCCGAACGTCGCTGATCGCCTATGCCCGCTCGCGCTCGAACAATTCGTCCGGGGTCAGCCCCAGAAGCGCGATATGGTCGCGCACCTTGGGCCAATATCCGTTGAGGAACCGGTCGCGTTCCGCCACGCGCAGCGCCTCGGCCGCGCCGGGCAGCACGAACATGCCGACGCCGCGCCGGACCTCGACATAGCCGTCATCCTGAAACGTCTGATACGCCTTGGCCACGGTCAGCGGGTTCGCGCCCACTTCGGCCGCAAGCGCGCGAACCGACGGCAACTGGTCGCCCGCGCGATATTCGCCGCGCAGGATCGCCGCCGCGATCGTGGCGCGAAGGCGCATGTAAACGGGCGAATCCGAATGCTCGATCGCTGTCATGCTGCCTTAATACGGCAAATGGGTGGCAAAGGCCAATCCCTTATCCCGCCCGACCCCTTATTCCGCCCAGTTGGACAGGATCGCGTCCAGCGACGGGCGCGGTCGTTCGTCCAGCGCGCGCGACGGCGTGCCGATGAACACGAACCCCGCGATCCGCTCCCCCGCGCGGCCGCCCAGCCCCGCCAGCACCGCGGGCGAAAACGCCGCCCAGCCGGTCAGCCAGCCGCCGACAAAGCCATGGGCATTGGCCGCGTGGAGCAGGTTCATCACCGCGGCACCGGCCGACAATTCCTGTTCCCACAACGGGATATGGCTCTCGCGCGGCGACGACAGCACCGCGATCAGCGTCGGCGCCTGATGCGCGAATTGCTGTACCGCCTCGATCTCCAACCGCCCTGCCTCCGGCCGGTCAATGCGATAGGCGGCCTCCAGCATGTCGGAAAAAACGGCGCGCTGTTCGGAGCCGATGACGATGAAGCGCCACGGTGCCAGCTTGCCATGATCGGGGGTGCGCGCGGCGATCTCGACCATTTTTTCCAATGTCGCGCGGTCGGGACCGGGCGCCACCATGTCGCGGGGCTTGCCCGAACGGCGCGTGGCGAGATAGGTCGAAAGCGTGGCGGTGTCGTTGAACATGCCGCTTCGCTAACGCGCCCGCCGCCCCATGCAAAGGGCCTGTTCGTCCCGCCGACAAGTCACAATTGTGACATTGCCGCTTGGCTTTGCGTGATTCGGGGTTAGGGTTCGCGCCAATATCGGCCGCGACCAGGCGGCGTAATGTTCAGAGAGGCTTGCCCCTTGACCACTGCCGACACGATCGCCGCGATCGCGGGCGCGTTCCTTGTGCTGTTGCTGATCGGCGGCGGCGCGGTCGCCGCCAGCAAGCAGCCCGAATTCGCCGGCCATCCGCGCGGCCTTTATGTGCTGTTCTTTGCCGAGATGTGGGAGCGCTTTTCCTATTACGGGATGCGCGCGCTGCTCATCTTCTATCTGACCAAACACTGGCTGTTCGACGACGGCAAGGCGAACCTGATCTATGGCGCCTATACCAGCCTGGTCTATATCACACCCGTCCTCGGCGGCTATCTGGCCGACCGCTATCTGGGCCAGCGAAAGGCCGTGCTGTTCGGCGGCGTGTTGCTGACGCTGGGCCATTTGCTGATGGGGTTCGAGGGCGATGGCGGTCAGGCATCGGCCGCGATCAACGTCTTCTGGCTGGCGCTGGCGTTCATCATCGTCGGCTCGGGATTTTTGAAAGCCAACATCTCGGTCATCGTCGGCCAGCTTTATTCGCGCACCGATATCCGCCGCGACGGGGCCTATACGATCTTCTATGTCGGCATTAATGTCGGCGCGGCGCTGGGCACGATCCTGGCGGGCTGGCTGGGCGAGACCTATGGCTGGGGCTGGGGTTTCGGCGCGGCGGGCGTGGGGATGCTGCTGGGCCTGAT
>NZ_DATJLI010000170.1:0-34855 GCF_035490575.1 Sphingomonas sp. | reverse complement strand
GCCGCCGACTGATCGAACAGTCCGGCCAGCCCGCCGGAGACGCCGGCATTGGCATGGAGGACATCCAGCCCGCCATGCGCCTGACACGCCGCTTCGACGAGTGCGGCGACCTGCGCCTCGTTGCCGGCATCGCATTGCTCGCCGCGCGCCTGCCCACCCTCCGCACGGATCGCGTCGACCGTCGCGTCCAGGGCTTCGGACAGATCAGCGCAGAAAACCGCCGCGCCGGCCCGAGCAAAGGCCATCGCCGTCGCGCGGCCGATGCCCGATCCCGCGCCGGTGACGATCACCGACTTGCCCGCAAAGCGCATGGTCCGCCTTCCCCTATCCCTCGATCACGCGGTCATCGAACATGCCGAACATCAGCGTCGAGGCGTAAAGCGCGACCGCGCGCTCCCGCCCCATGGTGCCCGCCCATTTCCGCATGTCGAATGCCGCATTCTGAAGCGCCATCAGCGCCTGGCTGGCGACGAGCGGATCGACCGCACGGCACGATCCCTCGGTAATGCCGTCGCTGATCGTGCCGGCGAACCGGCGCGCGATGCGGTTCGAGCGGTCGATCATCACTTGCCGCACGCCGACCGGCAGGCCGGACAGCGCCGTCGTTCGCAACAACGGTCCGGCTTCCGAAAACTGGATGTCCAGCAACGTGGCGATCGCGCTCGACAATCGGTGCCAGTGACTGCCGCCAATCGCGTCGGCTTCCCGCTGCGCCTCGGTAATCGTGGCGAAGCTGCGGACATAGCATTGCGTGACCAGATCGTCCTTGGCGTCGAGATGATGGTAAAAGCTGCCCTTGGTCACGTTCAGCTCGCTGGCGATGCGCTGCACCGACGCGCCGCGATAGCCAAGTTCGTTGATGAGCCGGGTGGCGGCGAGCAGGAAATTTTCCCGGCTGGTGCGCGGCGCGCCGTGCGTCAGGTCGAGCAGCTCGGGCGACCAGTTCGCCCCCGGCGCCGCCAGACCGCGCGCGAACACATCCATCAACCGCGCCTCGACACGGGGATACTGGTCCGGCTCATACCGGTCGATCCACGCGGTCAGCCAGAAGGTGTTTTCCAGCAGCACATGCGCCCGCGCACCGTTCAGGTCGGTGTGGGCCCGCGTCGGCATCGGCCCGAACAGGTTGCGGGTGCGGCGAAACACTTCACGCCAGCCCGCCAGCAAGGCCCCTTTCATCGGCTCGTCCATCGCGCGCAGGTCGGACAGGACGGCGACGGGCTTTTCTTCGCCCGCGGCGACGCGCAACTGGCGGGCCATGGTGATCGACAGGAAGCGCGCCACCCGGTCCTGCGGCGTCGCCTGTTCCAGCGCATCGTCCAGCGATGCCAAAAGGGTCTGGATCGTCCGGTCGAACGCGGCGGCGGCCAGATCCTCCTTACGTTTGAAATAATAGGTGACGCTGGTGGTGTTCAGCCCCACGCGCCGCGCCACATCGGCAAAGGTCATGCCCTTTGCCGATTGCTCGTTGATCGCCTCAGCCGCCGCCGCAAGGATCGCGTCGCGTTTGGCCTGAAAGCGTTTTGTCCCCACCGCTTCGCTCATTCGGATATGATTTAACGCTTCAGTTTCGAAGATACAGTGTTTTTTGCATACGCCGCACATCCACCGCTTACGGGACGGCAATCGCGCTCACCGCCCGCTTGTCCGAAGATCGGGTATGTTCTAACCCACAGATCGAACGACCGGATGGAGATGCCGCCCATGGACTTCACGCTGACCGAGCGCGAAACACATTATCGTGACCGCGTGCGCGATTTCATCGCCAGGGAAATCGCACCGCGCGACCATGAATATCTCGCCGATGCCGCCAGCGGCGACCGCTGGACGCCCTCCGCCGTGATCGAGACGCTGAAGCCGCGCGCGCGCGCCGCAGGGTTGTGGAACCTGTTCATGCCGCCGCATTCGGGCGCCCCGCCTGTCGACGACCGTTTCGCGTTTCAGGGCACGCAACTGACCAACCTCGAATACGCATTGTGCGCCGAGGAAATGGGCCGCATCCACTGGGCGAGCGAGGTTTTCAACTGCTCCGCGCCCGACACGGGCAATATGGAAGTGCTGCAACGCTATGGCAGCTTCGAACAAAAGGAACGGTGGCTGCGGCCGCTGATGGACGGCGATATCCGATCGGCCTTTCTGATGACCGAACCGGCGGTCGCTTCGTCCGACGCGACGAACATCGAAACCGCGATCCGCCGCGACGGCGATGATTATGTGCTGAACGGCCGCAAATGGTGGTCATCGGGCACGGGCGATCCGCGCTGCAAGGTCGCGATCGTCATGGGCAAGACCGATACCGAGGCAAAGCGACATCAGCAGCAGTCAATGATCCTCGTGCCGCTCGACACGCCCAGCGTGCGGATTGAACGGATGCTCAGCGTCTATGGCTATGACCACGCGCCGCACGGGCATGGCGAAGTCGTGCTCGACAATGTGCGCGTGCCCGCCGACAACCTGTTGCTGGGCGAAGGGCGCGGATTTGAGATCGCGCAGGGCCGATTGGGGCCGGGCCGCATCCATCACTGTATGCGAACCATCGGTGCGGCCGAAACCGGCATCGAATTGATGACCCGCCGGCTGTTGTCGCGCACCGCGTTCGGCAAGCGGATCGCCGATCATTCGATCTGGGAACAGCGGATCGCGCGCGCGCGCATCGATATCGAGATGACCCGCCTGTTATGCCTGAAAGCCGCCGACATGATGGACAAGGCGGGCAACAAGGCAGCACAACTGGAAATCGCGATGGTCAAGGTTCAGGCGCCCACCATGGCGCTGCAGATCATCGACGACGCCATTCAGGCGCATGGCGGCATGGGCGTGTCCGGCGACACCCCGTTGGCCGCCATCTGGGCCGGCCTTCGCACGTTGCGCTTTGCCGATGGGCCGGATGAGGTTCACAATCGTGCCATCGCGCGCGCCGAGTTGGGGAAATATGGGACATGATGGCCCGCGCCGCCGTGCTGCGAGAGGTGGGGCGTCCGTTGTCGGTGGAGTCGATTCGTATCGACCGGCCCGGCCCGCGCGAAGTGCTGATCCGCACCGCCGCGTGCGGGCTGTGCCGGTCGGACCTGCATTTCATCGACGGCGCCTTTCCGCACCCGATGCCGACCGTGCCGGGTCATGAAGCATCGGGTGTGGTCGAGGCGGTCGGCGACGGCGTGGTCAGCGTGAAGCCGGGCGACCATGTCGTGACCTTCCTCACCGTATTCTGCGGCGCGTGTGAATATTGCGTCAGCGGGCGACCGTCCTTGTGCACCAGCCCGGCCACGCGCCGCCCCGCCGACGCGTCCGCGCGCCTGTCGCTGGCGGACGGTGCGCCGCTGGCGCCGTTCCTGAACCTGTCGGCCTTTGCCGAGGCGATGCTGGTGCATGAAAATGCCTGTGTCGCGATCGACCCGGCAATGCCGCTGGACCGAGCGGCGCTGCTGGGTTGTGCGGTCATCACGGGCGCCGGATCGGTATTCAACGACAGCCGCCTGACCGCAGGTGAGAGCATCGCGGTGATCGGCGCCGGCGGCATCGGGCTTGCCGCGATCAACGCCGCGCGGATCGCCGGAGCGGGCATTATCCTTGCGCTCGACCCGGCCCCCGAAAAGCGCGAACTGGCGATGCGGATGGGCGCGACGCACGCGATCGATCCCGGTTCGGACGACATCGCCCGGCAGGTGGTGAAACTGACCGGCGGCGGCGTGCATTACGCGATCGAAGCGGTTGGGCGGCCCGCCACCGCCGAACTGGCATGGAACATTCTGCGGCGCGGCGGGACTGCAACGATCCTGGGCATGATCGCGCCGGGCCAGTCGGTCAGCCTGCCCGGCCCCACATTTCTGACGGGAAGGAAGATTCAGGGATCACTGCTTGGCTCCAGCCGCTTTCCCATCGACCTGCCCCGGCTGGTCCGCATGTATCTGGACGGGCTGCTCGACCTGGACACCATGGTGTCGGAACGCATCACGCTGGATCAGGTGAATGACGGGTTCGACCGGCTGCGGCGCGGCGACGGCGCGCGTTCGGTGGTGGTGTTCGCATGAGTGCCGATTTCGATCTGGCGGCGCTCGATCGGTGGATGCGCGCGAATGTGGCGGGCTTTGCAGGTCCCCTTTCGGCGGAGAAGTTTCCCGGCGGGCAATCGAACCCGACTTATCGACTGAAAAGCGGCAGTGGCGCCTATGTCCTTCGCCGCAAACCATTCGGGCCGTTGCTGCCATCGGCCCATGCCGTCGACCGCGAATTCCGGCTGATCGCCGCGCTGCACCCGACCGGCTTTCCGGTCGCCCGCCCCCATGCGCTGTGCCAGGATGACGGCGTGATCGGTGCGGCATTCTACATCATGGATATGGTGGAGGGGCGGACGCTGTGGGACGGCACTCTGCCCGGCATGGCGCCCGCAAATCGGCGGACGCATTACGAAGCGATGGTCGACACGCTGGCCGACCTGCACGCCATCGATCCCGCACGGGTCGGGCTGAGCGATTTCGGCAAGCCCGGCAATTATTTCGAGCGACAGGTCGCGCGGTGGACGCGGCAATATCGCATGGCCCAGACCGATGATTTGCCAGAGGCCGAACGGCTGATCGAATGGTTGCCGCGAACGGTGCCCGAACAGACGCGGACGTCGATCGTGCACGGCGATTACCGCATCGACAATCTGATCTACGCCGCGGACAGCGCGCGGGTGGTCGCGGTGCTGGACTGGGAACTGGCGACGCTGGGCGATCCGCTTGCCGACTTCGCCTATCTGGCGATGAATTGGGTGACGGAGCCGGAGGGGCGATCGGGCGTGATGGGCATGACGGGCACGCAGACCGGCATTCCCACGCTGGATGAACTAACCGAGCGCTATTGCTTTCGCACGGGGCGCGACGGTCTGCCCGACCTCAACTGGTTCTTTGCCTACAACCTGTTCCGGCTGATGGGCATCATGCAGGGTATCAAGAAGCGCGTGATCGATGGCAATGCATCGAATGCCGAAGCCGCCGCGACGGCGGCGAAAGCACCTGGACTGGCACGCGCGGCCTGGTTCTTTGCGGAAAAGGCGGGGGCCTGACCCCCCGCCCCTTTCGATCAGAACCGCGTCCTGAGCGTCACGCCATATGTCCGCGGTTCGGCCAGATATTGCGAGAAGACCTGGCGGCCGCCCGGATATTGCGGATCGACGAACGGCGCGCCGTTCGCTCCCTGCTGAAACGGAGAGTTGAACGCAACCTGGGCATATTGGGTGTTGGTCAGGTTCTGCGCCCACAATTCCAACGCCCACAATTCGTCACGCCCGCGAATACCCACACGCGCATTCACCAGCACGAAGCTGTCCTGCAGTTTCTGGGGATAAAGATCAGACCCGGTGTTGAAATCGTCGGTCAGGCGCGTGTCGACATAGAACAGGCCGGTGAGGCCCGAGCTGCCCAGCTCGGGCGTCCATGACAGACTGCCCGTCGCGACAATCTCCGGCGCGTTCGACAATTGATTGCCGGGCAGCACGCGCAGCGCCGGGTCGAGCGGGATACCGCCCGCGCTCCCGACCAGATTCTCGCGATAATGCGTGTCGGAATAGGTCATGCCCAGGTTGATGTTGACATCACGCACGGGCCGCAGGTTCGCTTCGACTTCGACACCTTGCGATACCACGCCATATTGCACGTCGTCGGGCACGCACGCTCCCGTCGCGGCGCTGGTATCGCGGTCGCCGCCGGCCAGATCGGCATCGCAGGCATTGACCGTGGCGACCAGGAAAACGGTGCCGTTGAAGGTGTTGAGCTGAAAGTTCTGGAACTCCTGCCGGAACGCGGCAAGCGTCAGTGTGAAATCATTGACCGAATATTTCGCGCCGATTTCATAGGCATTGTTGATCTCGGGATCGAACTGCAGGTTGCCCGTCAGCGCCTGTGGCCCGCCGAGCGAGGCAAAGCTGGCCAGCGGGTTCTTGAGCGCCGAACGGTCGAGGTTGAAGCCGCCCGCCTTATAGCCGCGCGAATAGCTGCCGTAGAGCAGCAGGTCGGGCGTGGGCTTCCACGACAAGACCGCGGTGCCGGTGAACTCGTCCTCGTTGCGTTCATCGGCGATGCTCGCGCCGTCCAGCTCGCTGGTCGAATTGCCCTGGCACGACAAGCCGATGATCCCGCCCGCGACCGCCGCCAGCGCCGGATTGGTCAGAAAGCTGCCCAACGCCTGCTGATTGGCGACGCAACCGGTATTGTCGTTGGTGAAGCTGGCGTTCAACCGCTTGCGTTCATTGGTGTAGCGAAGACCGACGGTCAGATCGAGCGTGTCGGTCAGGTGCACGATGTTATGCGTGAAGAACGCATAATTGCGGCTGTTCTGTTCATAGATATCGACACCGGAGCCGCGATCGTTGATCCCGTCCAGCCGGTCGAGCGCGGCCACCACCAGCGGTCCCGCCGGCCCCAGCGGCGACGGCACTGTCGGCACCTGGCCGTTCAGCACCGCCCTGCCCGTGGGGCTGAGGCAGCCCGCGCCAGTCGGCGAATAAAGCGACGCCAGCGCACTGCCCGAAATGATCCGGCACGTCGCGAACCGGCCATATTGGTTGCCGAAGCGCAGATTGTCGCGAACGGTGAGGTCCTCGTTCGCGTAATAGCCGCCGACCAGCCAGTCGAGCGCGCCACCGAACGCTTCGCCCTGCAACCGCAGTTCCTGGCTGAACGTCTCGAACTGGCGGCTCGAATTGCCGTCGGCAGCGCGATACAGGATGTCGATCGTCGAATAATCGGTATCCGAACCCTGATCCGAGAGATAGTCGCGATAGGCGGTGATCGACGTGAGCGTGGCACCACCGAAATCCCAGTCGATCTGGCCCGAAATGCCCTTGTCCTCGGTCTCACCAGCAAAGCTGCGGCCGGGCGTAGAATAGATGGTGCGATCATAGCCGGGCGTGAACGAGCCGATCGGCTGCCCCATGTCGCGCAGCACATTGATGATGTTGTTGCCGTTGGGCAGGCCGGTGGTCAGCGGTGTCGCGGGATTATTCAGGTTGCCGACGAACTGGTTGACCGAAGCATCGACATAAGTCGCGCCGCAGCAGCGTTCGTCACGCTTGGTGTAATCGCCGATGATGCGGATATTGATGTCGCTGGTCGGTTCCCACCGCAATTGCCCGCGCACGAAGAAACGATCGCGGTTGTTGACGTCGATATCGTTGGCGGTGTCGTAATAAAAACCGTCACGCTTGGCATAAACGCCGTCGATACGCGCGGCCAGCGTATCGCTGATGGGCACGTTCAGCGCCGCCTGCAATCGCCAGAAATCGTAATTGCCGTATGTGACTTCGGCCATGCCGCCCAGTTCATAAGTCGGCTGTTTCGACACGATGTTGATGATGCCCGCCGATGCGTTGCGGCCGAACAGCGTGCCCTGCGGGCCGCGCAGCACCTCCACCCGGTCGATCTCGCCAAGTTCGTTCAGGCCGATGCCCGAGCGTGAGCGATATACGCCATCGATGAACACCGCGACCGAACTTTCCAGGCCCGGATTGTCACCAACGGTGCCGATGCCGCGGATACGCGCCGATCCGTTGGCCTCCGAGCCGGTCGAGCTGACCAGCAGCGAAGGCGCCAACTGGTTCAACGCGCGAATGTCGGTTGCGCCCGACAATTGAAGCGACTCGGCCGACACCGCCGAGACGGCGACCGGCACATCGGTCAGCAACTGTGCGCGACCCTGTGCGGTGACGATGATGTCGCCCGTATTCTGGACATCATCGGGCTGCTCGGTGGACTGCTCGGTCGAGGCCTGTTCGGTGGATGACGCCGGGGCAGCGGCGGGATCGGTAGCGCCCTGTTGCGCGCTGGCAGGCGTTGCACCTGCCAGCGCGAATGCCACGAACCCACAGGCAGTCATCAGCTGCGGCTTGGTCATATCCTCTCCTCCCGGGTCGCGGCTCTGTCTCGGCGCATACCCTTCCCTCGAATAATGAATGGCGTGACGTTGGCGTCAAGAAGAATTACACCCACATCCCTCTAATTCGGTAATGATGTGGCACAAATGCATTTGCTGCGTTGCCATACCCGGCTTGGGAAACGTTGCTGTTTGCAACTATTATCGCCGCCAGCGACAATTCGCGACAAAGTGGTGGTCCGATCGACATAACCGCGCGACAGCCACGCCGCATATTCCTTGCAACGGACCCGGAATGGTCGGGTCGCGAACATGGGATCGCACCGAATGAAAAGCCTTGGGAAACCCCGCCTCGTCCTTGCCGTGACGCTGGCCTCGACCTTGCTGGCAGGCACCGCAATCGCCGCACCGCAGGACGCGCCCGCCGGGCCGCGAATGCAACCGCCCGCGACGCTTCAGGAAGCGACCGCTCGCGCCGACAAGCAATTCGCGCGCCTTGACGCCGATCGCGACGGTCAGGTGACACAAGCTGAGATGGATGCAGCGCGCCAGCAGCGGATGGAACGCCGTGAAGCGCGCGGCAAGACGATGGGCAAGCGCGGTGGCCGAATGGCCAAGCGGATGTTCGCCCGGCTCGACAGCGACCGCAACGGATCGATCAGCCAGGCCGAGTTCCGCGCCGGCGCGACCCAGCGCTTTCAGCGGATCGACACCAATGGCGACGGTCGCGTCGACACGACCGAGGCGCAGGCGATGCGCGACAAGCGCATGCAGCACCGCGCCAAGCGGGGTGGCGAACAGGCGCCGACACCGCCAACCGGCAACTGAGGTTGCCGGCAGAGCCGGGCGGGTTCTCCTCCCCCCTCGCCCGCCCGGCTCGACCTTCCTCTAGCCAAGCCGCGCGATCGGCTTCAGGGTAAGCAGATGGCCGACATTCCCCACCTCCTGCTGGTCGATGACGAACGTTCGATCCGCGAACCGCTGGCGCAATATCTGACCAAGCAGGGATTCCGCGTGACCCAGGCGGGCGATGCGGAGGGCGCGCGCGCGCGACTGACCGCCTATGCCATCGATCTCGCCATCCTCGACATCATGATGCCCGGGGAAGACGGGTTGAGCCTGTGCCGACACATCCGCGAAACCAGCGAAACGCCCGTCATCCTGCTGACCGCGCGGGTCGAGGAAACCGATCGCATCGTCGGGCTGGAAATGGGTGCCGACGATTATGTGGTGAAGCCCTTTTCCCCTCGCGAGCTGCTTGCCCGGATCAAGGTCATTCTGCGCCGCGTCGCCAACGGATCGGTGCGGCAACATGCGCCGGATGCGGGCGCCTATGCCTTTGCCGGATGGGTGCTGAAGACAGGCGAGCGCACGCTGGTGGACCGCGAAGGCGTCGAGGTGCCGTTGTCGACCGGCGAGTTCAACCTGCTCCTCGCTTTGGCCACACGCCCGCGACAGGTGCTGACGCGCGACCAGTTGCTCGACCTGACCCAGGGGCGCGAAGCCGCGGCGTTCGACCGCGCGATCGACAATCAGGTCAGCCGCCTTCGCAAGAAGATTGAGGCGGATCCCAAAAACCCCGCCATCATCAAGACCGTCTGGGGCGGCGGTTACACACTCGCCGCCGAAGTCACCCGATTGTGAACACCCGATCGCGCTGGCCGCACAGCCTGTCCGGCCAGATCGCGCTGCTGGTCGCGGTCGCGCTGTTCGTGGCGCAGGCGATCAACTTCGCGCTATTGTATCGCGAACGACGCGAGTTGCGCTTCACCCAGATCGTCGTGCCCACCGTAACGCGCATGGTTGACAGCGCCGAGCGGCTGCAACTCGGCCGCGTCGCCCCGTTCGAGCGGCCACGCGCGCGCGTCCGACTGGTCGATCGCAATCCGGTGCCGCCCGGCCTGCATCCGGCCGAAGAGATCGAGGTCGGCGTCCGCAAGGGGCTGGCCGAAAGCGGCATCGCCTATCGTCGGGTGGTCAGCGGCATCCGCAATTACTCGCCCGACGATCCACGGCTGGAGGGGATGCGCCGCGACCGTGCCCGGCGACTGGCCAATCTGGGCGCCGAGGTGATCGTCGGCGTCGAATTGCGCGACGGGCGGTGGCTGGCGCTCAACGGCCCATGGCCGCGCACCGAACGCGGTCTGGTGTGGCAATTGATCGCGCAGACGCTGATCCTCTACGCCGTGGTGCTGCTGCCCGTGCTGTGGATCGGGCGGCGTGTCACGCGGCCGCTGAATGAACTGACGTCGCGCGCGCGCGCCTTTGCGCCGGGCGGCGGTCCGGAACCAATGGCGGAACGCGGGCCAGGCGACATTCGCGCGCTGATCGCCGCCTATAACGAATTGTCGTCGCGCGTGTCGGCAATGCTTGACGAGAAGGACCGGATGCTGGGCGCGATCGGCCATGACTTGAGGACCCCGCTTGCTGCCCTGCGCGTTAGGATCGAGTCGGTCGAGGATGACGCTGACCGCCAGCGCATGGCCGACATTGTCGGCGAGATGCACCGCACGCTGGAGGACATCCTGTCGCTCGCTCGGCTGGGCCGCCCCAGCGAACCGGTCGCCGATGTCGACATGGCCGCGTTGGTCGATGCCGTGGTCGAGGATTTTCGCGACCTCGACCACAAGGTCGATTTCGTCGAGGCCGAGCGGATCCGGATGCGCCTGCGCCCCAGCCTGATGCGCCGCGCGGTTCGCAACCTGATCGAAAACGCGATCAAATATGCCGGCGCCGCCGAGGTTCAGATCGTTGCCGAGGCGCACCGTGTCATCATCGCCGTGTGCGATCGCGGCCCCGGCCTGCCACCCGACAAGCTCGACGCGGTGTTCGATCCGTTTGTCCGGCTGGAAAGCTCACGCAACCGGGAAACGGGCGGCATCGGGCTGGGTCTGGCGCTGGCGCGTGCGATCGTGCGCGATGCGGGCGGGCGCATCACGCTGGAAAATCGCGCGGGCGGCGGGCTGATCGCGCGGATCGAGCTGACCCGGTGATGGAACCCGCCCGCGACCCGCGCCGTTCGTGCTGGCGAATGCCAAGAACGCGCCGCCCGTGACGATCAAGCTCGCCAGTTACAACATGCGAAAGGCGATCGGCACCGACCGTCGCCGACGGCCCGAACGCATCCTCGAAGTGCTCGCCGAAATCGACGCCGACATCGTGGCGCTGCAGGAGGCGGATCGCCGCTTTGGCACGCGCGCGGCGGTGCTGACGCCGCATCTGCTGGCCGAGCACAGCGATTATCAGGCGGTGCCCGTCGCGGTTCGCGCCGCCAGCATGGGGTGGCACGGCAATGTCCTGCTGGTGCGGAAATCGGCCGGGATCACCGCATGTTCGCCCATCCATCTGCCCGCGCTGGAACCGCGCGGCGCGGTCAGCGCCGATGTGCGGATCCGCAACCGCCACATCCGCGTCGTCGGGATGCACCTCGACCTGTCGGGCCTGTGGCGGCGGCGCCAGGCCAAGGCGGTGCTTGACCATCTGGCCGATGGCGAACCGATGGCCAGCGTCATGATGGGCGACCTGAACGAATGGCGCGGCGCGGGTGGTTGCATCCAGGATTTCGGACGCGACCACCGGATCGCCGAAACCGGCCCCAGTTTCCACGCGCAGCGGCCGATCGGGCGGCTGGACCGCATCATCGTCAGCCGCGACCTGAGCATCACGGATTGCGGCGTGCACATGAGCGCGGCGGCGCGAGTGGCGTCCGACCATCTGCCGATCTGGGCGACGATCCGCTGATGCGCGACAAGGAACTCCGCCTGGCGCTGGTCTGCTATGGCGGCATCAGCCTTGCCGTCTATATGCACGGCATCACCAAGGAAGCGTGGCGGCTGGTCGGCGCCAGCCGGGCATGGTGCGACGGCGATCCGCCCGCCGGGGGCAGCCAGGGCATCTACCGCGCGATGTTCGAGGAAGTGGCCGAGGCATCGGACCTTCGACTGCGCGTGCTGGTCGACATTCTGGCCGGGGCAAGCGCGGGCGGGATCAACAGCGTGTTCTTCGCCCAGGCGATCGAGACGGGCCAGAGCCTCGACCCGCTGACCGACCTTTGGCTCGAACATGCCGATGTCGAGGCGCTGATCGACCCCGCTCAGGCGCCGAGCAACGCGATGACCAAGTTCTGGGCGCGGCCGATCGCGTGGCTGGCGGCAGGCAGCAAGGTGGTGGACGAGACCGTCGAACTGGCGGCGCGCGAGGAGGTTCGCGCGAAACTCGACCATTTCGTTCGCTCGCGCTGGTTCGAACCGCCCTTTGGCGGGGAACGGCTGTGCAACCTGCTGCTCGACGCGTTCGACGCGATGGCCATGGCGCCGGCGGGGCCGCGCCTGTTGCCGCCGGGTCAGCCGCTCGACCTGTTCGTCACCGTAACCGACTTCATGGGTTATCCCGAACGCCTGCGCCTCAATTCACCGCCGGAGGTGATCGAGACCGAACACCGGCTGGTGCTGGCGTTCGGCAGTCAGGGGCGGCCGGGCCAGCAATTCGCCGACGCCGCCGATCTGACCTTTGCCGCGCGCGCGACCTCCAGTTTCCCCGGCGCGTTTCCGCCGTTCAACGTCGCCGAACTGGACCGTGTGGTCGCCGCGCGGAAACGAAAATGGCCGGGCCGCGACGCCTTCCTCACGCGCGCGATGCCGCGTCATGCCAGCGCAAAGGGCGCGGAAAAGGCGGTGCTGATCGATGGATCGGTGCTGGCCAACGCGCCGTTCCGCCCGGCCATCGCCGCGCTTCGCGAACGTCCGGCCCGACGTCAGGTCGACCGCCGGTTCGTATTCATCGACCCTGCTCCCGGCTTTCGCTTTGCCCTGAATGGCGAGATCGAGGGGCTGCCCGGCTTTTTCCAGACGCTGGTCGGCGCGCTGTCGGAAATTCCGCGCCAGCAGCCCATTCGCGACAGCCTGGAAACGCTATCGGCACGCTCGGACAGGATCGAGCGGATGCATTCGATCCTCGACCAGTTGCGCGGCGAAGTGGAGGGGCAGGTCGAAAGCCTGTTCGGTTATACGTTCCTGCTTGATTATCCCACGCCCAAGCGGCTGGCGGCATGGCGAAAACGCGCGCAATCGGCAGCGGCGGGCAAGGCGGGTTACGGCCAGGCCGCCTATGGGCTGTTAAAGGTCGAAGGCGTGATCGACCGCATCGCCCAGTTGTTCAACCAGCTTGCCAGCCGCGACGGGCCGGAGCCGCAGCGACGCGTGCGCGACGCGCTCGCCAAGGCGGCACATGCGCGCGGCGCGTTCGGGATCGGAACCGCGCATTCGGGCGGCGCCGCGCCGGAGGCAATCGCGTTTCTTCGCAGTTTCGACGTCGGCTTTCGTATCCGGCGACTGCGTTTGCTGGTCCGGCGGATCGGCGAGCAGGACGGCGACCAGGACCGGGCCGACCTGGCCGAGGTGCGCGACGCCACTTATGCCGCGCTTGCCGCCTATCTCGAACGCCAGCGGGCCGAAACGCTCGGTGCATTGAAAGCAACGGCGCGCCGATTGCCACGCGATGCGGATACCGCGCTCGACCAACTCGATGCCACGCTCGACCTGCGCGCGCTGGATGCCGAAACCGATGCCGCGCTGGCGGCGGCGTTCAGTGGCCTGAGCCGCGACCTGCGCCGGCCGCTGCTGCTCGCCTATCTGGGCTTTCCGTTTTTCGACATCGCCACCCTGCCGCTGTTACAGGGTGAGGGGCTGGACGAGTTCGATCCCGTGCGCGTCGACCGCATCAGTCCCGACGACGCCACCGCCATTCGCGAGGGCGGCGCCGACGCGTGTTTGAAGGGCATCCAGTTCCATGCCTTTGGCGCGTTCTTCAGCCGCGCATACCGCGAAAATGATTACCTCTGGGGCCGCCTGCACGGGGCCGAGCGGCTGGTCGACATCATCCTGTCATCGCTGCCGAAAGGCACGCGACTGCGCCCCGGACGCGCGACGGCGATCAAGCAGGCGTTGTTCCACGCGATCCTCGATGAAGAGGCGCCTCGCCTGAACGCGATCCCCGGCTTGATCGCCTCGATCCGCGCGGAACTGGGCGATCGGTCTGGTCAGCCGGCGGTTTAGCGCGTAGCATCGCGCTCGAAAACACATCCCAAAAAGGGCTCCGAATGCAGTTCCTGCGAACGTTGATCTGGGTGCTGGTAGCCGGCATCGTCGTCGCCTTTTCGTTCAACAACTGGGCGCCGGTGCCGGTCAAATTGTGGGGCGGGCTGGTCGCGGACATCAACCTGCCGCTGCTGATGGGGGTGATGTTCCTGCTGGGCTTTGTGCCGCTTTATTTCCTGTATGTCGGCACACGCTGGCGGTTGAAGTCGCGGCTTGCCAATGCCGAACGCGCGCTGGCCGATCTGCGGGCGCAAATGGCCGCGCCCGTCCCGGTGCCCGATCCGATCGAGGGACCGGCCGCACCGCTGCTGATGCCCGATCCGGCCGCGCCGGAGACCCGGACATGAGCACGCCAGTCTATGTCGCGATCGACACGCCCGACATCGAACGCGCGCGGACGCTGGCCCGGCGCGTTCGCAACCATGTCGGCGGCATCAAGCTGGGGCTTGAGTTCTTCATGGCCAATGGCCGTTCGGGGGTGAAGGACATGGCGGAGATCGGCCTGCCGATCTTCCTCGACCTCAAGTTCCACGACATTCCGAACACGGTGGCAAAGGCGATACAGGCGCTGCGCCCGCTGGAACCCGCGATCCTGACGGTTCACGCATCGGGCGGACGCGCGATGCTCGAAGATGCCAAGGCCACCGCACCAACCGGCACGCGCGTCGTCGCCGTCACCACCCTGACCAGCCTGGACGGCGAGGATCTGCGCGCGATCGGCGTTGAGCGCGAACCGCACGAACAGGTGCTGCGCCTGACCGAACTGGCGCGGGAATCGGGCGTCGACGGCATCGTCTGTTCGGGAGCGGAGGTCGCGGCAGCGCGAAAATCATGGCCGCAGGGGTTTTTCGTCGTGCCCGGCGTGCGCCCGTCGCAAGGGGCCGTGGGCGATCAGAAACGGGTCGTGACACCGCGCGCGGCGCTCGATTCGGGTGCGTCGATCCTGGTTATCGGTCGACCGATCACCCAGGCTGATGACCCTGACGCCGCCGCCCGCGCAATCGAAGCAACGCTCTAAAACCGGGATCAGACCGCGGCGGCGAAGCCCGAGAGCGTTTCGCCGATTGCCGCACCCAGCAACAGAACGGCAATGCCGCTCGCCACCAGCATCGTGACCAGCCCGGCGCGCGAGCGTGAACGAAGAAAAGCCTGCATTTTGCTCATCACAACCTCCTGCGCGCCGGGATAACGCGGTGAAGCTAACCATGGGATGAACAGATTGCCGCAACGCAGCAAGACGGGTGGAAAAATATAGTGACCAGCGCCAAGATTTGCGGGTTGTCGACGCCCGATACGCTCGATGCAGCGATCGGCGGCGGTGCCAGTCATGTAGGGCTGGTGTTCTTTGCGCCGTCGCCGCGAAACCTGTCCCTTGATCGCGCGGCTTCGCTGGCGGTGCAGGTGCCGCCGCATGTCCAGCGCGTGGGCGTTTTCGTCGACCCCGACGACGCGCTGCTCGACGCGGCGATCGCGTCCGGGCGTCTCGACGTGCTGCAACTGCACAAGACCGCACCGGCGCGCATTGCCGCCATTCGCGCGCGCCGTTCATTGCCGGTATGGGTGGCGGTCGCGGTCAAGACGCGCGCCGATCTGGACGATGCGCGCGCCCTTTCGGGGCTTGCCGACCGCATCCTGTATGACGCCAAGACGCCGGACGGCGCGGCACTGCCCGGCGGCATGGGCATGCGGTTCGACTGGAGCCTGTTGTCGGGTTTTGCCCACCCCGCTCCCTGGGCCTTGTCGGGTGGGCTGGATGCCGCGAATGTAGCGGAGGCCATTCGCCGCACCGGCGCGCCGATCGTCGACGTGTCGTCGGGCGTCGAAAGCGCCCCCGGCATCAAGGACCCCGCGCGCATCGCCGCGTTCCTTTCGGCCGTAGCGCAAGGCTGAGCGACGGGCTTCCCCTCGCCCGCGCCTGTGCTAAAGCGCGGGCACGATGATTGCCCCTGAAAACGCCACCGCCGCGCAGCCCAACAGCTTGCGCCAGCAGCCCGACGAACGCGGACATTTCGGCCAGTTCGGCGGCCGCTATGTCGCCGAAACGCTGATGCCGCTGATCCTCGACCTCGAGCGCGAATATCGCGCGGCTAGGCTCGACCCCGCCTTTGCCGCCCAGTTCGAGGATCTGCTCGAACATTATGTCGGCCGGCCCAGCCCGCTTTATTATGCCGAACGGCTGACCGACGCGCTGCGCGAGAGCGCGGAACCCGGCATGGGCGCACAGGTCTGGTTCAAGCGCGACGAACTCAATCACACCGGCGCGCACAAGATCAACAATTGCATCGGCCAGATCCTGCTGGCGATCCGCATGGGCAAGACGCGCATCATTGCGGAGACCGGCGCGGGCCAGCACGGCGTGGCGACCGCCACCGTGTGCGCGCGCTTCGGCCTGCCCTGCACGATCTTCATGGGCGCCAAGGATGTCGAGCGGCAGCAGCCCAACGTGTTCCGCATGAAGCTGCTCGGGGCCGAAGTGCGCCCGGTCGCCAGCGGTGCCGCGACGCTCAAGGACGCGATGAACGAGGCACTGCGCGATTGGGTCGCCAATGTCCACGACACCTTCTACATCATCGGCACCGCCGCCGGGCCGCACCCCTATCCCGAACTCGTCCGCGATTTTCAAAGCGTGATCGGCAAGGAGGCGCGCGAACAGATTCTGTCGCGCACCGGCCGGCTGCCCGACATACTGGTGGCCGCGATCGGCGGCGGATCGAACGCAATCGGGTTGTTCCACCCGTTCCTCGACGATGCCGACGTGAAGATGCTGGGCGTGGAAGCGGCGGGACACGGCCTGGACAAGCTCCACGCCGCCAGCCTGGCCGGTGGCGCGCCGGGCGTCCTGCACGGCAACAAGACCTATCTGCTGCAGGACGAGGACGGCCAGATCGCGGAGGCGCATTCGATCTCCGCCGGCCTCGATTATCCGGGGATCGGCCCTGAACATTCGTGGCTGAAGGAAATCGGCCGCGTCGAATATACGGCGATCACCGATGACGAGGCGCTCGACGCATTCCAGCTTCTCTGCCGGACCGAGGGCATCATTCCCGCGCTGGAGCCGAGCCACGCGATCGCAGCCGTCGCCAAGCGCGCACGCGAAATGCCGCGCGATACGATCATCCTCGCCAATCTGTGCGGGCGCGGTGACAAGGACATCTTCACCGTCGCCGACGCGCTGGGGGTGGCGATATGAGCCGCATCGCCGCTGCCTTTGCCAAGGACGCGCCCGCGCTGGTTGCGTTCGTGACGGCGGGCGATCCGACGCCGGACGCGACCCCGGCGATCCTCGACGCGCTGGTCGCGGGCGGGGCCGATGTGATCGAACTGGGTATGCCGTTCACCGACCCGATGGCCGATGGCCCGGCGATCCAGGCGGCCAATATCCGTAGTCTGGCGGCAGGCACGCGCACCGCCGACATCCTGTCGATCGCGACCGGCTTTCGGCAACGCCACCCGGACGTGCCACTGGTTCTGATGGGCTATGCCAATCCGATGCTGCGCCGCGGCCCGGACTGGTTTGCCGACGCGATTGCGAAAGCGGGCGTCGACGGCGTCATCTGTGTCGACGTGCCGCCGGAGGAGGACGATGCGCTCGGCCCGGCGCTGCGCGATGCCGGGATCGCACCGATCCGGCTGGCGACGCCGACCACCGATGTCGCGCGCCTGCCCGCCGTGCTCGATGGTGCATCGGGCTTTGTCTACTATGTCTCGGTCGCGGGCATCACTGGGCTGCAACAGGCAGCGCAAGCATCGATCGAGGAAGCCGTTGCACGATTGAAAGGCTCGACCGACCTGCCCATCGCTGTCGGCTTCGGCGTCCGCACGCCCGAACAGGCAGCGGCGATCGCGCGCGTCGCTGACGGCGTTGTCGTCGGTTCCGCCATCGTCGAGATCGTGGCGCAGCACGGCGCCGCCGCTGCGCCCCATGTCACCGACTATATCCGGTCGCTCAGCGGAGCGATCGTCAATTCCAGGATTCCTGCATGAGCTGGCTCAACCGCGTCCGCAACGCGCTCGCTTCCGTCGTCCCTTCGCGGGAGACGCCCGACAATCTCTGGCACAAGTGCAAGGGATGCGGACAGATGGTGTTCACGCGCGAATATGAGGAAAATCTGTCGGTCTGTCCGCTGTGTGACCATCACGGCCGCATCGGGCCGAAGGCGCGGTTCGAGCATCTGTTCGATGAAGGCACCTGCAAGTCCCTGCCCGCGCCGCGCGTCGCCGACGACCCGCTCAAATTCCGAGATTCCAAGCCCTATGTCGCCCGGTTGAAGGCCGCGCGCGCCGATACCGGCGACCAGGACGCGTTCATTTCGGCACGCGGCCTGATCGAGGGTCGCCGCGCCGTGGTGGGCGTTCAGAACTTCGCCTTCATGGGCGGATCAATGGGTCAGGCCGTGGGTGAGGGCTTTATCGCGGGCGTCGAGGCGGCAATTGCGGCGCACGCGCCCTTCATCGTGTTCACCGCATCCGGCGGCGCGCGAATGCAGGAGGGCATTCTCAGCCTGATGCAGATGCCGCGCACCACCGTCGCGATCGAAATGCTGCACGATGCGGGCCTGCCCTATATCGTCGTGCTGACCGATCCGACATCGGGCGGCGTCATGGCGGCCTATGCCATGCTGGGCGACGTGCAGATCGCCGAGCCGAAGGCGACGCTGGCCTTTACGGGGCGCCGCGTGATCGAACAGACGATCCGCGAAAAGCTGCCCGAAAACTTCCAGACCAGCGAATATTACCGAGACCACGGGCTGATCGATATGGTGGTGGAGCGCAAGGAACTGCGCGCGACGCTGGCCAGCCTGATCGATTATCTGACCCACGACCGGGCGGCTGCCTGAGCGCCACGCCGATGGACCATGCAAGATCGAGCGATCCGTTCGTTCAGCGCCAGCTCGACCGGCTGGCCGTGTTGGGTCCGGGCGCGGACATATTGGGGCTGCACCGCATCACGCGGCTGCTCGACCGGGTCGGCGATCCGCATCGGGCGCTGCCGCCCGTTCTCCATGTCGCCGGGACCAACGGCAAGGGTTCGACCTGCGCGTTCCTGCGCGGCGCGCTGGAAGCGGAGGGATACCGCGTCCATGCCTATACCAGCCCGCATCTGGTGCGGTTCAACGAGCGTATCCGCATCGCCGGGACGTTGATCGACGATGACATGCTGGGCCGCCTGCTGGCAGAGGTGCTGGACGCCGGTGGCGATATCGGCGCCAGTTTTTTCGAAGTCACGACGGCGGTCGCCTTTCTCGCTTTCGCGCGCGCACCCGCCGATGCCTGCGTGATCGAAGTGGGGCTTGGCGGGCGGCTGGACGCCACCAACGTGATCCCCACATCGCTGGTCGGAGGGATCGCTCGACTGGGCATCGACCATCAGGTGTTTCTGGGCGACACGATCGAAGCCATCGCCGCCGAAAAGGCCGGGATTGCGCGCAACGGTGTTCCGCTGGTGACGCTCGATCAACCCGACCCGTGCATGAGCGCGATCGAACATGTCGCGAGTGCAACCGGCGCGGTGTTGAAACGGCAGGGTGCCGAATGGCGTTTCGAACGGTCGGACGGCCGGTTGATCCTGAACGACGACGCGGGGCGCATCGAACTGCCGTTGCCGTCGATGCCCGGTGTCCATCAGCACGAGAATCTGGCGCTGGCGGCGATGATGCTGCGTGTCCAGCATCACCTGCCGGTTTCGCCTGAAGCTATCGCGTCCGCCGCCCGATCGGTGCGTTGGCCCGCGCGGATGCAGTTGCTGGGCGCCGGGCCGCTGACCGCGGCATTGCCGGCCGGAAGCCGGATCGTGATCGACGGCGCGCATAATCTCAACGCCGCACAGGCCGCCGCCGACTGGCTGGCGATGCAGCCTGAAAAGCCCGCCCTGATCCTGGGCGTGCTGGCGAACAAGGATGCCGCCGGGATCATCGACGCGATTGCGCCGCATATCGAACAAGTCCTGGCGGTGCCGGTCCCCGGTCACGCCTGTCATCCGCCGGATATGCTCGCCGGACTGGCGCGGAACGGGGGGCTGGTTGCGGAGTCCGCCGCCGATGTGCCCGCCGCGCTGGCCGCGCTGGCCGCGTCCGGTGCGCCGGTCGACGCACTGGTGCTTGGTTCGCTCTATCTGGCGGGTGAGGTGCTGCGTGCGAACGACGAACTGCCGCAATGACCGTCAGTTGATATTGACTTGCAATAACTGATCCTTGAGAGTGCTCCCCAGCCAAGCGGGAGACTCGCCTTGCCCCCTACCCTCGACACGCTTTCGACCACATTGCCGCACCTGCAACCCAGCGATCCGGCGGCGCGGCTGATCCTGTTCGGCATCCGCCAGATGGGGGCGCAGGGCCTTCAGGATGCGGCTGCATCGCACGCGTTCATGACCGCATTCGGCGTCGATTTTCGTCGTCCGCTGCTGCTGCTGCGGACGCTGATGCACGAAATGTCGCTGCGGGCAGCGCGGCCGATCCAGATCGCACCATGGTGCTGCCCGCGCATGACCGCGGCCGAGGCGACATTGGTCGACGCCCTGCGCGGAATCGAGGAAAACCCGCGGCGGTCGGCCTTTTTGCTGGCCGACCTGATCGGCGTGCGGGACGCAGCCGGCATCGCGTGCGCCGCGCAATGCGTGGTGGCCGCCTTCAACGACCTGGGCCTGCCGCTCAGGCGGGACTGACTTCCGGCTCCTGCGCGCGCCGGGGACCGCGCGCCGCGCCGCGCCACCATTCGGCCAGCACCAGCAGCACCGCGACCCCGCCCAGAGCGGCGGTGACATAGAAAACGGTGGCATAGCCGACCTTGTCGATCGCCTCGCCCGTCGCGGCGCGACCCAGCGCGCCGACCAGAAAGGTCATCGAGGACAACAGCGCATATTGCACCGCGCTATATTCACGCGCCGTGATCGAGGAGATGTAGGCGACGAACGCCGTCCCGGCGAGGCCGCCGGCGATGTTCTCTCCGCATATCGCGACCAACAGGCGCATCATGCGCGGCTCGACGCCCAACCGGTCGAGCGCCACCAGGTGCATGAACCCGTCGATCGCCGGCCCGCCCAGCGCCAGATCGGCATAAAGCAGGTTCGACAGCGCCGCCACCGCGCCGCCCGCGACCAACGTGGGCATCCGCCCCCAAGCCGCCAGCATGTAACCGCCCAGCGCCACGCCCGCGATCGTCATCCACACGCCGAACAGCTTGGATGCAAAGGCCACTTCGTCGTTCGAATAGCCGAGAAAATCGAGATAGAAGGGAAAGGCGAACGGCGCCCAGATCGAATCGGCGATGCGATAGAGCAGGATCAGCGCCAGCACCAGGATCGCGCCCCATTTCAGCCGGTCGACGATTTCCGCCAGCGGCAGGATCAGCGCGCGGTAGCAATGATCGGCCGCCGCGCGCGCGCCGCCCATCGCCTCACCATCGCCGGCATGTTGCGGCAGGCGGCGGGTCCACGCGGCGACCAGCGCGGGGATGATGACCGTCGCGATGATGATCCACGGTCCCTGCATCCGCGTGAAATCGCCAGCCGATGGTCCCGGCACGCCGGGCACGGGTGGCTGAAGCGCGGAAACCATGAAGCTGCCCAGCACCAATATCGCCCAGCCCCAGCATGTCGCGACGATCGCCAGCGCCAGCATCCGCTTGCCGCGATCGGGCACGGCATGGCCCGACAGCGGATGGGCGGCATCGTCGGCATCCATCCGCGCTTCGGGCAGGAACAGGGTCGCCGCCACCGCAACCAGCATCGCAAAGCCGAACCCGGTATAAACAGTCGGCCAGTCGAGCCGCGCCGCCAATACCAGCGCCAGTGCACCGCCGGTCAGCGCCGACAGCCGGTTGCCCAGTTGATAGACCGCCGACAGAAACTCGACCGTCGCGCTTTCATCGGCAATCTCGATCCGCCACGCATCGATCACGACATCCTGCGTTGCCGAAAGGAATGCGGCCAGCACGGCGATCCCCGCGAAACTGCCGATCGCCGTGACCGGATCGGTCCCGGCCAGTCCCCACAGCGACAGCGCCAGCGCGCCCTGACACAGCACCAGCCACGAGCGGCGCCGACCCAGCCCCCCGATCAGCGGCAGCCGCAAACGGTCGACCACCGGCGACCACAGGAACTTGAAGGCATAGGCAAGGCCGATCCACGAAAGCACGCCGATCGTCGCAAGGCTGATCTTCAACTCACCCAGCCACGCATTCAGCGTGCCGATCAGCAACACGAACGGCAGGCCCGACGCAAAACCCAGCATCAGCATCGCCGCCGTCTTGCGATTGGTGAGCGCCGCCCGGAACAGCGCGAACCCCTTTTTCTTTTCCGCCACTTACCCGCCCGTCATTATCATGCATGGCAGCGCGCATCGCTGCCCGCGCCGTCCGGCGTGCACCCTATCGCAATCGGCGCGCAAGCATAGTCCGCTCAACCCGAAAGCAGCCCGTGTTTCCGCAGGGCGTGGCGCAACTGGTCATAGGTCAGGCCCAGCGCTTCGGCCGTGGCGCGCTGATTATAGCGATGTTCGGCCATCGCACGCGTCAGCAGGCGGCGTTCGTAGGTCGAAACGCGGGTGCGGAAATCGCCCTCGATCGGCGGCTCGGACGGCGCGGGCGCCGAGGCGGTTTCCGTTGCCTGCTCCTCGCCGGCGATGGCAGAGGTGGCGAAACCGCCGCTCGCGCCCGGCCGCCAGGGCGAATCGAACGGATCGATCTGGATCATGTCGACCGGTCCTTCGCGCTCCCAGCGATAGACGGCTCGCTCGACCACGTTGCGGAGTTCGCGGACATTCCCCGGCCAGCGGTGATTCTCCAGCATCTCGGTCGCCTCCGGCCCGAATCCGGTCCAGCGATCCCGACCCAGTTCGGACGCCATGCGCCGGCCGAAATGGTCCGCCAGCACCATGATATCGCCCGCGCGGGACCGCAGCGGGGGCAATGTCACCACCTCGAAACACAGCCGGTCGAGCAGGTCGGCGCGAAAATTGCCCTGCACAACGCGGTCGGGCAGATGTTCGTTGGTCGCGGCCACGATCCGCACATCGACGCGCAGCGGTCGTGACGAGCCGATGCGGGTGATCTCCCCATATTCGACGGCGCGCAGCAGCCGGTCCTGCGCCGCCATCGACAGCGTGCCCAGTTCGTCCAGGAACAGCGTGCCGCGATGCGCCTCCTCGAACCGGCCCGCCCGCCCCTTTTGCGCGCCGGTGAACGCGCCGGCTTCGTGGCCGAACAACTCGGCCTCGATCAGCGTTTCGGGCAGCGCCGCACAGTTCATGACGACCAGCGGCTGGTCCCATCGCCCGCTCAGGCGATGGAGCCGCTCGGCAACCAGTTCCTTGCCGGTTCCCCGCTCCCCGATGACCAGCACCGGCCGATCAAGCGGCGCCGCCCGGCTGGCGCGTTCCAGCGCATCGAGAAAAGCGGTGGATTGGCCGATAACGGGTGCGGTGCGCTCCATGTCCCGGCTTGTGGCGGATTTTACCAAGTCTTGGCAACGCATTTCCAGCGAAGCATGATTTTTGTCGTGCCGCCGCCTTTGGTTGGAAATTGGCACGACACCTGCAAAGCATTCCGCAACCACGGTCGACGTGGCGCATTTGCTGCCAAGGTCTGGGAGATATCGCCAATGTTCGATTATCAGCGCCACATTACCTCACGTCGTTCCCGCCGGTCGGTCTTGCGCTGACCGGTCCCTGTCCGGGGCGGGCGGCCCCCAATCCCCGCCCCGGCTTTTTCAACTTTCGCACCAAGGAGTTTTGTTCATGGGTATCTTCTCCAGAACGCGGGACATCATCGCCGCCAACGTCACCGATCTGCTCGACAAGGCGGAGGACCCCGCAAAGATGATCCGCATGATCATCATGGAAATGGAGGAAACGCTGGTCGAGGTGCGCGCGTCGGCTGCTCGCACGATCGCCGACCAGAAGGAAATGCGCCGCCACATCGCCAAGCTGGAAAAGCTTCAGGAAAGCTGGACCGAAAAGGCCGAACTGGCGCTGTCCAAGGACCGTGAGGATCTGGCCAAGGCCGCGCTGGTCGAGCGCCAGAAGGCCGCCGACATGGCCGAACAGCTCAAGGCCGAGATCGCGGTGCTGGACGATGCGCTCAAGGCGTCAGAAGCCGATATCGCCAAGCTGCAGAACAAGCTGCGCGAGGCGCGCGCGCGCCAGAACTCGATCGCGACCCGTCTGGAAAGCGCCGAAAACCGCTATCGCCTGCGCGAGATGTATGCCGGTGAGCGCGTGGCCGACGCCTTTTCGCGCTTCGACACGCTGGAGCGCCGCGTGGACATGGCCGAGGGCCGCGCCGATGCCGCCGGAATGGGCGGCGCCAAGACGCTGGAAGAGGAAATCGCCGAGCTGAAATCCTCCGAAAAGGTCGACGCCGAACTGGCCGCGCTCAAGGCGCGCCTGAACAAGGAAGGCTGATCCGATGGAGGATGTTTTCCTGCCCATCATGATCTGCGGCATCCTGTTCGTCGGAATGCCCTGGATCATTCTCCACTATATGACGAAGTGGAAACAGGCGCCGACCATGACCGGCGAGGACGAGAAGCTGCTCGACGAGCTGCACCACCTCGCCCGCCGCCTTGATGAACGACTTGAGACGATTGAACGGATCGTCGCCGCCGACAACCCGGACTTCCGCCCCGACGCGCCCCGCACGCGCAGCGACGACCGGTCCGATTATGATTTCGCACGGAGGAACTGAGATGTCTGCCAGCCGCACAAAGCTGTATGTCGACAAGCAGAACGGCAAATGGATGGGCGTCTGCGCCGGCATCGCGGATTATACCGGTGTCGATGTCATATGGGTCCGTGTCGGCGCGGTCATGCTGACACTGCTGGGGGGCTTTCCCTGGACTTTGGTCGCCTATTTCATGATTGCCTGGATGGCGCCGGCCAAACCCTATGGCCTGTATGACAGCCCCGAGGACGAAAAGTTCTGGCAGCGCGTCCGCTCCAACCCCAAGCGCTCGACCGCCGAGGTCCGTTCGAAATTCCGCGACATCGACCGCCGCCTGGCTGAGATCGAAAGCTTCTATGTCGGGCGCAACAATCGTCTGGCCGAAGAGATCGACCGTCTGCGCTGACCGTCACAAAGGTAAGGGAGGAATATATGGGTTGGGGTAGAGAGGCCTTCATTCTGGCAATCATCGCGCTGTCGATGGGGACATGGGCATTTACCAACTGGCTTCGCGCCAAGCACGGTTATCCCATGACCGACGACAATGGCGAGACGGTGCACAAGGGCGCCGGTCCCGATGCCGAACGCAAGATCGCGCTGCTGACGACCGAGAATGAGCGGCTGACCGGCCAGATCGGGCGGCTGGAGGAGCGGATTGCGGTGCTGGAACGCATCGCCACCGATCCCGCCGAACGGCTGAACCGCGACATCGACGCACTGCGCTGAGGAAGGACCGTCACATGGCTGAGAATATCATCATACCCAATCTGCCCTGGATGATCGGGGCGGGCCTGTTCATCGGCGGCCTGAGCATCTTTGCCTGGATGTTCACCACCTGGCTGCGCGTCAAGAACGGCTATCCGCTCGAGGGCACCTGGGGCCAGGCCATCTATCCCAAGCGCAATGACGAGGCGATGGAGCGCATCAAGCTGCTGAGCCAGGAAAACGCCCAGCTCCGCGCCGAGCTCGGCTCGATCAAGGACCGGCTCGCCAATGTCGAGCGGATCGTCACCGACGGCGCCCATGCGCTGGACCGCGAGATCGAGCAGCTGCGCGGCCGGGCCAACTGAACGGAGTATCGGCAATGGACCTGAACATGATCGCATTCTTTGCCATCGTCGTTGGCATTCCCGTGATAGCGGGCGTCGGCAACGACATGTTCAAGCGGTGGCTGAAGCACAAGGAAGCGATGACGACGGCGCTGAACGCACAGACGGCGGAACGGGCCGCGCAATATGCGGCGCATGTCGAACGGCTGGAACAGCGTGTCCAAGTGCTTGAGCGCATCGCAACCGATCGCGGCATCGCCGTCGCGGACGAGATCGAGCGATTGCGCGTCGAACCGCTCAACTGAACGAAAACAGACGGCAAGGGAGGAAGTGATGGACCCGTTTTCGATGGTTGTCGCAATCGTGGCGCTGGTGACGATCGGCAAGGTCGTGCAGGCCAGGGTCAAGGCCCAGGGAGATCACCCCGCCGCCGATCACCCGGACGCCGTGCGGATGCGGGACGAGATTCGCATCCTGAAAGAACGCGTCGCCGTGCTGGAGCGCGTCGTTACCGACAGCGAGGACAGTGTGCGGTTGGACCGTGAAATCGCGCGGCTGCGCGACGACAACCGCGCCTGATGCTGGCGCCCGCATATTCGATGGGAGAGGCAGCGATGCATGACCCCCAATTCTATCTGACGATGGCTGCCGCTGCGCTGGTCGCGCTGGCGATGGTGACGACCGGGCTGCTGACGGCATGGCGCGGCTGGCTGTCGCTCAAGCGCCAGCAACTCAACGCCGCGACCGGCCCCGCATCGGACAGCGTTCCCGGCCCGTCGGCAACGCAACGGATCGAGATTGCCGACCTCAAGGAACGCATCCGCAAGCTGGAAGCGATCGCCGCGGGCGTCGACCTCTAACGGGGCGACGCCGAACGCCCCGTCCGCCCTTACAGCGTGGCGAGAATGCGGTCGGTCATGGCATCGGTCGACAAGTCGCCGCCCAGATCGGCGGTACGCGCGCCATCGGCAATCGCGCGCCCTACCGCAACCTCGATCCGGTCGGCCGGCTCGCCCAGGTTCAGCGAATGGCGCAACAGCATCGCCGCCGACAGGATCGCCGCACACGGGTTTGCCTTGCCCTGACCGGCAATATCGGGGGCCGAACCATGAATTGGCTCGTAAAGCCCTCGGCCCGTGGCACCCAGTGCCGCCGATGGCAGCATCCCGATCGACCCCGCGCACATCGATGCCTGATCCGACAGGATGTCGCCGAACAGGTTGCCCGTTACGATCACGTCGAACTGGCCGGGATCGCGCACCATCTGCATTGCGGCATTGTCGACATACATATGGGTCAGCGCCACGTCGGGATATTCCGCTGACACCTCGATCACGACATCGCGCCACAGTTGCGAGGTTTCAAGGACATTGGCCTTGTCGACCGAACACAGCCGCCCCTGCCGCGTGCGGGCAGTCTGGAAACCGACGCGGGCGATCCGCGCAACTTCCGCCTCGTCATAGCGCATGAGGTCGCGGCCTTCCCGCAATCCCTCAGCTGTGGTGCCGCGCGACTTGAGGCCGAAATAGACATCACCGGTCAACTCACGCACGATCACGAGGTCGATGGTGGCGGCGATTTCTGGGCGCAGGGCCGACGCGTCCTCCAGCCCCTTGAACAGCCGCGCGGGGCGCAGATTGGCGAATAGACCCAATTCCTTGCGAAGCCCCAGGATCGCCTGTTCGGGCCGCAGCGCACGTTCCAGCCCGTCATAGCGCGTATCGCCGACCGCACCGAACAGGATCGCATCCGACCGGCGCGCCAGATCGAGCGTCGCCACGGGCAGCGGATGGCCCGCCGTATCATAGGCCTTGCCGCCGACCGGCGCTTCCTCGAACACCAGGTCCAGTTCCAGCGTTTCCAGCACGCGGCGTGCGGCAGCGGTGACTTCGGGACCGATGCCGTCCCCCGGCAACACGGCGATCAGATGCGGCATGAAACCCTCCCTTATGCGCCGCTGCCCATGCCCCAGCCCGCAGCGCGCCGCAACCGTTCGAGCAGCCGTTCACGCCCGGCCAGCGCCTCCGCCGCTCGCCCGGTCATCAGATCGCGTTCGATGAAATGACCAGTGACGGCGAATGCGTCAAAGATCGACGGCCAGTCGGGCGCCTCCCCACCATTTGCGAGGAAGGGCGGCAGCGGCATCAACCGCGCCTCATACCCGTTTGCCGCCATGCGGCTGACCGCGCCGCCGCTGCGCGGGCTGACAAAGGACAGGTCAACGCGCGCGCCCGTCACGACGCAGACATCGAGGGCGAGGCCAAAGCCCAGTTCGGCCAGCACCAGCAATTCATATCGCGCGACCAGTCCGGCCCAGCCACGCGCCGCCGGGGCCGCCGCCACCGCGGCGATCATCGCGCCCAGCGCATCGTAAAGCGTGCGATAGGGCTGGCCTTCGGGCAACGTCGTGACCGTCAGCGCGCTGACCCATTCGATCGCGGCGGCAGGCAGCGGTTCGGTGTAAAGTGGCGCGCAGCTTTCGACCAGTTCGACGGTCAGCGCCGCAAGCTGACTGTCGGTGCGCGCACGCCATTCGCCACGCACGCGGTTGCCCGGTTGCAACACGGGCCGCAGCGCCCGCGACCGGCCGCCCCGGACATAGCCCGGCTGAACCCCGTCCTCGGGCGTCAGCGCGCGCGCGACCGCGCCATGTTCGCCGTGCGCCCGGACCGACAGCACAATCGCGGGCGACAGGATATGCATCGCGCCTCAGCGAAGGCCGAGCAGTTTGTGCGTCTGCAACGACAACCGCCAGCGTGGCCGTGCCATCGCCAGCGCGATCGCCGCATCCCAGTTTTCGCGCCCACGCGCGTCGTCCATTGGCTGGATCAGGAAGTGGCGGAAATCCCAGTCCTCGATCGCGTCGATGTCGCTGCCGGGTTGCGGCCAGACGAGCTTCATCTCATCGCCACGCCGCTGCACGACCGTGCTGCCGGCCTTGGGGCTGATGCAAATCCAGTCGATGCCCGGATGCACGGCAAGCGTGCCGTTGCTTTCGATCGCGATCGTGAACCGCGCAGCGTGCAGCGCGTCGACCAGCCCATCATCCACCTGCAACATCGGTTCGCCGCCGGTCAGCACGACGAAGCGTTCGGATTCGCCCGTGCCCCATGCCGCTTCGACGGCGGCGGCCAGCGCGGCCCCATCTTCGAACCGACCGCCGCCGTCACCGTCCATCCCGACGAAATCGGTGTCGCAGAAACGGCAGATCGCACTCGCACGATCGACTTCGCGCCCCGACCACAAATTACACCCGGCAAAGCGCACGAACACCGCGCGGCGACCGGCGTGAAACCCCTCGCCCTGCAAGGTCAGGAACAATTCCTTGACGGCATAGCTCATGCGCGGGTCGCATAGGCCGTGGGATCAGCCAGCCCGGCTTCCTCGAACCCCTTCATCCGCAACCGGCAACTGTCGCACAGTCCGCAATGCAGGCCGCCGGGCGTCGGGTCGTAACAGGACCAACTCATGCCCGCGTCCAGCCCCAGCCGCGCGGCTTCGCGTGCGATATCGGCCTTGGTCATGTGTTGCAGCGGGGCGTGGATACGGAATGGGTATCCCTCGACCCCGGCCTTGGTCGCCAGTTCGGCCAGTCCCTCGAACGCGGCGATGAATTCGGGTCGGCAATCGGGATAGCCCGAATAATCGAGCGCGTTGACGCCGATGAACAGATCGCGCGCGCCCGCCGCCTCCGCCCACCCCAGCGCCAGGCTGAGAAAGATGGTGTTGCGCGCGGGCACATAAGTGACCGGAATATCGCTGCCGACGCCGCCCTTGGGCACGTCGATATCGGCGGTCAGCGCCGATCCGCCGAACGCCGAGAGGTCCAGCGGCAGAACGACATGCCGCTCCGCCCCCAATTCGCGAGCGATCCGGCCGGCCGCCGCCAGTTCGACCTGATGCCGCTGATTATAATCGACCGACAGCGCCAGCAACCGAAAGCCCGCTTCGCGCGCGCTGGCGGCAGCAACCATCGAATCGAGGCCACCGGAAATCAGGGCGACGGCAAGCGGCTGTTGGGTCATCGGCAATCATGTCTCTGAAAATGGAAAAACGCCCGGCGCATCGTCGCCCGGCATATGGCGGCCCATAGCGCGCCAACGCGCGCGTCACAACAAAGGGCCGCTCCGGCAGACGGAGCGGCCCAGTTGGTTTCGGCATTTCAGCCAGGGAGCATACCTCTTTCGAGGTGTTTCAACGTTATAGCGGCGATCACCTAAACCTTTGCTGAACGTGCGGGCAACGTCAGCAACCGCCCAGTCGCCGCGCCTCGATCTCGCTCTGGAACGGCAGGCCATTGGCCAGCCCCTGCGTATTGATCTGCACCAGTCGCGGCGTTTCGACCGACAGGGTCGTGCGGCCATGGCCTGCGCCCGAACAGGTGTAATGAACCGTCCCCGCCGATGGCAGGTTATTGATGACGAAGCGCGAACATTGGGCTGCACCATGGTGAAGCTGGATCAGGATGCGCGGATCGCTGACACACACGGTCCGTTCCGTCCCGCTGCCCTTCTCGCGAAGCTGCCAACGGCCCGGCTCGATCGCGGACAGCACTTTCAGGCCGGGCGCCTGTGCCGGCACCGCCGCCGCCACGCCTGCACACAGCAACCCCGCGCCGCCCAATATGGGGCGCAGCCAGCCAGCCAATCTCATCTTCTCACTCCCCGATCGTCCGGCAGCGTCAACATCGTTAATTCGCCAACGCAACCGTTCATTTAATCAGGTGGGAAGCAATGATCCGCTTTGCAAGCCCTGGTTCAGCCTGCGGTCACATCCGCCAGCGCGACCGGAAACTTGCGCGCGCAAAAGGCGCAGTCGACGGTGATGACGCCGTCTGCATCGGCCATGTGCGCGCGTTCATCGGCGGGGAATCGGGCAAGGACCGAGCTGATATAGTCCCCGCTGCAACGGCAGCCGCGCTGCAACTCGACCCCGGTCAGCGTTCGCACTTCCCGTTCCTCGTTGAACAGGCGCCAGACGAGGTTTTCGAGCGGGATTGCCGGGTCGGCAAGCTCGTCCTGCCCCATGGTGGATGCCAGCGCCTCGACATGTTCCCATTCGGGATGGTCGTCGTCGCGCACATGCAGCCGCTCACGCCCCTCCTCTCCTTCGGGCAGGTGTTGCAGGAACAGGCCGCCCGCGACCAGCCGGCCCTCGGCGCTGCGCCGGGTGCCCAGGGTGACGAGGCTGGGAATCTGCTCGGACTGCATGAAATAGGCCTGCGCCGCCTGTCCCAGCGAAGCACCGTCGAGCGGAACGATTCCCTGATATCGCTCGCCTGTGGTCGCCTGATCGAAAGTGACCGCCAGATAGCCCTGGTTGAACAGCGCGAACAACGACGGTTCATCCCCCAGTTCGGCCAGCCGATCGGCATCGAACTGGACATAACCGCGCAGCTCGCCACCCTTATAGTCACAGACCATCAGGTTGACGATTCCGCCCTGGGTCTGCGCCTGCAGCGTCAATTGCCCGCCCGCATCCTTCAACGTCGAGCCAAGTAGCGCGGCCAGCGTTAACGCCTCCGCCAGCAATTGCTCGATCGCAGGTGGATAGGCATGTGCCGACAGGATTTCATCCAGCACCGGTCCCAGCCGCGCGATGCGGCCACGCGCATTCCGGTCGGGGAGCGTGAAACCGATCGCGCGGTCGATGTCGGTGGGCGGCACAGGCAGACTGGTCATGGTCGATCCCGTTCGGGCTGATCTGGACAAGGCCCCGTCCGCCCCGTTCTCAGCGGAAAGGGAACCGAATCCTCTGCATCGATCAGGGACGAACGGGAATGATTGCGAGGCAGCGAGATAGGCAGCGGTCGCGCGATTGCAACGTCAGCCGATCTGACCGAAACACCATCGCAGGATCGACTTTTGCGCGTGCAGGCGATTTTCGGCCTCGTCCCAGATCAACGACTGGGGGCCGTCTATCACCTCGCTCGTGACTTCTTCTTCGCGGTGCGCGGGCAGGCAGTGCAGGAACCGCGCATCGCTGTTCGCCTGCGCCATCAGCGCGGCATCGACCTGATAGGGCATCATCGCCGCCAGCTTGGCCTCGGCATGGTCCTGCCCCATCGAGATCCAGGTGTCGGTAATGACGATGTCGGCGCCGTCCACCGCTTCGCGCGGATCGGCGACGCAGCGGGCGCGACCGCGACCCAGCGCCAGCACCGCCTCTGACGGCTGGAACCCCTGCGGGCACGCCGACACCACGTCGAACCCGAAAATGCCGCCAGCCTCGACGATCGAGGACAGGACGTTGTTGCCGTCACCCAGCCAGGCAACCTTCAGTCCCGGCAGTGACTTGCCGGTTTCAAGGATCGTGAGCAGATCCGCCATGATCTGACACGGGTGCGAGAAATCCGTCAGGCCGTTGATGACCGGCACGGTCGCGTGATGCGCCATTTCCTCAACCTTGGCATGATCGTCGGTGCGGATCATGATGCCGTCGACATAACGCGACAGGACGCGCGCGGTGTCGGCCACCGTTTCGCCGCGGCCCAGCTGCATCGTCCCCGCATCCATGACCATCGCCTGACCGCCAAGCTGGCGCATCGCCATGTCGAAGCTGACGCGGGTGCGCGTCGAGTTCTTCTCGAAAATCATCGCCAGCACATGGCCGGCCAGCGGCGCGTCGGCATCGGCGCGCCCCTTGGTCCAGCCGCTGCGCGCCTTCTTGCGATCCAGCGCATCGGCAAGGATCGCGGCGCAGCCATCGGGTCCGGCATCGGACAGGTTCAGGAAATGGCGCATCGCGATCAATCCTCGGACACGGGCACGAATGCCCGCGCGGCGTCGGACAGCTTTTCGATCGCCTCGCCGATATGCGATTCCTCGATAACCAGCGGCGGCAGGATGCGAACGACATTCTCGCCCGCCGCGACGGTCAGCAACCCGTGATGGTCGCGGCAATGCGCGACGAAATCACGGCACACCGCCGGTTCCTTGAGCTTGAGGCCCAGCATCAAGCCCAGCCCGCGCACGCTGTCGAACAAATGGTCGTGATTGGGAATCATCTGCTCCAGCCCCTGGCGCAGCCGGTCGCCCATCGCGGTCACATGATCGAGGAAGCCGGGTTCGAGTATCACGTCGAGCACCGCCTGCCCCGCCGCCATCGCCAGCGGATTGCCGCCATAGGTGGAGCCATGCGTGCCGAACACCATGCCCTTGGCCGCTTCCTCGCTCGCGAGGCAGGCGCCCAGCGGAAAGCCGCCGCCAATGCCCTTTGCCACTGCCGCAATATCGGCACGGACGCCGTAATGCTCGTGCGCCAGAAACTTGCCGGTCCGGCCGTAACCGCACTGCACCTCGTCCAGCACCAGCAACAGGCCGTGTTCGTCGCACGCCTGACGCAACCCTTTCAGGAACTCGGCGCTGGCGGGACGGATGCCGCCCTCACCCTGCACCGGCTCGACCAGGAAACCGGCGGTGTGCTGGTCGATCAGCGCCAGCGCGCCGGCAAGGTCGTTGAACGTGGCATAGGCGAAACCCGGCAGCAGCGGCTCGAACCCGTCGCGCATCTTCGCCTGATTGGTCGCCGAAATCGCGCCGAGCGTCCGGCCGTGAAAGGCCGTGTCGAAAGTGATGAGCGTATGCCGCTCAGGATTGCCATTGACGTAATGATAGCGACGCGCCGTCTTGATCGCGCATTCGACCGCCTCCGCGCCCGAATTGGTGAAGAACACCGTGTCGGCAAAGCTGTTGTCGACGATGCGCTGCGCCAGCGCCTCTCCCTGCGGCGAGCCATAGAGGTTCGACACATGCATCAGCGTTGCCGCCTGTTCCTGGATCGCGCGCGTCAGATGCGGATGGCCATGACCCAGCGCGTTGACCGCGATGCCGCTGGCGAAGTCCAGATAACGCTCGCCGGGTTCGCCGATCAGATAGCATCCCTCGCCTCGCACCGGGCGCACGTCGCACCGCGGGTAAACGGGCATGAGCGCTGGCATCGGCATGGGATCAACTCCTGGATTGAGAAAGACCGGAACGCGAAAGGGCGGCTCACGGCCGCCCATGGGAGATGCTGATACGACCGGCGGCGGTCATGGGTCAAGCGACCCCCCGTCAGCTCTTGATCCGCCATCCGCGCCGCAACAGCGCATAGCAAAGCAACGCCAGCGCGACCGTCACCGCCAGCAGGATACCACCGCCCAACGTCACGTCCGAATCGGCGCGCTCCAGAAAGCCGTAGCGAAAGCCCGAAATGATGTAGAAAAACGGATTGGCGTGGCTGATCGCGCGGAACGCTGGGCTGAGCGCATCGACCGAATAGAAGGTGCCCGACAACAGCGACAGCGGCGCGATGACGAAATTGGTGATGGCGGCGGCATGGTCGAATTTTTCGGCCCACATCGACGTGATGATCCCGACCAGCGCCAGCATTGCCGCGCCGATCAACCCGAACCACAGGATCGCGATCGGATGGCGCGGCCAGACATCGACGCCCCACAGCGCCATCGCCAGCCACACTGCAACACCGACAAGTGCCGCGCGCGTCACCGCCGCGCCGACCAGCGCGGCCAGCAACTCACCCGTCGACAGGGGCGGCATCAGATAATCGACGATCGTCCCTTGGATCTTGCCCACCAGCAACGAGAAGCTGGCATTTGCAAAGCTGTTCTGCAGCATTCCCATCACGATGAGGCCGGGGGCAATGAAATGGGCAAAGGGCACGCCCATCACCATGCGTCCCGATCCGCCCAGCGCCACGGTGAAGATCACCAGATACAACAGCGTCGTGACGGCCGGCGCCCAGATCGTCTGGAGCTGCACCTTGAAGAAGCGCCGCACCTCCTTCACATAGAGGGCGCGCAAGCCCCCCCAATTGACGCTCCGAATCACCGGCGCGCCGGGCGGGGGCAGCATGTCGTCGGTGGGCAGTGGTTCGCTTGCCATGTGGCAGCGACTAGTCGCTGTGTCCCAGGCCCGCAAGGCGACAGGCATAGTTTGATGAACGGGATTTTGAACGAATGAGCTGGACCGAGGAACGCATCGCCATCCTGACCAGGATGTGGGAATCGGGCAAGACCGCCAGCCAGATCGCCGAGGATCTGGGCGGGATCAGCCGCAATGCGGTGATCGGCAAGGCGCATCGCCTGGGCCTGAAGCCACGCCCTTCCCCGGTGAAGGCGAATGCCGACGCCGCCGAGGCAAAGGCGGCAGCGCCGATCGAGACGCCGAAGGCAGAACCCGCGCCCGCGCCCAGGCCGCAACC
>NZ_DATJLI010000169.1:0-27528 GCF_035490575.1 Sphingomonas sp. | reverse complement strand
AAATCCGTGAGACCGGTAGGCACGTTAGCCCCTGCGCAGACCGAGTTTCTAAAGTCCGCTATTAGTTAACGGAAGCAAAGGTCTTTCGTTTGTTCATGTGCGATCGTGCGATCCGGGCTGCTTGCCGAAGCGTTCGACCCTATGTCCATCGCATGGCGACGAACTCAGCAGTCCCACCCTTGGGCTGCAACCGGGGTGACCGGCCGATCTGGCCAACCACAGGCTAACCGATCACACCAGTTGCTAAATCCTTTCTTCAAAAGAAGGTCGCACAAGAGCGCCGATCTCGCGCCACACGTCAAAAGCGCATCCGCACGCCCGCCGACACCGTTTCCTGATGGTCATCGCGGCCCGTCTGCGATGCAGCGGTAGCGAAGATGCCTAGCGTCTCGGTCAGGCGACAGTCGATACCGGCGGCAACCGTCCCGACAAGCGATGCCCGCTGCGCTCCGACCGCGACGAGGCCGAGGCCGGCGCCCGAATAGCCGGCGAGCGCGTCCGCGCGCCGGCCCTCGATCTGATAGCGAGCACCGAGCGACACGAACGGCCGGAACGCTGCGATCGAGGCGGCGCTGCGCCCGAAATGGATGCCCGTATCGGCGAAGCCCGCCACATGGCGATCACGCGCCACGGTTAGCGCAAACGGACTGCCGCCCGCTTCCTCAAGGTCGCCGCGGGTCGTGCGGACATAGGTCAGGCCCGCATGCGGACGCACGGCCAAGTCGGACATGACGTCGACGCCGTAGCTTACCGACACGTCGGTCACCCAGCTATCCAGATCGTAGCGGCCACGTGCATCGAACCCGCCGGCCAGGCTTCGTCCGGTCCGCGCCTTGCTGCCGGTATAGAAGATCGCGGCGTTGACCCCGAAACCGTTGTCGGCGGCAAAGCGCGCCTGGACGCCCGCGACGAAGCCCTCGGCCCGGGTCGCGGCGTCGAGGGTGTCGATCGACTGGCGATTGTTCAGATAGCCGCCGAAAGCGCCCGCGTTCCAGCGCTTGTCGCCAACGCCGATCCCGCCCAGAAAGCCATAGCTGCGGCTGTCCGGCGCCGATACGCCGCGCGCGGCATCGTCGCCCAGGCGGTTCCAGCCACCGATCACCGTCGCGAAGGTATAGGCGTGGACCTCCTCGCCGCTCGTCGCGAAGCTCGGCCCGCGCGCTGCGCCCGCCAGCATCAGTGCGTTGTCGACGCCGATCTGCGTTGCCGAGGCATAGGGCTCGGGCGTCAGCCGCGCGAATGCTTTCGGGTTCGAGTTGCCCTGCGCATCCAGCAGCGTCGGCACGGCGGCGAACAGGCGGCTGGTCGCCGGCTGCGCGACGAGCGCGGCGTTGGCGTAATCAGATGAGCTTTCGCGGAAACGGCAGCTATCCTATGCTCGCCACCCCAAACGGGACAGGCGGCTCACGGCCCAATAGCCGACCGAAATTGGCGGCGTGCTCAACCCGCATATTGGCGAGGGCGCAATTGCAGGCGCCAAGGCATACCACTGCGTTCCGTCAAAGCCGGGACTAATTGTGGGACGAAATGTGGAGGTGAATTCGGCCTCATCGTCGAAAGTGAGGGAAATCTGCCGATTTCCGCTTGACGATGGTGACCCCTGCGGGAATCGAACCCGCGTTTCAGCCGTGAGAGGGCCGCGTCCTAACCGCTAGACGAAGGGGCCGCATGTGCGGAACGCGCGCCGATACCGGGCGGTGCCGTGATCGTCAACCCGCCGTGGCCTATGGAACCCATCGCGCCCCATGCGTTGTTCGCTTATGCAGCAAGCCTCATTTCTGGGTCAGCAAGTGCCCGCATTCGTGCTCGACATCGGCGTGGTCGCCGTGTCGGTCCTGATCGCCCTGATTGTGCATGGCGTGGGGATGCGGATCCTCGACCGGCTGGCGGCGCGGACGCCGGGGTCGAGCGACGATATCTTTGTCGATCATGCGCGCAAGCCGCTGCGCTGGATTGCGGTGGCGATCGCGCTGGCGACGGTGCGGCGTTTTCTCGACCTGTCGGACACCGCCGATGCGGTGTGGACACAGGCCGCCGGGCTGATCGTGCCGCTGCTGGTCGGCTGGCTGGCGATCGGCGTCATTCGGGCAACGGGCAAGTCGATCGAACTGGATGCCGATATCAGCGTCGCCGACAATCTGCGCGCACGCCGGCGGCGGACGCGCAGCGCCATATTGGTGCGGATCGCGGTATTCGGGGTCGGCTTTATCACCATCTGTCTAATGCTGCTCAGCATTCCCAGTATCCGCGCTGTCGGCGTGACGCTGATGGCATCCGCTGGTCTGGCGGGCCTGGCGGCCGGCGCCGCCGCTCAGCCGCTGCTGAAAAACCTGATCGCGGGCGTGCAGATGGCGTTCACCGAACCCATCCGACTGGACGATGTGGTGATCGTCGAGGGGGAGTGGGGACGGATCGAGGAAATCCGCCTGACCTATGTCGTCGTCGCCATCTGGGACGAGCGGCGGCTGGTGGTGCCGGTGTCGCAATTCCTTGAAAAACCGTTCCAGAACTGGACGCGCAATACCAGCCAGTTGCTGGGTTCGGTGTTCCTGATGCTCGATCCCGCCGCCGATATCGACCGGCTCCGCGCCCATGCCGAAGGCGTGGTGAAGAGCAATTCGCGCTGGGACGGCCGCGCGTTCGTCCTGCAAGTCACCGATACCAGGCCCGATGCGATCGAGGTGCGGATTCTTGCCACCGCGCGCGATGCGGGGCAGGCGTTCGATCTGCGTTGCGATGTGCGCGAAGCGATGCTGGCTTATATCCGCGCCGAAATGCCCGAAGCGCTGCCGCGCCGGCGCGTCGCGATGGACATGCCGGCGGGCGCGGCATCAGGTGCGGCGTGACGCTTCCCAGCGTGTGACATTGCCCTCCAGCACGGTCAGCGGCACGCCGCCGCCGCCCACCACCAGATCGTTATAGCCACGGAAGTCATAGCGGTCGCCCAGCCGCTGCTGCGCGCGGGCGCGCAGGCGGTTGATCTCGCTGTGGCCGACCTTGTACCCGCACGCCTGGCCCGGCCAGGCGCAGTAACGATCGACCTCGCTCGTCACTTCCTCGATGCCTGAACCGTTGGTTTCGGCGAACCACTGGATCGCCTGTTCGCGCGTCCAGCGCTTGGCGTGCAGGCCGGTATCGACCACCAGCCGGCACGCGCGGAAGGCGATGGACTGGAGATAGCCCAGTCGTCCGACGAGATCGTCGTCATACACGCCCAGTTCGCCCGCCAGTTGCTCGGCATAAAGCGCCCAGCCTTCGGAAAAGGCGTTAAACCCCATCAACGTGCGGATCAGCGGCAGTTTATGGGCATATTCGCCCTGCCACACATGGCCGGGAATCGATTCGTGATAGGTCAGCGTCGGCAGGCTGTATTTGGTATGCAGGTCAGTGGTGCGAAGGTTGATCCAGAACCGCCCCGGCACGCTGCCGTCGATTGACCCCGCGCCGCCATAGGCGCCCGGCGCGCCGATTTCCTCCGCCGGGGAAATGCGGCGCACCTCGACCCGGCCATCGACCAGCGTGCCGAATGCGCGGGGCAGGCGGGCGCGGATGTCGGTCAGCCGGTCCTGGATCATCGCCATGATCTGTGCCCGGCCGGTATCATTGTCGGGAAAGGTGTAGCGCGGGTCTTTTCCCAGCGCGATCATCCGCGCGCCGACGCTGCCCTGCGTATAACCGAGCGATTTCAAGATCGTGTCCATTTCCGCCTGAAGCCGCGCCAGTTCGTCGCGGCCCATCTGGTGAACCTCGTCCGGCGTCATGCGCGTGGTGGTCGATGCGCGCAGCGTCCAGGCGTAATAGGCATCGCCGTCCCTGAACTTCCAAACGCCCGCATCGGGGGTCGCGACGCGGGCATGCTGCTCCAGTTCGGCAATCTGGCGCTCCAGCGCGGGCGCGACGCGGCTGGCGGCGATCTTTTCGGCGCGCGCGGCCCAGTCGCCGGGAATCTTGCCCGTTCGCCCGGCAAGCGAGGTGACGACCAGCCAGTCCCTTGGCGCGCCTTCGCTCGACAGGCGGATGCTTTTCAGCGTCTTGTCCATCAGCACGGTCGAGGCGACGATGCCGCGACCCCGTGCATCGCGCAGGCGGCCGGTTTCGCCGTCGACCAGATCGGCAAAGGCATCCAGTCGCGCCAGATACGCGTCGGCGTCGGCGGCGCTTTCGACCTTGTGCGTGGCATCCAGAAACTTGGGCACGTCGAGATAGGCGCCCATATTCTGCGCGACGACATAGGGACCGTTGCGCCAGCCGCCGATCTCAACCGCACCATAAGGAAAGGCGAAGCCGTCGCGCGCGGTGGCGTATGCGGTGCGCGCGACCTCGACATCGACGCGCGATTCCGCGTCGGGCTTCAGCGTGTCGAGCCGGGCAAGCGCGGCGCGCACCCAGGCCGCTTCCTTGTCGCGGCCAGCCTCCGACCGATCGGTCATTTGCGATTTGAGCGCGGCCCGCGCCCCGCTGTCGATGCCGAGGCCGGTCGCGCTTTCGGGCGACAGACGCAGATAGGATTCGGCGATGGCGCCGAGCGCGGGACCGGCATTGCCGCGCGCCGGCGCCTGCCGCGCCTGTGCGGGCAGGGCGGCAAGGGCGAAACCGGAACCGGCGGCATTCAACAGGTCACGACGCGAAAACGACATTCAGTTCACTCCGAAACGGGGGGAAGGTTGAGCGGCTCGACGATCAGGGTCAGTCCGTCGAGCGCGGTCACACGGGCGCGCGTGCCGATGGGCATGTCGGGACCATGTGCGGGCCATTCGCCGTCGCCCAGGCGAACGCGTCCCGTGCCGCCGTCAAAGTCGGTGACGGCCACGACGGTCGCGCCGACGATGCGCGCGGCACGATCGTTGAGCATCGGATCGCTGCTGACGATCGCATCGCCGCCATACCAGCGCCGCCCGATGGCGACCGACACCGCCGACCAGACGGCAAAGCTGCCCAATTGTCCGCCCAGGCCAAGGTCGGGAAACAACAGGGTGAAGACGCCCGTGATCGCCGCCGCCACCGCCAGAAACACCAGGAACACACCGGGCACCGCCAGCTCGATCCCCGCCAGCATCGCAGCGGCGAACAGCCAGAGCGCGCCGGGTTCGGCCAGCCAGTCGAGCAAATCAGCCCTCCCGCACGATCGGAACGCCGGGTGTCCCCGGTGGCGACACGCCGGGCTTCGCCGGGGGCGGCGTGTCGTTCCTGCCCAACGCTTCCCTGGCCAGTTCGCCGATGCCGCCCAGCGTGCCGATCAACTGCGTCGCCTCGACCGGGAACAGCACCGTCTTGGCATTGGGACTGGTGGCGAATTTGCCGATCGCCTCGACATATTTCTGCGCGATGAAATAATTGATGGCCTGTCCCGACCCCTGCTCGATCGCCTCGCTGACCAAGGCGGTCGCCTTTGCCTCCGCCTCCGCGGCGCGTTCGCGGGCTTCGGAATCGCGGAACGCCGACTCGCGGCGACCCTCTGCTTCCAGGATTCGGGCCTGCTTCTGCCCTTCGGCGCGCAGGATCTCGCTGGCGCGGCTGCCCTCTGCCTCCAGGATGTTGGCGCGCTTCTCCCGCTCGGCCTTCATCTGGCGCGCCATGGCGTTGACGATGTCCTGCGGCGGGCGGATGTCCTTGATCTCGACACGCGTGATCTTGACGCCCCAGGGCGTCGTGGCATGATCGACGGTGTTCAGCAGCCGCGCATTGATCTCGTCGCGCTTCGACAGCGTTTCATCGAGGTCCATCGACCCCATGACGGTGCGAAGATTGGTGGTGACCAGGTTGAGCAGCGCGTTGTTCAGGTCGCTGACTTCATACGCCGCCTTGGGCGCGTCGAGCACCTGGAAGAACACGACCCCGTCGGTCGAGATCATCGCATTGTCCTTGGTGATGATTTCCTGACCCGGAATGTCGATCAACTGCTCCATCATGTTCACGCGGCGGCCCACGCGATAGAAAAAGGCGGGATAGAAGTTGAAGCCCGGCCGCGCGACGGTGGTGAAGCGGCCGAAATGTTCGATCGTGTGGTGGTGGCCCTGTCGCACGATCTTGATGCTGGCGAACAGGTAAAACAGCACCAGCAAGACCAAGATGCCCAATATGCCGATCAGTCCGTCCATCGTGCGATCCTCCCGTTTTCCCATCCTAACCGGGCGGGCCGGGAAGTCGAGATGGTGGCGCGCGAAACCAGTCGGCGTTAGGGTCGCGGGCATGAGCACCGCGCACCGCCAACCGCCCCGAACCGCCCTGTTCCTGCCCGCCGCGAATGCGCGCGCGATCGAAAAGGCACGGGGGCTGGCGGTCGACATGGTGGTCCTCGACCTGGAGGATTCGGTGCGCGATGACGACAAGAACCGCGCGCGGGCGGCGGCGGTGGCGGCGGCCGCCACAGGGTTCGGCCACCGGTTGGTTGCGATCCGCGTGAACGGGGAGGATCACGGTTGTCACGAAGATGACGTGGCGGCAGTGGCGGTGTCGGCGGCCGATTTCATCGTCGTGCCCAAGGTGGAAACCGTGGAACTGGCCGAGCGCGTCGCCGGGGCGGGCAAGCCGTTGCTGGCGATGATCGAAACCCCTTTGGGTGTGTTGAACGCTGCCGCCATTGCGCGCGTCGATGGGGTCGAGGGGCTGGTTGCGGGCGTCAACGACCTGCGCGCCACATTGGGCATTCCCGATGGCGACAGCCGCGCCGGGCTGACCACCGCCTTGCAGATGATCGTGCTGGCGGCGCGCGCGGGCGGGGGCTGGGCGCTGGACGGTGTGTTCAACGCGCTGGATGATGATGATGCGCTGGCGGCCGAATGCCGTGAGGGGCGAGCGATGGGGTTCGATGGCAAGACGCTGATCCACCCCAATCAGATCGCCGTCGCCACGCGCGCCTTCGCTCCCGGTGAACGCGAAATCGCCCACGCGCTCGCCCTGATCGAGGCAGCGACCGGCGGGGCCGAGCGCTTTGGCGGGCGGATGATCGAGACGATGCACGTCGAACAGGCACGCGCGCTGCTGGCGCGTGCCGGTCGGGACTAGCGCACCCGGCCATGCGCGGTTAGATGGGCCGCCAATCCTCGACTCGAACCCTATGGATGCGGCGCCCCATGGACATACCCCTCGGCCTGACCTTTGACGACGTGCTCCTCTATCCGGCGGAGTCGGACGTCCTGCCGAGCATGGCGGACACGCGGACACAGGTGACGCGCAGCCTCAGCCTGAATATCCCGTTCCTGTCATCGGCGATGGACACCGTGACGGAGGCCGACATGGCGATCGTCATGGCGCAGATGGGCGGCATCGGCGTGCTGCACCGCAATCTCCAGATCGAGGAACAGGTCGCCGCCGTGCGGCAGGTCAAGCGGTTCGAAAGCGGCATGGTGGTGAACCCGATCACCATCACGCCCGACGCGCCGCTGGCAGAGGCGCAGGCGCTGATGCAGCGTCACCGCATCAGCGGCATTCCGGTGGTCGAGGCATCGGGACGGCTGGTCGGCATCCTGACCAATCGCGACGTGCGCTTTGCCGGCAACCCCGAACAGCCGGTGTCCGAATTGATGACCCGCGACAATCTGGCGACGGTCAGCGCGGGCGTGACGCAGGAGGAAGCGCGGCGGCTGCTGCACCAGCGGCGCATCGAAAAGCTGCTGGTCGTGGACGACAATTACGCCTGTGTCGGCCTGATTACCGTCAAGGACATCGAGAAAGCGGTGCTGTATCCCGAAGCGACCAAGGACGCCGCCGGGCGCCTGTGCGTTGCGGCCGCCACGACCGTGGGCGACAAGGGGTTCGAACGGACCGAGGCACTGGTCGACGCCGAATGCGACCTGATCGTCATCGACACCGCGCACGGTCACAACAACGAAGTGGCGCGTGCGGTCGAGCGGGTGAAGAAACTGTCGAACTCGGTTCAGGTCATCGCCGGAAACGTCGCCACGGGCGATGCGACGCGGGCATTGATCGACGCGGGCGCGGACGGGATCAAGGTCGGCATCGGGCCGGGTTCGATCTGCACCACGCGCGTGGTTGCGGGCGTGGGTGTGCCCCAGTTGACTGCGGTGATGGACGCGGCGCGCGAAGGCGCGAAGTCGGGCGTGCCGATCATCGCCGATGGCGGCATCCGTACATCGGGCGACGTGGCCAAGGCACTGGCGGCGGGCGCATCCAGCGTGATGATTGGATCGCTGCTGGCCGGGACCGAGGAAGCGCCGGGCGAGACGTTCCTGTATCAAGGGCGCGCCTATAAATCCTATCGCGGCATGGGTTCGGTCGGCGCGATGGCGCGGGGTTCCGCCGACCGCTATTTCCAGCAGGACATCAAGGACCAGATGAAGCTGGTGCCCGAGGGGATTGAGGGGCAGGTGCCGTTCAAGGGACCGGCGCGCGACGTGATCCACCAACTGGTCGGCGGGGTAAAGGCGGCAATGGGCTATACCGGCAGCCGCACGCTCCCCGAACTGCGGACACGCGCCCGTTTCGTGCGGATCACCGGCGCGGGCCTGCGCGAAAGCCATGTCCACGACGTGACGATCACGCGCGAGGCGCCGAATTATCCGACGCGCTGATGACCGATCAGCAAAAGGTCCTGCTGATCGTCGCGATTGCGGGACTTTACGTGTTCCTGCGCGCGCGCTGGGTGAAACGCAAATGGATGATCGCGCAGACCCGGCTGGCCGAACGCGACCGGACGCCTGACGAATGACGCCCGGCGCGCGCGTTCAATCGAGCATCGAGATCCTCGATCTCGTCATCGCGGCAGCGCGCGGGGGCGGGGCGGCGGCGGACACGATTCTGGCGCGCTGGTTCGGCGCGCACCGTTTTGCCGGGTCGAAGGACCGACGCGCGATTCGCGAGCATGTCTATGCCGCGATCCGTCTGTGCGGTGAAGTGCCCGCCAGCGGCCGCGCGGCGATGGTGGCGGTGGCGGCGACTGATCCGGCGGTGGCGGCGGGGTTCGACGGTTCGCCTTATGGTCCCCCGCCGATCGGTGCGGGTGAAGCGCCCGCGACGCCGGGCGTTGCGCCCGCATGGCTGGCCGATGCACTGGCGGCGTCGGGCATCGACGCGGCGGCACAGGCGGCGTTGCTGGCGCGCGCGCCGCTGGACATCCGTATCAACCGCCTGCGTGGCGGCGACATCGCCATCGACAATGCCGTGCCGATCGGCGGCCTGCCCGATGCGCTGCGCCTGCCGTCCGATACGAATGTCGAGCAACTGCCCGCCTTTGCCCTTGGCGCGATCGAGGTTCAGGATGCCGGCAGCCAGTTCGTCGCGCTCGCCTGCGCCGCGATGCCGGGGGAGCGGGTGGTCGACCTGTGCGCCGGGGCGGGGGGCAAGACGCTGGCGCTGGCCGCCGCGATGGCGAATGACGGCGCGATCCTTGCCACCGATACCGACCGCACGCGGCTCCAGCGGCTGTTGCCGCGCGCCGAACGGGCCGGAGTGACGATTGCCGAGACGCGCCTCCTCAATCCGGGGCGCGAGGCCGAGCTGCTGGAGGACTGGCATAGCGCCGCCGATCTGGTGTTGGTCGATGCGCCCTGTTCGGGGACCGGCACCTGGCGCCGCAATCCCGAGGCACGCTGGCGGCTGACGCCCGACCGGCTGGCGCGGCTGACGGCGACGCAGGCGCGGCTGCTGGACCTAGCCGCCACGCTGGTGCGGCCCGGCGGGCGGCTGGTGCATGTCGTGTGCTCGCTGCTGGATGCCGAAGGGCGCGATCAGGCCGAGGCGTTTCTGGCCCGCCATCCCGAATGGCGTGGCGGACAGCTCAATCTGCCGGTCGGGACCGCGCATGGCCTTGGAATCCGGCTCGATCCGGCCCATCATGATACCGACGGCTTTTTCGTCGCGATGATGACCAGGCCGTGATAGCGATATGAACGTGGTTTCGGAGAGCATCATGCGGTTCACCAGCGTATCGGCGGCGCTTGCACTGGCGGCGGTCAGCATTTCGACCTCGCTGCACGGCCAGCGGCCCGACGACCAGATCGATCCCCGGTCGGTCGCGCTGGTTGAAAAGGCCAGGGCCGCGCGCGCGGCCGGTAATCTGTCGGGCGCGAACGACCTGCTCGAAAGCGCCGTCGTCGTCGACCCGCGCAACCGTCAGGCCTTCGTCCTGATCGCGGAAGTGGCGCGGCAGCAGGATCTGCCCGGCAAGTCGATCCGCTTCTATCGCGAAGCGCTGACCATCGAGCCGAACGACGTCGCAGCACTTCGCGGGCAGGGCGAAGTGCTGGTGCAAAAGGGCGCGGTCGTGAAGGCGCGCGAGAACTTGGCCAAGATCAAGACACTGTGCGCCGCCAAGCCATGCGGCGACGCCACCGTGCTGGCCGCCGCCATCGCCAAGGGCCCGCCCGTGACGGCAACGGCGCAGGCAACGGTGACGCCGCCATCTCCGACGACGCCTGCTGCGAAGAACTAGGGTGTAAGGCTATAGGCGGCAGCCGGGACATGCAGCGGTTTGCAGCCCACACGACCGGCATAAAGTGGAAAGGGCTGAGCCGGGTTTTGGCTGGTGCAAGCTGCTTGGTCGCTATAGTTTGCTTGAATGACTAAGGTTCGGGCTACGGACGAGCAGCCGCGTATTCGCGCCAAAATCACGAACAACTGGATGGACTACCCTCACAACGATCTGTCGAGCGCAGCTTGGTATTTTCTACAGCGCATCAACAAGGCGTTCGCAGAAAGCGAGCGGGCTGATCGCATTTTCCCAGACATGATAGCCTGCGTGACAATGATGGCGTTTGCCCTTGAGGGCTACGTGAATTTTATTGGCGCAAAGCTGCTCGATGGGAAACCCGACGAATGGAGGAAATTCGAGGGGGCCAAGGTCCGAGACAAGATTAAGGCAATCCGCCGTTTGACAGGCTTGCAGATCGATTGGAACAAGCGGCCATATTCAACGACAACGAAGCTGATCGATCTCCGCAACATCCTCGCGCATCCTAAAGCGCATAGAGCAGAACCCAGCGAGTGGCTTGCTGAGGGCACGGACAGCGACTTCAAGAGGATGCTCCGAGACTACGAACCTGCGTGGGTGAAGATCATCAATCAGACATTTGTAGATGAGGCATATGCTGACGTTGAGGCAATCTGGAAAAGCCTGCTAGCGGCCGCAAAGATCGAAGAACATGAGGCATGGAGCGGCGGTTCGCAGGGTTTCGAACTGATCGACTGCCTCCCGCCCGATCAACCTGTTTGAACGGATAGCCGCTTTTGGCAGGCAGTAGTCGAGCCGGAAGGCATGGTAATCGGGCGTCCAGCCAACCCGCCGCCCTCGCAAATCTACCCCACAATCACCCCACCGCCCGCGCCAGCGCGCAGAACTCCGCCACGCTGACCGTTTCCGCGCGGCGTGTCAGGTCGATGCCGATGGCTTCGGCGGCTTCCACCGCGCCGGGCATGGCTTTCAGGCTGGTGCGGAGCATCTTGCGGCGCTGGCCGAATGCTGCCGCCGTCAGTCGTTCCAGCGTGGCCAGCCGCACGCCACCGGGTGCTTCGCCGGGCACGACATGCACCACCGCCGACATGACCTTGGGCGGCGGGGTGAAGGCGGAGCGGTGGACGGGCATCGCGATGCGCGGGGTCGAGCGCCACTGCGCCAGCACCGCCAGCCGGCCATAGGCGTCGCTGTCCGCCGCCGCGACGATGCGGTCGGCAACCTCGCGCTGGAACATCAGCGTCAGGCTTTGCCACCACGGTGCCCAGGGCGTGCTGAGCCAGCCGACGAACAATTCGGTGCCGACGTTGTAGGGCAGGTTGGCGACAACATGCGGCGCGCCGTCGAACAGCGTCTTGTGGTCGACGGCCAGCGCATCGCCCTCGATCACGCGCAACTGCCCCGGATAGGCATCGCCGAGTTCGGCAAGCGCCGGGATGCAGCGCCGGTCGCGCTCGATCGCGGTTACGCGCGCCCCCGCCGCCAGAAGCGCGCGGGTCAGGCCGCCCGGACCTGGGCCAACCTCCAGCACTTCGGCATCGGTCAGGTCGCCGGGGATGCGCGCGATCCGGTCGAGCAATTGCCCGTCGAACAGGAAGTTCTGCCCCAGCGCCTTGCTGGCGGTCAGGCCGTGCGTGCGAATGACGTCCCGAAGCGGCGGCAGCGCGGCGGCGGCGCTCATGCGGGATCGCAAAGCATACGGCGGATCGCCGCCTGCCACGCCATGCGGATCGCGGCGATCATCGCGCCGGGTTCGGCGACGTTGGTTCCCGCGATCGGGAACGCGGTGCCATGGTCAGGCGAGGTCCGCACCACCGGCAACCCCAGCGTCATGTTGACGCCTTCGTCGAAATGCAGCGTCTTGAGCGGGATCAGCGCCTGATCGTGATAGCAGCAGATCGCCGCGTCATAGGCGGCGCGGGCGCGGGCGTGAAACATGGTGTCGGCCGCCATCGGCCCGACCGCGTCGATACCCTCGTCTCGCAGCATCGCGATGGCGGGTTCCAGAATGTCGATTTCCTCATGCCCCAGCGCACCGCCTTCGCCGGCATGGGGATTCAGCCCGGCAAAGGCCAGGCGCGGGCGCTCGATCCCGAAATTGCGTTTCAGCCCGCGCGCGGTCACGCGTGCCTTGGCCAGCACCAGGTCGATGGTCAGCAGCCCGCGAACGTCCGACAAGGGCACATGCGTGGTGATCGGCACCACGCGCAAGGTCGGCCCGGCGAGCATCATGACGGTGTTTTCATGCGCGACGCCGCAGCGGTCGGACACGAACTCGGTCTGGCCGGGATGGCTGAACCCGATCGAATAAAGCTGTGCCTTGGACACCGGCCCCGTGACGAGGCCACAGGCAGCCCCCGCCTGGGTCAGGCTGACCGCCAGTTCCAGGCTCTGCATGGCACAGCGCGCGCCATCGACATCGGGGCGGCCGGGCGTGATCTCACCCGCGTCGGAAACCGCAAAGACGGGCAGGGCGTGGGGAAAGGCGGCGGAGGCTTCGTCGGGCGTGCCGATCCGCGCGACCGGGCCGTGCCAGACACGCTCGATCGCGCGCTGGTCCCCGATCGCGAAGAACGGCGGCAGCGCGTGAACGTCGCGCGCGGCCCATGCCTTGGCGATGATCTCCGGCCCGATCCCCGCGGGGTCGCCCATCGAAACGGCGAGGGGGCGGGTATCGGCGCCGCCCATTGCCATGTCAGCGATACTCGACAATCGCGTCGCGACGCAGATCGCGCAACATGCGCTGGGCGCGCAGGTTGACGCGTTCCTGCTCCAGCCCGGCCTGGATCTGTTCGGCCGAAGGCTGAGCCGCAGATTGCGGATCGTCGCGACCACACAGCACCAGCACGCGCACCCCCTCATCCGGCGAACCGAAGGGCGGTGTCGCTTCGCCGACCTGCAGGTTCAGCATGATTTCCTGCAACTGCGGTGGCAGATCGCGGATTTTGACCGAATCATTGTCGACCGTCTCGGCGCCGATCGACTGAGCGACCTGCTGCACATTGCCGCAACCCTGGATCGCCTGCGTCGCCTTGGCAAACTCGGCGGCGCGCTGCTGCAACTGGGTCTGGTTCAGGCCGGTGGGAAAGCGCAGCGACACCTGCCGCAGGCTGAGGCGCGCGTCACGCGGGTCGGCGCCCAGCACGGTGCGCTTGTCGACCAGATAGAGCAGCGAATAACCGCCCGGCACTTCGATCGGGCCGGCAATCTGACCGACCTGCATCGTGGCCGCGGCCTGCGCCAGCGGTTGCGGGATCATGGCGGGACGGACCCAGCCCAGATCGCCGCCGACCGACTTGGTGGTCGCTTCGGAAAAATTGCTGGCGAAATAATCGAACGGCTGACCTTCGCGCATCTTGGCGATCATCGTCTGCATCGCCTGCGTCACCGCCGCCTGTCGTTCCGGCGGGGCGGAGAGATAGATTTCGCGGAGGTTATATTCCTCGGTGCCCTTGGCGGCTTCCAGGCGGTCGATGATCGACTTCACCTCTTCCTCGCCGACATTGACATAGGGCTGGACCTGGCGCTGGAGCAGGCGCTGCCATGCCAGCTCGCCTTCGATCTGGCGCTTGAGCGAGCGTTCGGACGAGCCGATCTGGGTCAGGAAGGTGCGAAGCTGATCGGGGGTCCGTTCAAAATTTCGCGAAACGCGGCTGAAGCTCTGTTCGATTTCCTGCGGCGTGACGGTGATTTCGTTGGTCGCCGCTTCCTGGATCTGGAGCGTTTCGTCGATCAACTGGCGCAGCACCTGAAGACGAAGCTGATCGCGCTCCTCGTCGCCGACGGTCAGACCGCGCAGCCCGGTAATCATGTTCATGCGCTGATCGACGTCGGTGCCGGTGATGACCGAATCGTTCACGATCGCGGTCGGCTTGCGGATGTTGGGGTCGCGCTTGCCAAAGATCTGGAGATTTTCGGGCAGGTTGAGACCGGCCGCCGGCGTCTGCGCCTGATCGGGGACGGTCTGTGCGACCGCGAAACCGGCGATCGTCATGGCCGCGAGCCCCGCGCCCACCATCTTCCACTTGTTAGCCAAATCCGAAAACCCTCGTCTTGCGCCTCGTCGCGCCATCCATTTGTCGCGGGGATAACGCGACATGCCTGAACGCTGCCTTTAGCGCCCCAGGTTCGTCAACGCCAGCGTCAGCAGGAAGCTGTTGCCCGCGCGCGCATCGCCATTGTCCTGATAGTCGCGCCGCCATGTGACGCCCAGGCGCACACAGTCATCCTCATACTGCACGCCCAGCCGGTGGCGGATCGGCTCGAACCCGTCGGACAGCGACAGCGGGTCCTCTTCCGCATCGGTCAGGTCGACGGTCGCCGATCCGAAAACCGACCAGAAGCCGGCAAACGCCACGCGTCCGCCAAGGCGCACTTCCTCCCGGTCGCGCAGGTCCTCGATCGGCTGTTCGTTGTCGCGGTTCAGACGGAGATAGCCGACCAGCGCATAGGTCTTGCGCGAACCGACCGTCGCGTCGACCTCGTTCCGGCGAATGGCGAACCCGTCCTTGTCCAGCCGATAGCGGTGGGTGAAGCCCACGAACTGGCCGACGCGCACTTCGGTGCGGCCAACGATATCGGACCAGCGATCGGTCAGGCCCGTCCCCGCCGGGAACAGGGACGCGCGGTCGGTCAGGCGATAGCTCTGGCCGATATTGGCGTTGATGGACACGCCCGACAGGTCGAGCGCGTAATCGACACCGTAAGTGAAGCGCGTCGAATCCTCGAACCGGTCATAACCGGGAAAGCGGTTGAGCGCGAAAAGGTTGGAATCCTCAAGGTCGACGGCGCGCGCGTCCTCGTTCGGGATGGCCAGGTTTTCGATGTGCGGCGCGGCCACCATCTGCACACGCGGCGTGATGCGCTGATCGCCGCCGAACGCCTGACCGATGAACGGCCATTTCACATCGACCGCCACCGCGCCAATGCCGCGCGTGTTGAATCCTTCATCGCCGCGATAGATTTCGGTCGCGGTCAGCGCGGTCTGTTGCGTGTTGTAGATATCGCCGCGCGCGAAGGCGCTGAACGTCACTTCCTGTCCCCAGTCGGTGATACGGCGCAGTTCCCACAATGCCGATGCAAAGGCGCGCTGCGTGTCCTGACCGCCGTCGCGCGCGATCGCCAGGCTGTTAAGCTGGAACGTCACGCGCCCGCCCAGCCACGGGTCGGTCAGCCGGTGGCGGAAATCGATCTCCGGCAACGCGATTGGCTGAACCTGACCTACATCATCGAGCCGCAGCGACTGGACCGCCCAGCCCTGAATCGAGAAATAGCTGTTCTCGCTGATCCGCTGAAGCCCGATATTGCTCCGCAGCCGGTCGTCGCGCGAGATGTCGTAGCGGCGGAGGAACGTTTTGTCGGTCGCCGCCCGGATCGATCCGAACGCCGTCCAGTTGGGGTCGAGCTGTGCCCGGCCCACCGCATCGATATAGCCGCGAAAGGCATTTTCGCTGGTGGGCGCTACGCCGTCTTCCGTGACCAGATCGTCGCTGCGGCTGGAATAGGTGGCGTAGCCCGTTACCTCGAACGCGCCCAGGCTGTTATATTCGCGGTAATTGGCCTGCGCCATCGGCAGCGCGCCGGTAAAGACGTGCGGCGTCAGCGTCAGGTCGCGGTTCGGTCCCAGGTCGAAGTGATAGGGTAGTGCGAACTCCAGCCCGTTGACCCGGCTGATGCGGAATTGCGGCGCCAGCAGGCCGGGGGCATTGTCGGCGCCGATGGTGTGGCTGAACGCCGGCAGCGGCAGCGACAGACCGAACAGGGAGACGCGTGCGCCCTTGTAACGGATGCGCTTGGCGTCCGGATTGTAGATCACCTCGGCGGCCGTGATCTTCCAGCTTGGCTCCTTGGGGCAACCGGCGCTGTTTTCGACCGCGCAGGGGGTATAGGCGGCGCGGGTCACGCGCAGCACGCCACCATCCTGCCGCTCCCCGCGCTCGGCGGCGATGCGCCCGCCCTGTTCCAGCACGACCAGCATGTTGTTGATGACGCCGTCGCGCAGCGTGTCGGTCAGTTCGATGCGGTCGCCATAGGCGATATCGCCTTCGGGATTGGTGACGGCGATATTGCCCTCCGCCACGACCTGTCCGGTTTCGCGGTTCCACGTCACCTTGTCGGCGCGCAACCGCTCACCCTGACGGAACAGACGCACGTCGCCGCTGGCGTTCACCACTTCGGCGTTGAAGTCATATTCCAGCGTGTCGGCCGTGAAGTCGATCTGGTCGTCGGTGCGCGGCGCCGTTGCCACCACCGGGGGCGGCGGCGCGACCGGCCGGTCCTGAAGCTCCTGTCCGAACGCGGGCGCCCATGCGGCGAGCGTCAGCGGCAGCGCGGCGGTACGCAACAATGCCAGGCGCATGCGAATCGATCTCGTCCCCTTTGGCGCCGACCAGTCCATGTGATGGCGCAGACCCGCCCCTATCGCACCGCACAAGGCATCGCGCAATCGAGGCGGGTTTTGCCGGACGCCTTTGATCCCTAGATGGGCACAATGAGTCGTGCCCCCGTTGGTTGCACGGCCGCAACGAAGATGATGGAAAGGTTCGCCCGCGCATGAAGATCGAGTTTGTCGCAACCCCTTCGCCCGAGCTTGATGCGCGCGTGATCGCGGTGCCGGCCGGCGCCAATCCCCGGCTGGAGGAAAATGAGCGTGCGCTGGCGGAGGGCGCGGCGAGCGCGGCGCGGTTCGACGGTGAAGCTGGCGCGATGGTCGAGATTTTCGTCCAGCGCGAACAGGGTATCGGCCGCCTGATCCTGCTGGGCGTCGGCGGCGCGGACGAGGCAGATATGGAGAAAGCGGGCGGCGCGCTGGTCGCCCGGTTCCAGATGGCGGGCATCGACACGCTTTCGCTCGACCTGTCGGATGCAGGCGCGACGGCGCGCGGCGCGGCGCGGCTGGCGGGAGCGGCGGCGCAGCGTGATTGGCGGTTCGACGTGTATCGCACGACGCTGACCGACAAGCAGAAGCCGACGCTCGATCGGATCGAGATCGCCGGCGCGCCCGACGGCACCGATGCCGAATGGCGCGATGTGGATGCGCTGACCCAAGGGCTTGAGCTGACGCGGACGCTGGTGTCGGAACCGGCGAACATTCTTTACCCCGAAAGCTTTGTCGAACGGTGCCGTCATCTGGAGGAGCTGGGCGTCGAGCTGACGATCCTTGACGAAGCGCAGATGCGCGAACTGGGCATGGGCGCGCTGCTGGGCGTCAGCCAGGGTTCAGTGCGCGAGGCGCGCATCCTGGCGATGCGCTGGAACGGCGCGGGCGACAGCGGCGACCCCGATATCGCATTCGTGGGCAAGGGCGTGACCTTTGACACCGGCGGCATCAGCCTCAAGCCCGGCGCGGGCATGGAAGACATGAAGTGGGATATGGGCGGCGCGGGCGCCGTCGCCGGTGCGATGAAGGCGCTGGCGCTTCGCAAGGCACGCGCGAACGTGATCGGCGTGGTCGGGCTGGTCGAAAACATGCCCGACGGCAATGCCCAGCGGCCGGGCGACGTGGTCACGTCGATGTCGGGCCAGACGATCGAGGTCATCAACACCGATGCCGAAGGACGGCTGGTGCTTTGCGACGTGCTGACCTGGGTCCAGCGGACGCACCGCCCCCGCACGATCGTCGATCTGGCGACGCTGACCGGCGCGATGATTATCGCCCTAGGGCACGAGCATGGTGGCCTGTTCGCCAATGACGATTCGCTGGCGGAGGAACTGCTGGCCGCCGGGCGCGCCAGCGGCGACGCGTTGTGGCGCTTTCCGCTGTCGCCCGCTTATGACAAGCTGATCGACAGCCCGATCGCCGACATGAAGAATGTCGGGCCGCGCGGCGCCGGGTCGATCACTGCGGCGCAGTTCATCAAGCGTTATGTTGATGACGGCGTGCGCTGGGCGCATCTGGACATTGCGGGCATGGTCTGGGCCGACAAGCCCGGCGCAACGCATGACAAGGGCGCAACCGGCTTTGGCGTGCGCGTGCTGGACCGTCTGGTGCGCGACACGGTCGAAGGCTGACCGAACAGGGAGCGGGGGCAGTGCAGGTCGATTTCTATCATCTGACGCTGCGCCCGCTCGACCGCGCGCTGCCACAGATCGCCGAAAAGGTGCTGGCGGGCGGCGGGCGGTTGCTGGTGGTCAGCGGTGATGCGGAACAGCGCGCCGCAATCGACCGGCTGTTATGGACCTATGCGCCTGACAGCTTCCTGCCGCACGGGCAGGCCGGGCAGGGCGATGATGCGCTTCAGCCCGTGCTGATCTCGCCTGACGCCGACGTCGCCGTCAACGCGGCGGCAATGGTGGCGATCATCGACGGTAGCTGGCGTGAAGCGGCGCTGGCGTTCGACCGCGCTTTCCACTTTTTCGACGACGACAGCGTCATCGCGGCGCGCGATGCATGGCGCGGGTTGAGTGGTCGCGAAGGGGTTGAGCGACGATACTGGAAACAGACGCCGCGCGGCTGGGAACAGGCGGCCTGACGGGCTGCCTTGCACGCGCGCGCGGCGCCGATTAAGGCGCGCGCCATCCGAACCCCTTTCAAACCAGAACAAAGGATTTTCCGCATGGCCGTCACGCGCACCTTTTCGATCATCAAACCCGATGCCACGCGCCGCAACCTGACTGGCGCCGTCACCAAGATGCTGGAGGAAGCCGGCCTGCGCGTCGTTGCGTCCAAGCGCATCCAGATGACCCGCGAACAGGCCGAGGGTTTCTACGGCGTGCACCGTGAGCGTCCGTTCTTCAACGACCTGGTGGAGTTCATGATTTCCGGCCCGGTCGTGGTGCAGGTGCTGGAGGGTGAAGACGCCGTGACCCGCAACCGCGACATCATGGGCGCCACCAACCCCGCCAATGCCGATGCCGGCACGATCCGCAAGGAACTGGCCGAATCGATCGAGGCGAACACCGTTCACGGTTCGGATTCGGAAGAGAATGCCAGGATCGAGATCGACTTCTTCTTCAAGCCCGAAGAAATCGTCGGCTGATCGCCGTCATATCGCTTATCGGTGAACCGGGTCGGAGCTACACGCTACGGCCCGGTTTTTCTTTGGGCTGTGTTGGTGGTGAACCGATAAACGACCGCTTTTGGCGCGAAGGTTGAACGACCGATATTGGTGGAAAGCTGCCGTTTAGAGCCGCTGTAACCACGGCTGGTTGGTAATCGTCGTCTTCGGGTTTCGTGGCACCGGAAGAAGGCAGTTGGCCCGATAGATCGTCCTCCATCGGCCACAATCCATAAGCTGAAGGGCGCGTCCGCCGAGCGCACCACGGACTATTCGCGGGTCTCCTGCTACCCACGCGTCTAGCGCAATCTCGAACGTCGAGGCGCTTTCCTCAAATGGAAAGAAATAAGACCAGAAATCGGCAACCCCGAAGTTTAGCGCATCACCATTTTGAAGCCCGAGACTGATAGGCAGCGATAGCCCCTCTTGGGCTGGAAACTGCCAAAGCACTTCAACCGGAGCGTCAGGCTCAACGCTGAAGGTAAGCCGGTGCCGTTCGGCAAACCGAGTGAAAAGGGCCGTAGCTTCCTCGCTGTAGTCGGTCATGCGCTTCGCTATCTCTCATCATGCGAAAGTCCGCAATTGGGCGCTCCCCGACCGGAAGCATTTATGAGTCTACGACCTAGTAGGCCGATCCGGGCAAATCGCAACCGGGCGAACCCTTCCACCCACGCGCTGGCGCGCGGTCCATCTCCCCGTGACGGGGAGGTGCTTCTGTGCACGCGATACGCATGAAAAAAGGGCGCCCCGGAAAACCGGAGCGCCCTCTTTTCGAAAGACTTCACCGCGACGCCGAAGCGCCGCTCGCGAATTACATCGCGTTGGTGAGGTTCATTTCGCCCATGTCGTCGGCGTTGTCGGCAGCCTCTTCGAGGTTGTCGGCAGCGTTTTCGAGCGCCATTGCTTCGGCTTCGTTGCCGGTCATGTCAGCCATGGCTTCCATGTTGTCGGCTTCGGCTTCGAGGTTGGCGGCCATCATGTCGCCAGCGTTCTCCGCCGGGGTGCCCTGGTTGCACGCGGCCAGAGACATCAGGCCGGCGGCAGCAGCGACAAGAACGATCTTCTTCATGCTTTGCTCCCAAGCAAATCCGTTTCGTGCCCGGCCCGAATGCCGTCACGAAGCTGCCGCATTAGCGCGCGATCCGAACGCGTCAACGCTTAATTCTACTCGTCGCATGGGAAAGGCGCTTCATTTCGTCGCAGAAATGCGTTCCGGTGCGTCGGCGACGATGGCCAGCATCGCCGTCCATGCGGCCACATTCTGCCGCAATTGCGCGGGGTCCACCTTGTCCAGCGTGTCGTCGGGCGTGTGGTGCAGGTCGAAATATCGCGTGCCGTCCTGTTGCAGGTCGATGCCCGCCACGCCGTTCGCGATCAGCGCGGAAACGTCGGCGCCGCCGCTTGCCGGTTGTGTGCCGGTGGCGATTCCGAGCGGCGCGAGTGCGGCTGCAAGGCGATCGGCCAGCGGCTGATTCGCGGGCGCGAACCGCGTGTCGAGCCGCCAGACGCGATCCGCGCCGAAATCCGATTCGGCGGCCAGCACATGATTGTCGCCCTTGTGCGCCTCGAAATAGGCGCGCCCGCCAAAGATGCCGACCTCCTCCGCTCCCGCCCATAGCACGCGGATGGTGCGGCGCGGTTGGCCCGCGTCCATGATCCGCTTTGCCGCCGCCGCGACGATGGCGCATCCCGATGCGTCGTCGATCGCGCCGGTGCCCAGATCCCAGCTGTCGAGGTGACAGGCGACGACGACGATGCCCGCCGACGGATCGCTGCCGGGCACTTCGGCGATGACATTGCCCGAACTGCGGGTGCCCAGCACGCGCGGTGTCAGGATCAGGCGGACGCGAACCGGCTTGCCGCGCTCGATCAGCCGTTCGAGCTGTTCGGCATCGGGAATGGCCAGCGCGGCGGCGGGAATCGGGTCGGTGCCGTCGGGAAAGACCGTGCTGCCCGCATGGGGCATCCGGTGCGAGTCGGTGCCGATCGAGCGGATCAGGATCGCCGACGCGCCCTTTTGCGCGGCGATGGCGGGTCCGGCGCGACGCACGATGCCGTATGCGCCATATTGGCTGCCGTCCTGCGTGCGCGTCATGGCGTGGCTGACAAAAGCGATCCTGCCCCTCAGCGCACCATCGGGTTCGGCCTGAAGGTCGGCCAGGCTGGGGAAATAGACGATTTCGCCCTCCAGTCCGTCGACCGGGGTCGCCGCCGAGTTGCCGAGCGCGGTCAGCGCCAGTGGCTGCGAATGATCGCCCATGACTGCGCCCGTCTCGATACCGCGCACCCAGGTTCGAAGCGGGAACGGCTCGTCGCGGACATTGCTGAAGCCCATCGCGGTCAGCGTCTCGACGGCCCATTTTCGCGCCCGCGCCTCGGCCGGCGTGCCGGCCATTCGCGGGCCGAGTTCGGTGGTGATCGCCTCGGTAATCGCCCAGGCATAGTCGTCGTCCAGCGCCGCGTCGCGCAGTTCGGCGACGCGTTCATCGACGCCGGTCTGTGCGGCAAGCGGGACAGGCAGGGCGAGGGCGGCCAGCGCCGCGGCGATCAAGGGCTTGTGCATGGCCATATTGGTAGCGGCCGGGACCGGGGCGTAAAGGGGCGATGATTGCCAATCGGGGGGTGCGTCGCTATGTGCGCGACAACTTTCCATCACCCTTGATCCCTTGTCCGGAGACCGCTCAGTGGCCGCCCAATACGCCTTCGTCATGAAGGACATGACCAAGACTTTCCCCGGCGCGCCCAAGCCGGTGCTGTCGAACATCAACCTGCAATTCTATCAAGGCGCCAAGATCGGCATCGTTGGCCCCAACGGCGCCGGCAAGTCGACGCTGATGAAGATCATGGCGGGCGTGGACAAGGACTATACCGGCGAGGCATGGCCCGGCGAATATATCACCGTCGGCTATCTGGAGCAGGAACCCCAGCTCGACCCCGCCAAGACGGTGCTCGAAAATGTGAAGGAAGGCGCGCGCGAGACCGCCGATCTGGTCGAGCGCTTCAACGCGATCTCGGCCGAGATGGGCGATCCGCAGGACGACACCGATTTCGACGCGCTGATGGAAGAAATGGGCGAGCTTCAGGCAAAGATCGATGCGGTCGATGGCTGGACGCTGGACAACCAGCTTGAAGTCGCGATGGAGGCGCTTCGTTGCCCCCCCGGCGACTGGCCGGTCGACAACCTGTCGGGCGGCGAGCGTCGCCGCGTCGCGCTGACACGGCTGCTGATTCAGAAGCCGTCGATCCTGCTGCTGGACGAACCGACCAACCATCTTGACGCGGAAAGCGTGAAATGGCTGGAAAACCACCTCAAGGAATATGCCGGCGCGGTGCTGATGATTACCCACGACCGCTATTTCCTCGACAATGTGGTGGGCTGGATCCTCGAAATCGACCGCGGCAAATATTTCCCCTATGAAGGGAATTATTCGACCTATCTGGAAAAGAAGTCGAAGCGGCTGGAGCAGGAGGAGCGCGAGGAATCGGGCCGCCAGACCGCGATCCGCAACGAGCTGGAATGGATCCGGCAGGGCGCCAAGGCCCGCCAGACCAAGTCCAAGGCGCGTATCGCCAAGTTCGAGCAGCTGGTCGAACAGCAAAAGAACCGCACGCCCGGCAAGGCCCAGATCGTCATCCAGGTGCCCGAGCGCCTGGGCGGCAAGGTCATCGAGGCCAAGGGCATCACCAAGGCATATGGCGACAAGCTGTTGTTCGAGGATTTGTCGTTCATGCTGCCGCCGGGCGGCATCGTCGGCGTGATCGGCCCGAACGGCGCGGGCAAGTCGACGCTGTTCAAACTTCTCACCGGGCAGGAAACACCTGATTCGGGTGAGATCGACATCGGCTCGACGGTGCGTCTGGGCTATGTCGACCAGAGCCGTGACCATCTGGACGACAGCAAGAACGTCTGGGAGGAAATCTCCGACGGGCTGGATTACATGAAGGTCAACGGCCATGACCAGTCGACGCGCGCCTATGTCGGCGCGTTCAACTTCAAGGGTCAGGACCAGCAGAAGAATGTCGGCAAACTGTCAGGTGGCGAGCGCAACCGCGTCAACATCGCCAAGATGCTGAAAAAGGGCGGCAACGTGCTGCTGCTCGACGAACCGACCAACGACCTCGACGTCGAAACGCTGGGCGCGCTTGAGGAAGCGATCGAGAATTTCGCCGGTTGCGCCGTGGTCATCAGCCACGACCGCTTCTTTCTCGACCGTCTGGCGACGCACATCCTGGCGTTTGAGGGCAACAGCCATGTCGAATGGTTCGAGGGCAATTTCGAGGCCTATGAGGAGGACAAGCGCCGCCGTCTGGGCGATGCCGCCGATCGGCCGACCGCGCTTGCCTACAAGAAACTGACGCGCTGAGCGCAGGCGTGGCCGTGGTCGAGGAAGCGCCGTCCGATACCCCGCCGCCGGGCGGGGACGCGATCGAATATCGTCTGCAACAGCAGCGCATCCTTGCCGAGTTCGGCATGGAGGCGTTGCGGTCGCGCGATATCGACGCGATGCTGTGCCGCGCGACTGAACTGGCCGCGCGCGGCATGGGCGCGTATTTCTGCAAGTTCCTGTCGGCGCCTGACGCCGAACGCCGGATGCGCGTGATCGCAGGCGTGGGATGGGAAGCGGGCGTGGTCGGTCATGCCACGTTGGGCGGCGATCGTGAATCGCCCGCGGGTTACGCCTTTTCGACCGGAGAGCCGGTCATCTCGAACCATCTGGAACAGGAGGAGCGGTTCCGCACCCCCGACCTGATGGCCGAACACGGCATCCGCCGCGCGATCAACGTGCTGGTCGAGGCCGAGGGGGAGCGATACGGGGTCCTTGAAGTCGACAGTGAGGATGACGGCCAGTTCGATGCCGACGACCTTGCCTTCATGCAGGGTTTCGCCAATCTGATCGGCGTTGCGATCGAACGCCAGCAGGCCGAGGCCAAGCTGGCCGCAGCCGTCGAGCATCAGGAACTTCTGGTGCGCGAAGCCAGCCATCGGGTGAAGAACAGCCTGGCGCTGGTCTCCGCCATGCTGGTGCTTCAGATGCAGTCGGACGACGATCCGCGCGTCGTTCGCCTGTTGGGCGACGCGCAGGCGCGCATCACCGCCATCGCCCAGACCCATGACCAGTTGTGGCGCGGTGCGCGCGTCGGCATCGTCGCGCTCGACGATCTGGCGTGCGGGCTGGCGACCGCCCTGGCGGAACAGGCCCCCCGGCATGTGATTGATTGCGAGGCCGAGCCGATCGAACTGAGCGCGGACACGGCCATTCCGTTGGGGCTGGTGATGACCGAGCTTGTGACCAACGCGATCAAATATGCCTATCCCGATGGTGTGGGTGGCCGGATCGGCATCAGCATCGTCCGCCGCGACGGCCGGGTCGAAATGATGGTCGATGATGATGGCGTGGGACTGCCCGCCGATTTCGACCTCAAGGCCCAGTCGCGCGAAAGCCTGGGCACCCGCATGATCGTCAGCCTGACACGGCAGTTGAACGGCGAGATCGAAATGGGCCGCCGCGCGGACGGCCCCGGCACGCGCGCGCTGCTGAGCTTTCCCGAAACGGCGGTCTGAAACCGGGTCAGCAGGTCGAGGCCTGCTCCCCCTGAACTTCCAGAACGCCGTCGCCATTGGCATCGACATTCGACGCCGGCGTCAGCGCGCGCCGGTCGCGCACCATCATCGATGCGCTTTCCAGCATCTCGACATCGGGCATCAGGTCGACGCCCAGCACCGGGCGGTAATCATAGGCGACCTCGACCCACATGGTCGCGCCGTCGGGCGCGGCGATGACCTGTCGTCCGGCGGGACCGACCCCGGCAAGGTTGGTCTTGTTGTTGTCATGCGGCGAGTCATAATTCTTGGCACCGCGGCAGCGCTGCCAGCGGATGCGATAGCGGCCGTTGTTGGCCGGATCATTCTCGACGCTCGACACGATGACGCGCCCGCGTTCGAACAGGTCGAGCGCCCCCGCCTGATAGCCCGCGCCGGTCAGCAGGTCGTTCACATCGACTTCGTTGATCGTCTTTTGCTGCAACTGGGTGCCAGTGCCGATCCGCGCGGCATTGTCGGCCAGATGCAACGCGATCTGGCTGATCCGCATCCGCGTGATGACATAATTGGTCAGTTCGATGCCCGTCAGCCCCAGCAGCAGCAGCAGCGGCAGGGTGAAAGCAAACTCGATCAGCACGACGGCGCGGCACGAGGCGAGCAGCGCACGCAGCGATTGGCGGTTCGGGCGGGACCGCGGGGTCATGCGGGGCAATTCCGCTGCACCGGCGCGGCATAGCTGTTCTGGTCCGAATAGGGCTGGTTCTTCAGCACGGTCCGAGCAATGATCCGGGTGTCGCCATCGGCCTGGCCCAGCATCTTCTTGACGGGAAACATCGGCGGATATTCGACCGTCACCGTCACGACCGTCGCGTCCTTTGCGCCGCCCTGGCCGCCATTGCCGCCGTCGGCGTCCCAAGTATTGTTGTGATTTGCGTCCTCATAGGCTTCGCCGGCATCGCAGCGGTCATTTTCGTTGGTGTCGATCCAGTCCTCCGCCCGCGCGGCGGCGGCGTCGGAAAAGGTCCGATAGAATCGCCGCTGGATGTCGGGCGTCGTCGTGTTGTTCAGCGCGCGCACCTGATCGCGCACCATCTGGTCGAGCAGGTCCAGCCGCTCCTCGGTCGTGTTCGATTCCAGCGTCGAATCGCGCGCGGCTTTTTGCAGCGCGCCCTCGACTGCCGCCTGCATGTAGAGCGTGTGGCCGAACTCGAACAAACCCATCAGCACCAGGAAGAATGCCGGGGCGATCATCGCGAACTCGATCGTCGACACGCCCTTGCGGTCGCTGAGCAGCAAGCGGCGCATCACTTGATGAGCCTCAACGCCGAAATCTGGTCGGCGATCGACCGGAACGTCTGTTGCAGCGCGGCAGAGTTGCGCGCAGTGAAATAGCGGCCCTGCGACGCGCATTCCTCAAGCCGGGTCTCGGTCGCACTGTTTGAGCCGGAGCCGAACGAAATCACCCACAGCGTGATGTTGAGGTTCCTTACTTCCCGACACAGCGCACTGAACCGCGCATTCACTTCGTTGTTGAAGCCGGCGCCGGGGTTGCCGGGATTGGCGACGTTGCGACGGTCATACCAAGGCACGCCGTAAGCCGAATAACCGAAGTTGCTGGTGACGGTATCGCCGTCGGTCATGAAGATCAGGTGGCGCTCGATCTCGCCGCCCTGTGGCGTATAGGCGTTATCAGCGGCGAAAATCCCGTTGGGCGACATTAGCCGTGCGCCCCACAACAAGCCGATATCGTGATAGGTGTTTCCGTTGGGCTGAAGGCCGTTGACATAGGTCGAGAACGCGCCGGGGTCGTTCCAGCGTTGCAAAAGCCGGCTTTCCGTCGGGCAGGAGTAGCTTTCATACCCGCCACGATCATTGGTTGCCAAAACCTGGTCACGCGTGAAGTTGCCGTTATTATCGTAACGCGTGTAGATCGCCCCGCGCAGCAACGGGCCCCAGCGGCTGTCCGAGGAGTCGGGCACCCGATTAATATCAAGGTCGATGGCTTGTTGTTTCGGGATCGGATTAAAGTTCGTGCCTGTGATGGTCCTGCGTTCCTCAATGCAGCCATCCCAAGAAATTGTCCGATCAGCGCCTTCAAAGCCAAGCGGTAACCGAAGGTTGCGGTCCGCTTTCCAGGCGGAACCGTTCTTCAGACCGCTGACATTGTGTTCGACCGGCTCGTAGATCCAGTGAGAGAACAACGTCACCGTTTGGCGCTGATAGCGCGTTTCCTTGGTTTCTTTCTGGCCTGAACAAGTGCCGCCGTTGGCGCTGGTCCAGGCATTTTGGTTTGTGGTGTAAATTTCCTCGATCACGATCCGCGTATTGCCCGAAGTCGTCTCGTTACGAGTATAAAGCTGGTTGGCTGCCGCCTGGTTGCAATAAAAATACGGCACGTTGGTTCGCTGCTCGGCGCGATAAGTCGACCGGGGGTATCCGCTCATAAGAACCCATTGATCCTCCTGTCGCGTTTGCGGGCGGCGCGATTGATAGGTCCAGCGATCGTTGAAATAGGCGGTGGGCAACAGGTAGCCGACATTCACATTTGTGTTGTAGGGCACGAATCCGAACCGGACCTGCAC
>NZ_DATJLI010000168.1:0-2043 GCF_035490575.1 Sphingomonas sp. | reverse complement strand
CGGTGATGGGACCGCCCGATACCGGGACGCCGGGCGATACCGAACGCGTCGGCACGGCGCCCAACGGCCAGCCGCTTTACGCCGCGTCGTGGTATCGGGAACCTTATCCAGAGGAACTGCGCGGCTATCTGTCGACGGCTTCGGGTCCGGGATGGGGGCTGATCGCGTGCCGCACCGCGCCCGATTACCGGGTCGAGGATTGCGTGGCCGTGGGCGAATCGCCCGATCGGTCGAACATCGCGCGCGCGGTGCTGGCGGCTGCTTGGCAGTTTCGCGTCCGCCCACCCCGGATCGGCGGGCAACCCAAGATCGGCGAGTGGGTCCGCATCCGCATCGATTACAGCATCGATCGCCGCCGGGCGCGCTGAACGGTGCGACCATTTGTCGATCCGGCAAAGGCATTGCTTGGAAATTGCCGGAAAATGCGCTTTCTCTGCCGCCGATAAAAAGGGGAGAGGTGGATGGCGACGACCGATGACGGGCTGCCAAGGCAACATGCGGCGACCCAGAATGAAAAGCTGGTCATCGCCGCATCGTCGCTGGGGACGGTGTTCGAATGGTATGATTTCTATCTCTATGGCCTGCTGGCCAGTTACATCTCGGCGCAATTCTTTTCGGGCGTGAACGAGACGACCGGGTTCATCCTGGCGCTGGCGGCATTCGCGGCGGGCTTTGCCGTGCGGCCGTTCGGGGCGCTGGTGTTCGGGCGCATCGGCGATCTGGTCGGGCGCAAGAACACGTTTCTGGTGACGATGGGCATCATGGGCCTGTCGACCTTTGCCGTCGGCCTGTTGCCGTCCTATGCGACGATCGGCGTCGCCGCGCCGTTCATCCTGGTGGCGTTGCGGTTGATGCAGGGGCTGGCGCTGGGCGGCGAATATGGCGGCGCCGCCACATACGTGGCCGAGCACGCCCCACCGGGCAAGCGCGGGCTATACACCAGCTGGATTCAGACGACGGCGACAATGGGCCTGTTCGCGGCGCTGCTGGTCGTCATCGGCCTTCGCACCGCGATCGGCGAGGAAGCATTTGCCGACTGGGGCTGGCGCGTGCCGTTCCTGGTGTCGATCGTCCTGCTTGCCGTGTCGATGTGGATTCGGCTGCAATTGTCCGAAAGCCCGGTGTTTCAGAAGATGAAGGACGAAGGCACCACGTCGAAGGCGCCGTTGACGGAGGCGTTCGGGCAATGGCGCAACCTGCGCTGGGTGCTGATCGCGCTGTTCGGCGCGGGCGCGGGGCAGGCGGTGGTCTGGTATACCGGCCAATTCTATGCGCTGTTCTACCTTGAGAAAATCCTGAAGGTCGACGGCGCGACCGCCAACATCCTGATCGCGATCGCGCTGGCGATCGGCACGCCGTTCTTCATCTTCTTTGGCTGGCTGTCGGACAGGATCGGGCGCAAGCCGATCATCCTGACCGGCTGCGCGATCGCGGCGTTCAGCTATTTTCCGCTGTTCCACGCGCTGACCGACGCCGCCAATCCGGCACTGGCGCGCGCGGTCGCCACCGCACCGGTCAGCGTGGTGGCGCATCAGGACGAATGCTCGTTCCAGTTCGACCCAGTGGGCCGCAACCGGTTCGACAGCACCAGTTGTGACATCGCCAAGGCTTATCTGGCGAAGAACGGCGTCAATTACAGCAACGTCGCCGCCCCGGCGGGAACGGTCGCCGCGATACGGATCGGCGACGCGGTTCTGGGCGCGCCCGACCCGGCGACCGTGACCGGCGCCAACCGTGCGGCGGCGATCACCGCCTATCAGGGACAGGTGCAGGCGGGGCTTGCCGATGCGGGCTATCCGTTGCGCGCCGATCCGGGGCAGACCGACCGCGTGACGGTGGTGCTGATCCTGCTGGCGCTCGTGCTGCTGGTGACGATGGTTTACGGGCCGATCGCGGCATTGCTGGTCGAACTGTTCCCCAGCCGTATCCGCTATACCTCGATGTCGCTGCCCTATCACATCGCCAATGGCTGGTTCGGCGGGTTCCTGCCGACGCTGGCGTTCGCGATGGTCGCGGCGACGGGCAACATCTACTACGGGCTCT
>NZ_DATJLI010000167.1:0-43938 GCF_035490575.1 Sphingomonas sp. | reverse complement strand
GAACGGCGCATAGGGGTGCCCCTCCCCAAGCGCGTTTTCGTCCAGCCATTGCAGCCGCTTGCCCGCCGCATCGGCCAGATAGCTTTGCGTCGGCTGGGTCGGGCTGGAGCGCGTGACGATCAGGCGGCTGGCCGCGCCGTCCATCACCGCGCTGTTCCAGTATCCTGCCTCGGTCAGCCGAGTAACCGCGCCCGGGCGCGTCAGCGGCGCGGCATAAGCGTGGCGTTCCAGCACTCCGTCCTTGTTGGCGGTGAAGTAAACGCGGTCCTTGGCTTCATCGACGCCGATCACGTCCGCGACTTCCCAGTCGCCCTCGGTCAGTTGCGTCCAGCGCCCGTTTGCGAACCGATAAAGATGTGCATTGCCGTCGCGTTCCGACCACCAAAGGATGCTGCCATCCTCCAGCGCATGGAAATTGTCCGACAGGTTGATCCAGCTCTTCGCAGCCGCTTTTTCGCTGAACAGCACGCGCGATCGGCCGGTCGCGGGATCGACGGCCAACATGTCCAGCACCGTCTGCTCGCGGTTCTGGCGCTGGACGTAGAGCGTCTTGCCGTCCGCGCTCCAGTCGACGCGTGCGAGATAGATGTCGGGGTCGCTGCCCAGATCGACCTTGACCCGGCCCGATCCGTCGGGGGCCATCACATACAGTTCGATCGCGACATTGGGCGTGCCCGCCAGCGGATAACGCTGTTCATACAGCCGCGTCCCCTCTGCCGCGATCGCCGCGCGGGTCAGCACGCGAACCGGCGCTTCGTCGAAGCGGGCAACGGCCACGCGGGTATCGCCCGGCGCCCACCAGTAACCGGTGGAGCGGCCCATTTCCTCCTGCGCGACGAACTCCGCCTCGCCCCAGTGGACGGTGCCCCCGCCCCCTTGCGTCACGGCGCGCGCCTCGCCGCCCGACAGCGGCTGCACCCACAGATTCTGATCGCGGACGAAGCTGATATAGCGACCCGCCGGGCTGATGGCGGGGTTCAGTTCGCCCGCTTCGCTCTCAGTCAGGCGGCGGACATTGCCGTCCAGCGTCGCCAGATACAGGTCGCCGTCCAGCGGGACGAGGATCGAGCGGCCATCGGGCGCCCAGTCATAGCTGACGATCCCGCGCGTGCCGCCGATGCGCGCGCGTTCGCGCTGCATCTTCTCGGCCTCGGATAATTCGGCGCCGGTGCCGACCTTTTTCGAATCGACCAGCATCCGCCACTGACCCGTCGCCAGATCCTGCGCCCACAGGTCCAGCCGGTTCGGCTCGCCATCACGCGCGCGGAGCTGGGTCAGCAGCTTGCCGTCGGGCGACAGGCGCGGCGGACGCCCGCCGCTGCCGGTCAGCCCGCCCGCCATCACGCGTTCGAAATCGAGCGTGCCCGCCTTTGCCGCTTCGTGCCCGACCTGCGCCTGTGCCACTGGCTCAGCCGCCATTGCCGTCACGCTTGCCGACCCGAGCATCAGGGCCAACCACCATCCACGCATTCCCATCTCCGGTGAAACCGCGCGCAGTCGGGGCGCACGGCACAACATCGGGCGTTCATGCCGCGTAGGGGCGCGGGCGTAAAGGGTCAGTGGCCCTGCTTGCTCCCTTCGGGCGCGTTGCTGTCGGGCGGCGGCGGCGCGTCGATCTCGGCAATGTCGGCCTCGTGGCCCAGCGTGTCGCGGACCCACAGCAGCGTAATCAGCACATAGATGACCACTGCCAGCGGCGCTGCCACGATAACGCCGATCATCCCGAACAGGCTGCCCAGCGCCGCCAGTGCGAACAGCAGCACCGCAGGCGGGATCGACACCGCATATTTCTGGATCATCGGCGTCAGCACATTGCCTTCGAGCTGCTGCGCGATGACATAGACGACGATCGTCCACAGGATCGCGTCCGACCCCTGCGCCAGCGCCAGCAATATGCCCGGCGCCGCGCCGATGAACGGGCCGATCAGGGGAATGAAGTTGGTCAGGCCCGAAATGACCCCCAGTGCCGCCGCCGAGGGCACGCCGACCATCGACAGCCCGCCCCAGATCAGGAACCCGACGATCAGCATCGTCGCGAACTGCGCGATCAGCCACTGGTTCAGTGCCTGGCCGCTGGCCGACAGCGCCTCGCGAACGCGCGCGCCTTCCGACTTGGGGAACAGCTTTTCCACGCCGCGCGTGTAGAGGCCGGGGTCGAGCGCGAAATAGATCGCGGCGACGATCACCAGCACCAGATTGGTGATCGCCCCGACCGCGCCGAACGCGAACGACACCGCACGGCCCATCATGCTCTGAATGTCCGGCGTGCCCGACAGAAAGCTGTTCAGAAAGGGCACCTGTTCCGCCAGCGACCGCGCCTGTTCGAACGCCTGCGGCAATTGCGACGCCACTTCGGTGAACTGTTCGGTCAGTTGCGCGCCGAACAACCATCCGCACAGGCCAAGGACGACCAGGATCAGGAGCAGGCCCAGAAAGACCGATGGCGTGTCCTTCATGCCAACCCGCCGGAACGGCCAGCCCGCCGCGCGGATCAGGGTCGCGACCAGCACCGCCGAAAAGATCAGCAGGAACACGAACGAAAACTGGACCGTCAACATCGCCAGCCCGACGATCAGCATGACGACCAGGGTCGATCGCGCCACGCGCGCCAAGTCACCCGAACCGATATCACCCGAAGCCATGATTTCCCCTTATTACCCCGGTCGAAACGCGGGATTGACGCACGCGAAACAATCTGAACACACGGAGGGTTCCGATGGCCCGCGTTGCATGTCGGGCGCGCCCGGCCGCCAATCGAACGTCCCCCTTCCCCATCCCCCGGCCGCTTGCTAAGGCCGCCAACGAATCTTCGCATTCGCAACAATGCCGGGCGCGCCCGCGCGGCTCCCGCCGCCTCCCCGCCGCGACCGGCCAGACCGGAAGGGCCATTATGACCGCCATCGGCAACGACACCCTGGGCACCCGCGACCAGCTTCAGGTCGCCGGCAAGACCTATCATTACTACAGCCTCGCCAAGGCGGCGGAAAAGCTGGGCGATGTCAGCCGCCTGCCTTTCTCGATGAAGGTCCTGCTGGAAAACATGCTGCGGTTCGAGGATGGCGCCACCGTCACCGCCGACGACGCACAGGCCGTGGTCGATTGGCAGAAGGAACGCCGCTCGACCCGCGAGATCCAGTATCGCCCCGCGCGCGTGCTGATGCAGGATTTCACCGGCGTGCCATGCGTCGTCGATCTGGCCGCGATGCGCGATGCGATCACGTCGCTGGGCGGCGACCCGGCCAAGATCAATCCGCAGGTGCCCGTCCACCTCGTCATCGACCATTCGGTCATGGTGGATGAGTTCGGCACGCCCAAGGCGTTCGAGCAGAACGTCGAAATCGAATATCAGCGCAATGCCGAGCGTTACGAGTTCCTGAAATGGGGTTCCAAGGCGCTCGACAATTTCAAGGTCGTGCCGCCGGGGACCGGCATCTGCCATCAGGTGAACCTTGAATATGTCGCGCAGGCGATCTGGTCGTCGGAATCGACCGACGGGTCGGGCATGATCGCCTATCCCGACACGCTGGTCGGCACCGACAGCCACACCACCATGGTCAATGGCCTGGGCGTGCTGGGCTGGGGCGTGGGCGGTATTGAGGCGGAAGCCGCGATGCTGGGTCAGCCGGTGTCGATGCTGATCCCCGAGGTCGTCGGCTTCAAGCTGACCGGCAAGCTGGCCGAGGGCATCACCGCCACCGACCTGGTGCTGACCGTCACCCAGATGCTGCGCGCCAAGGGCGTGGTCGGCCGCTTCGTCGAATTCTATGGTCCCGGCCTTGCCTCGATGAGCCTGGCGGACCGTGCGACGATCGCCAACATGGCGCCTGAATATGGCGCGACGTGCGGCTTCTTCCCCGTGGACGACCGCACGCTCGATTACATGCGCCTGACCGCACGTTCGGAAGAAAATATCGCGCTGGTCGAAGCCTATGCCAAGGCCAACGGCTTCTGGCGCGATGACGATGCCGCCGACCCCGTGTTCACCGACACGCTCGAACTCGACATGGGCACCGTCGTCCCCAGCCTGGCCGGGCCGAAGCGCCCGCAGGACCGCGTGCCGCTGACCGACGTGGACGACAGCTTCAATGGCGATCTTGCCAGCGTCTACAAAAAGGACGCGCCCGTTCGCGTCGCCGTGGAGGGCAAGGATCACGACATCGGCGACGGCGATGTCGTTATCGCCGCGATCACCAGCTGCACCAACACGTCGAACCCCTCGGTGCTGGTCGCCGCCGGTCTGGTCGCCCGCAAGGCGCGCGCGCTGGGCATCAAGCCCAAGCCATGGGTCAAGACCTCACTGGCGCCGGGCAGCCAGGTCGTCACCGACTATCTGGACAAGGCCGGGCTGAGCGCTGATCTCGACGCGGTCGGCTTCAACCTGGTCGGCTATGGCTGCACCACCTGCATCGGCAATTCGGGTCCGCTGGCGGAGCCGATTTCGGCCGCGATCAACGGCAACGACATTGTCGCGGCATCGGTCCTGTCGGGCAACCGCAACTTCGAGGGCCGCGTCAGCCCGGACGTGCGCGCCAATTTCCTTGCATCGCCGCCGCTGGTCGTCGCCTATGCGCTGAAGGGCACCGTGACCGAGGACATTTACGCCACCCCGCTGGGCGAAGGCACCGATGGCCCCGTGTTCCTCAAGGACGTGTGGCCCACCAACGACGAAATCCGCAGCGTGATGGACGCGAACATCGACGACGAGATGTTCCGTTCGCGCTACGCCAATGTCTATGCCGGCGACCGTCACTGGGCGGGGATCAGCGTCGAGGGGTCGGACACCTATGCGTGGCCGCCTGAATCGACCTATATCGCCAACCCGCCCTATTTCGAGGGCATGGAGATGACCCCCGCCGCGACCGATGACATCGTGTCGGCAAAGCCGCTGGCGATCCTGGGCGATTCGATCACCACCGATCACATCAGCCCCGCCGGCTCGATCAAGGCCGACAGCCCGGCGGGCGCATGGTTGATGGAACACGGCGTCACGCGCACCGATTTCAACAGCTATGGCGCGCGTCGCGGCCATCATGACGTGATGATGCGCGGCACCTTCGCCAACATCCGCATCAAGAACGAAATGGTGCCCGGCATCGAGGGCGGCATGACCCGCTATGGCGCCGACGTCATGCCGATCTATGACGCGGCAATGCGCCACAAGGCCGACGGCACGCCGCTGGTCGTCATCGGCGGCAAGGAATATGGCACCGGATCGTCGCGCGACTGGGCGGCGAAGGGCACCAACCTGCTGGGCGTGCGCGCGGTCATCACCGAGAGCTTCGAGCGTATCCACCGCTCGAACCTGGTCGGCATGGGCGTGCTGCCGCTGGTGTTCGCCGACGGCGTGACGCGCCAGACGCTGGGCCTGACCGGCGACGAGACGTTCACGATCCGCGGCGTCGCCACGCTGAAACCGCGTCAGGATGTCGAGGTCGAGATGACCCGCGCCGACGGCTCGACCGAAACCTTCATGACCAAGTGCCGCATCGATACCGCCAACGAACTGGAATATTTCCTGAACGGCGGCATCCTGCAATATGTGCTTCGAAAACTGGCGGCCTGATCGCTGCTGACGGCATGAAAAGGGCGGTCCGATTCGATCCGGGCCGCCTTTTTTGTTGCGCCCCCTAAAACGCATAGACCAGCGACGCGCGGCTGGTCGTGTCGGTGCTGACCCGCCCCTCCGGTGGGCGCGATTCATATTGGATGACGTAGGATAGCTGCATCTGGAGCGGTCCCAGCACCTGCGCGCTGAGCGCGGTCGTGCTCGCCACCGTGCTGTTCGCCGATTGCAGATAGAGCGACGCATCCTGCCGGAACGACAGGCGCGGGCTGATCTGCCAGTCGAAATCGACCGATCCGCGCGCGGCGACGTTGTTTTCCAGCGTCTGGTCGGTGAAATCGGTGCGCCGGAATGCCGGGCCAAGCTCCAGCTCAAGGTTCATGCCCGTTCGCCGGATCACCGTGTAACCGGCACCGACCGATGCCGAATAACGGCTGGTATAGCCAAGGAAGCGGTCGGCTTCGAACTGCGCCGCGCCATAGAAATACAGCCGGTCGTCGACCTTGTAATTGGGTTCATAGGCCGCGAGGTAGCGTTCGCGCGAGACGACGTTGAAACTTTCCTGATAATCGGCCTGCAACATCCACCGGTGACGCCAACGCAGGCCTTCGCGCGTGATGTCCAGCTTGCCCGACACGCCGATATTGTCCGAGTTGCCGGCGGTCTGGAACCCGGCAATTTCGGCCCGTCCCTTGATGAGCGACAGGAAATCGGCTTCGCGAAGCCGGGTCTGCGCGCTGGCATATCGGTCGTTCTTCCACGCCTGCGCGATGCGCTGCATCGCCGGCGCGGCGGGGATTTTGGCCGCATTGGCATATTTGACCAGCGTATCGACCTCCCCCTCGTTTCCGCCGGAGATGGCGGCGTCGAGCATCGCCTTCAACTCGACGGGAATCGTCACGGGCTGGGCCTGCTGGATCGGATCGTCGCCCGACACGATCGCCACGGCCACAAGGGGAAAGGACTGGAGCATGAAGGGCATTATCCGGCAAATCGCGGCGACAGAATGACGCTAGGGCAAGGCGCCCCGTTCAGCGAACCGCCCCGTCGCGCGCGGGGAGCGATTCGGCGAAGATATCGAGCAGCCGCTGATAGAGTTCGCGCTTGAACGGCACGATCATCTCGGGAAGTTCGGCCGGTTCGATCCAGCGCCACGCGCGAAACTCCGGCTCGGCGGTTTTGATGTTCACATCGCTGTCCTCGCCCAGAAAGCGGAACAGGAACCAGCGCTGGCGCTGGCCGCGCCATTTGCCCTTCCACACCTTGCCGATCAGGTCGTCGGGCAGGTCATAGGTCAGTTCCTCACCCGCCTGCGCCACCAGTTCGACCAGATGTGGGGCGATGCCCGCTTCCTCCCCCAGTTCGCGGACGGCGGCGTCGATCGGCGCCTCGCCATCGTCGATCCCCCCTTGCGGCATCTGCCACGCCTCCAGCACTGAATCGAGGCGCTGGCCGACGAACACGCGGCCGTCACGGTTGACCAGCATGACACCGGCGCAGGGGCGGTAGGGAAGATCGGCGAACGCGGACATGGGGGCACGCTCCGGACAATGGCGATGGGGAAGGTTTCGCCCTAACTAGGGGGGTGTGATCCCGATTGTCCACCACGCCGATTATGTCGCCCTCGCGCCCGCGCGCAGCGGTTATCAATGGAACAAGAACGGGTTGGTGCGCGACCTGCTGATCGACAGCGGCGCGCGGCTGGCCTGGCACACCCCCGAACCGATGCCGCGCGCGTGGCTGGAGGCCGCGCATGAGCCGGAATATGTCGCCGAAGTGATCGAGGCGCGCGTGCCGCCGGCCAAGGAACGGCGCATCGGTTTTCCCGTGACGCCGCTGGTGGCCCGGCGGGCACAGGCGGTGCCGGGCGGCACCTGGCTGGCGGCGCTGCTGGCGCTCGACCATGGCTATGCCGCCAATACCGCGGGCGGCAGCCACCATGCGCTGGCTGCGACGGGCGCCGGTTACTGCGTGTTCAACGACCTGGCCTGCGCCGCCATCCGGCTGGTGGAGGAAGGCGTGGTTGGCCGCGTGCTGATCGTCGATTGCGACGTGCATCAGGGCGACGGCACCGCGTCGCTGACGGCGGGGCGGCACGACATCGCCACCTATTCCATTCACGCTGACAAGAATTTTCCGGCGCGCAAGGCCCGCTCGACACTGGACGTGGCGCTGCCCGACGGGGTCGAGGACGCCGAATATCTCGCCACGCTGGAATCGACGCTGGCGCCGATGATCGACGGCTTCGCGCCCGACCTGATCCTGTATCAGGCGGGCGTCGACCCCTTTGCCGGCGACCGGCTGGGGCGATTGTCGCTGACGCTGGACGGACTGGCGGAGCGGGAACGGCTGATCGCGCGCCTCGCTCGTTCGCGCAGCCTGCCGGTCGCCAGCGCGCTGGGTGGCGGTTACGGGCATGATGCGACCGAGGTGGCGCAGCGCCATGTCGCGTCGATCCTGACGCTGGGCGCGGCGATGCTGGGCGATACCGCCCTTGGCCCTATCCCGGTCGCACGCGGAACGGTTTAGGGCACCGCGCGTCGCTTGCGCGTCCGCAAATCGAAAGGTCCAGATGCCCGATCCCGTCATTGTCTGGTTCCGCCGCGACCTGCGCCTGTCGGATCAGGCCTCGCTTGCTGCTGCCTGCCGTGAAGGTCCGGTCATCCCGGTCTACATCCTCGACGATGACGCGCCCAGGCATCACGCGATGGGCGGCGCGTCGCGTTGGTGGCTGCACCACAGCCTGACCAGCCTGGACGCCGATCTGCGTGACAAGGGATCGCGCCTGATCCTGCGCCGGGGCCGGTCGGATGAGGAACTCGCCCGGCTGGCCGAGGAAACGGGGGCATCGGCGGTGCATTGCATCCGCCATTACGAACCCTGGTGGCGCAATGCCGAACGGGCGGTGGCAAAGCGGCTCGACCTCAACTGTCACCACGACAATTATCTCGCGCCGCCGGGATCGGTGACGACCGGCAGCGGCAATCCGTTCAAGATATACACCCCCTTCTGGCGTGCGCTGAAAAACCATATGCCGCCACCCGAACCCCACCCCCGCCCGCGCGACATACCAGTGCCCGGCAGATGGCCCGCGTCGGACAGACTGGCCGACTGGGCCTTGCTGCCCACGCGCCCCAACTGGGCCGGGGGGTTCGAGGATTGGGAACCCGGCGAGGCGGGCGCGAAGAAACGGCTGGAGGCATTTCGCCGCCACGCCGACGCGTATGAGGCGGAGCGCAACCTTCCCTCGATCGAGGGAAGCTCGCGCCTGTCGCCCCACCTGCATTTCGGCGAGTTGTCGGCGGCGCAGGCATGGCACCGCACCGCCTATGTCGGGGGATCGGTCGCAACGTTCCTGGGCGAGCTGGGCTGGCGCGACTATGCCCAGAACGTCATCCTGCAATACCCCGCCTACGCCACGGAAAACGCGCGCGACGCGTTCGACAAGCTGAATTGGCGCAGCGGCAAGGGGGTCGCGGACGAACTGCGTGCATGGCAGCAGGGGCGCACCGGCTATCCGATCGTCGATGCCGGGATGCGGCAGTTGTGGGCGACCGGCTGGATGCACAACCGGGTGCGGATGATTACGGCCAGCTTCCTCATCAAGCACCTGCTGATCGACTGGCGAGAGGGAGAGCGCTGGTTCTGGGACTGTCTGGTCGATGCCGATTACGCATCGAACGCGGTCAACTGGCAGTGGACGGCGGGGTCCGGCATCGATTCGAACATGTTCGTCCGCATCATGGCGCCGCTCACCCAGTCGGAAAAGTTCGACGCCGCCGATTACATTCGCCACTGGGTGCCCGAATTGCGCGATGTGGACGACGCGGCGATCCATGACCCGGAGGAAGCCGGGTGCCGCCCGCGCGATTATCCCTGCAAGATCATCGGCCACCGGGAAGCGCGCGCCCGCGCGCTGGAGGCGGCCAAGGCGATGAAGTGATTGCCATTTTGGATCGCGATGCCAAAGGAGGCGCCGATGACGGAAATGGCGCGCAATCGCGGACGACGCACGGGTGAAGTCAGGGCAGGCATCCTCGCCATGTTCGACCGGCTGTTCGTGCGGCTGCTCGACCGGATCGACCGGGGGCTGGCGACGGGATCGCTAGACGCGACGCTGCCCGGCGGCGCGCGGCGGCGTCTGGGCGGGCGGGCACCCGGTGCGGCGGCGGTGGTGGACCTGCGTTCCTGGCGGGCGCTGTATCGGCTGGCGACCGGAGGATCGGCGGGCTGGTATGAGGCATGGGCGGCGGGCGAATGGGCCAGCCCCGATCCCGTGGCGCTGTTCGAACTGTTCGTCGCCAATCGCGCGGGGCTGGGCGACACGGCGCGGGCGCGGCCATGGTCGCGCCTTGCCCGGCGACTGGCGCATCTGGCGCGGCGCAACGACCCCGACGGATCGCGGGCGAACATCGCCTATCACTATGACCTCGGCAATGACTTCTATGCCGCATGGCTGGATCCCACGCTGACCTATTCCAGCGCGCTCTTTGCCGAAGCCGGTGAGCCGCTGGCGCGCGCGCAGTACCGCAAGCTGTCGGCCATTCTCGATCGCACCGCGACCCGGCCCGGCGAGCGGATATTGGAAATCGGCTGCGGCTGGGGTTCGTTCGCGCGCATCGCCAGCGACGGCGGGCGGCAGGTCCACGGCCTGACGTTGTCGACCGAGCAGGCGGCGCATGTGAACGCGCTGTCACTACCGGGCGTCGACGTGTCGCTGACCGATTATCGCGATGCGACCGGCACTTATGACGCGGTCGCCAGCATCGAAATGGTGGAAGCGGTAGGACAGGCTTATTGGCCTGCTTATCTCGCCACCGTTGCGCGCGTGCTGAAACCGGGTGGGCGCGCGGCGATCCAGTATATCGCCATCGACGACGCGATTTTCGACGCCTATGCCCGCAACGTCGATTTCATCCAGCAATATGTCTTTCCCGGCGGCCTGTTGCTCTCCGAAAGCCGGTTTCGCGCGATCGCCGGGCGTCAGGGGCTGGAATGGCATGACCGGGTGGCTTTCGGCCTCGATTATGCCGAGACGCTGAACCGCTGGCGCCGCGCGTTCGACCGTGCCGATGCCGAGGGGCGGCTGCCCGCCGATCTCGACACCGCGTTTCGCGATCTGTGGCGTTATTATCTGATGTATTGCGAGGGCGGCTTTCGCGGCGGCGGCATCACCGTCGCGCAAGTGACGCTGGTGAAACCGGCCTAGCCCGCCGCCTCCGCCCGCAGCCGATGCTGGTGCAACAGCGGCTCGGTATAAACGGGTCGGTTCATCGTGCCTGGGGAGGACGCGGCCGATACTGCACGCCGCGCCGCCGCGATCAAGTTCCAATGGCTATTCGGCAGGAACACCCGGTCGCTCCTTCGACCGCGGCGCCAGACTGGCGACCGCCTGTTCCAGCCGCACGAGCATGTCGTTCAGCTGCTCGCGCTCCTTGCTGTCGAACCCTGCAAACAGCGCGCGTTCCATCTCCAGCGCCTTGGGCGCCACCACGTCGTAAAGCGCGCGACCCGATTCGGTCAGGTTCAGCACGCGCGATCGCTGGTCGCCGGGGTTCGGCACACGTTCGACCAGGCCCCGTTCGGCCAGTGCAATGGCGGCGCGACTGACCGTCACCTTGTCCATTTGGGTTCGCATTCCCAGCGCCTGCTGGGTCAGCCCCTTGCCCTCCGCCAGCACACAGACCAGCCGCCATTCGGGCACGCGCAGCCCGAACATGGATTGATAGATTGTCGCGATCGCGGTCGACACCACGTTGGAAGCAATCGACAGGCGATACGGCAGAAAAGCGTCGAGATTCAGCACCGTCAAAAAGGCTCTCCCCCCTCCCAGAAGTGAGTCGTTCGACGTGCATAACGCGGCGCAAACCCTTTTGTCGAACAAGTTGACCTTTACTGCCCATCCCGTTTCGACGCGTTCCCGCTTGCCAATCGCGCATCGCCGACCCTAACGCGATCCGATCATGCCGATGCCAACGCAACCTGACCTGTCCAGCCTGTCCCTTGCCGACATTGCCCGCCTTGCCGAACAAAACAAGCTGCCGCCCGTCGACAAATGGAACCCCGATCATTGCGGGGACAGCGAAATGCGGATCGCGCGCGACGGCACCTGGTTTCACCAGGGCAGCGCGATCGGGCGGCAGGAAATGGTGCGGCTGTTCTCCACCATCCTGCGGCGTGAGCCGGATGGCGGCTATGTACTGGTCACGCCGGTGGAGAAACTCGATATCGAGGTTGAGGACGCGCCCTTTACCGCCGTTGAAATGAAGGTCGAGGGTGCCGGCGATGCCGCGCGAATCGCGTTCCGGCTGAATACCGGCGATCTCATCACCGCCGGTTCCAGCCACCCCTTGCGCTTCGCCGCGTCTGACGATGGGCCGCGCCCCTATCTGCTGGTGCGCGGCGGGCTGGAGGCGCTGGTCGCGCGTGCGGTCTATTACGAACTGGCCGATCTGGCGCTGTCGAACGGCAGCGCGCCCGCTGGCCTTTGGAGCGACGGCGCCTTCTTCCCGATCGCGGGCGACGACGCGGTTGCGGCGTGACGCTGGCCGAAAGGCTGGCGGCGGCACTCGCCCGCGCGCCCGCCGGTGACGAACCGCTGATCCCCGGCGACCCGATTTTCGATCATGTCGGCGACCCCACTCCGGCGGCGGTGTTGGTGGCGATCACCGACCGGGCCGACCCCGGCGTGCTGCTGACGCGCCGCACCGACAGCCTGTCGCGCCATGCCGGTCAGGTCGCCTTTCCCGGCGGCCGCATCGACCCCACCGACGCCGACGCGATCGACGCCGCCCTGCGCGAGGCGGAAGAGGAAATCGCCCTGCCTCGCCATGCGGTCGAAGTGGTCGGCATTGCCGACCCCTATCGCACGATCACCGGCTTTTCGGTGACGCCGGTGCTGGCGGTCGTGCCGCCCGACCTTGCGCTGGTCCCCGCCCCGCATGAGGTCGCCGACATTTTTGAACCGCCGCTGTCCTTTCTGCTCGACCCCGCCAGCCGCGAATGGCGTGACATGGCGTGGCAGGGCCAGACGCGACGCGTGATGGAACTGAACTGGCAGGGCCAGCGCATCTGGGGCGCGACGGCGGCGATGATCGTCAACCTGTCGCGCCGGCTGGCCAGCCTGTGACGATCGAAGACGCGCCCTGGACTGGTCGAGCGGGATTCGCAGCGCTGATCGCGGCGCTGGGCGGCGCGGAACAGGCACGCATCGTCGGCGGCGCGGTGCGCGACACGCTGCTGGGGATCGACGTCGCCGACATCGACCTGGCGACACGGCTTGCGCCCGCAACCGTGCTCGCCCAACTGGAAGCCGCCGGCATCCGCGCGGTGCCAACCGGGCTGGCGCATGGCACGATCACTGCCGTCCTGCCATCCGGGCCGGTCGAGGTGACGACCTTGCGTCGCGACGTGTCGACCGACGGACGGCACGCGACCATCGCCTTTACCGACGACTGGCGCGAGGATGCGGCACGGCGCGATTTCACGATGAACGCGCTCTATGCCGACCCCGCGACGGGCGCGGTGTTCGACTATTTCGGCGGGCTGGACGATCTGGCGGCGCGACGCGTGCGCTTCATCGGGGATCCGCTCAAGCGCATTGCCGAGGATCATCTTCGCATCCTGCGCTTCTTCCGCTTCATGGCGCGGTTCGGCGATCAGGCCGATGCCGACGGGCTGGCGGCCTGCGCCGCGCGGGCACGCGACCTGATGGCATTGTCGCGGGAGCGGATCGCCGACGAACTGCTCAAACTGCTGATCGTGCGCGACGCGGTGCGCGTCGTGGCGCTGATGGTGGAACGCGGCATCCTGTTGCCCGTCCTGCCCGAAATCGAGGCCGATGGCGTCGAACGGCTGAAACGCCTTGCCGATGACGAGCAGGCGGGCGGCATCGCCGCGCACGCCATTCGCCGGCTGGCCGCCCTGCTCCCCGCCGATCCCGGCATCGCCCATGATATCGGCGCACGGCTGAGGCTGTCGAACGCGCAGCGCAAGCGGCTGGAGAGTGCGGCGATGCCCGATCGCGGCGACGATCCGCGCGCGCTCGCCTATCGCATCGGCGTGGATGCCGCGACCGACCGGCTGTTGCTGGCGGGACGCTCGGCCGCGGCGCTGGACGGCTGGACGCCCCCTCGCCTGCCGATCACGGGCGGTGCGCTGGTCGCGCGCGGCGTGTCAAAAGGGCCGCTGGTCGCCGCCACGCTGAAACGCATCGAGGATGCATGGGTGGCGGAGGGCTTTCCAGACGAAGCGCGCCTGTCAGCGATGGTCGACGAGGCCGTGGCTCAGACGTTGACCGACGACAGCAGCCCGAACGCCTGATCGGCGGGCAGCGGCCGGGCATAGAGATAACCCTGACCATAGCCGCAACCGAGCGCCGTCAACGTCTGCGCCAGTTCCGGCGTCTCAATTCCTTCCGCCGTGGTCTTCATGCCCAGCGCCTGCGCCAGACCCAGGATCGCGCGCACGATCGCCACCTTGTCGCGATCGGCCAGCATCCCCGACACGAAACTGCGATCGATCTTGAGCACGTCGATCGGCAGGCGCTGAAGATAGGCGAGGTTCGAATAGCCCGTGCCGAAATCGTCCATCGCCAGCGTCGTGCCGAGTTCCTTGAGCGCATGGATCGTGTTCGACACGCCGTCGGGATCGGCGACGATCGCGCTTTCGGTCAATTCCAGCGTCAGGCGGCGTCCGTCCAGTCCGTGCGTGGCCAGCGCCTGCCCGACCATGTTCGCCACCTGATCGCGCTGTAGCTGGATCGCCGACAGGTTGACCGCGACATTAACGCCGCAGCAACCGCCCGCCGCGCGGTCCCATTCGGCCAGCGTGCGCGCCGCCTCACCCATTGCCCAGCGGCCAAGCGGGACAATCAGCCCGGCTTCCTCGGCGACGGGAATGAAATCGCTGGGCGGCACCGAGACGCCGCACTCGTTCGTCCAGCGCGACAACGCCTCGAACGAAGTGATGCGCCCCGTCGACAGGTCGCAGATCGGCTGGAGGTGAAGCTCCAACTCGCCTGCATCGATCGCGCGGCGCAATTCGGTTTCGATGCTGAACTTCGCGCGGGCGAGATCGAAGGCCCGCGTCTGGTAAATCTCGACGCGTCCGCTCTTCTTCGACCGTTTGACCGCGAACTGGGCGTGGCGGATTAGTTCCTCCGCCTCTCCCCGTTCGTCGGCGCCCAGCGCGATGCCGATCGAGCAATCGACGCGGATCTCGAAATCGGACAGGCGGAACGGCGTGGCAAGCGCGTTTTCCAATCGGCGGGCCAGTTGCAGGACTTCGGCCGCGCCTTCCTCGATCGCCATCAGGATCGCGAACTCGTCGCCACCAACGCGTGCGATGGTGTCACGGGCGCGCAACGCCCCTTTCAACCGCCGCGCGACCGAAATCAGCAATTCGTCGCCCGCCAGGCCGCCCATGCACGCATTGACGCGGCTGAACCGGTCGAGATTGATCGCCAGCACGGCATAGCTGTCGCGCGCGCGGTTGGCGATCGCGCTTTCCAGCTGGTCGGCAAAGCCCGCGCGGTTCGGCAAGCCCGTCAGGCTGTCGGTCATCATCTCGCGCCGCAGACTATGTTCGGTGCGGAACTGCCCGGTCTGGTCGATCAGTGTCAGCAGGCAGCGATGATCCTGCCCCGGCACCGGCGGGCGGGCCAGCCGGACGCTGAAATAACGGCAATCGACGCTGTCGCCGAATTGCCAGTCGAACTCGGAAATCCGCTCGCCGCTGTCCAGAAAGGCGATGATGCGCGCGCCCAGCAACCGGACCAGCGGGGATTGTGCCGCGACGACGCCCAGTCCGGCGCTGCGAAATCCGCGATTGACCGCTTCGAACGCCAGACCCGCTCCCGTGTCGCTTATGATCGCGGCCGGTATGGGCAACAGGTCGAGCAGCAGGGCGCTCGCCTGCGGACCCGCCGTCAAGCAATCACCGCTCAACCAGCGACCCAGCGAATCCGGCGCAGCAAGGGTTTCGACCGTTTGCATCACTGACGACCTACACCGCGATTGGTTAAGACCCCCTTGAGATCGCAGCCGTCCGTTGACTATTCGAAACGATTATTTCGCGGGAAGCCCGTCGGCGGTGTCCGCCCGGCGGCGCCGCGCGCCGCGCGCCATGGCGACAGGTCGGCTTCGGTTCGCACGCGACCCTGTTCGCCCCCCATCGCCCAGCTCAACCCGTCGGCAAAGCGGAACGTCCGCGCATCGGCCAGTCCGCCATCGCGGAACCGCTGGAGCTGCACGCCCTGCCCCCGCGACAATTCGGCGACTTCACTGATGGGAAAGACGACCAGCTTGCGGTTGTCGCCGGCGGCGGCAACATAATCGTCGCCCGCCTCGATCCGCCGCACGACTTTCAAGGCGGCGCCCGCACGCGGTGTCACGACCTGCTTGCCCTTGCGCGTTTCGGCCAGCACATCGGCCTCGCGCACGATGAAGCCGCGTCCGTCGCTGGCGGCGACCAGCAGCCGCGCATCGGCGCCCAGGGCGCGGATCACGGTGACGATGCCCGCCCCGCCGTCCAGGTCGACCATCAGGCTGATCGGCTCGCCAAAGCCGCGCCCGCCGGGCAGCTTGTCGGCGCCCAGTGTATAGAAACGGCCGCTTTCGGTCGCGACGACCAGCTTGTCGGTGGTCTGCGCGTGAAAGGCGAAACGCGCACCGTCGCCCTCGCGGAACTTCATCGCTTCGGTCGATGCCAGATCGACATGCCCCTTCATCGCGCGGATCCAGCCGCGTTGCGAGACGATGACCGTCACCGGTTCGCGCTCGATCATCGCCTCCAGCGGGATGTCGCGTGCGGGGGCGGCTTCCTCGACCGTCGTGCGCCGCGCGCCCAGGGGGGTTTCCGGACCATAGCGGTCGCGAACCTTTTTCAGGTCGCGCTTCAGCCGGGTGCGCTGCTTGCCCTCGCTGGCCAGCAGCGCCTGCAATTCGCCCTGTTCCTTGTCGAGTGCATCCCGCTCGCGCCGCAGCTCCATTTCCTCAAGCCGGCGGAGTGAACGCAGCCGCATGTTCAGGATCGCCTCTGCCTGACGATCGGTCAGCTCGAATTCGGCGATCATCACCGGCTTCGGTTCATCCTCAGTGCGGATGATCTCGATCACGCGGTTCAGGTTAAGGAACGCGATGATATAGCCGCCCAGCAACTCGATCCGGTCGGCGATCTTGTCCAGCCGGTGCTGCGACCGGCGGCGCAGGACGATGAACTGATGATCGACCCACGCCGACAATGCGTCGCGCAGGCTCATCACGCGCGGCGTGCGCTGATGGTCGAGGACGTTCAGATTCAGCGGCACGCGCGTTTCCAGATCGGTCAGCCGGAACAGCCCGTCCATCAACGTGCCGGGATCGACGGTGCGCGCGCGCGGTTCAAGAACGATTCGGATTTCGGCATCCGATTCGTCGCGGACATCGGCCAGGATCGGAAACTTCTTGTCGTTGATCAGCGCGGCGATCGCCTCGATCAACTTGCCCTTCTGCACGCCGTAGGGGATTTCGGTGATGATGGCGTTCCAGCCGCCGCCCTTTTCCCGTTCGATCACGTGCCGCGCGCGAACGCGAAAGCCGCCGCGACCGGTAACATAGGATTCGGTGATCGACGCAGGACTGTCGACGACGATACCGCCGGTCGGAAAATCCGGTCCCTTCACATGACCGAGCACGGCCGCATCATCAGCCTGTGGCTGGTCGATCAGCATGATGGCGGCGTCAATCAGTTCGGCGGCGTTGTGCGGCGGGATGCTGGTCGCCATGCCGACCGCGATGCCCGCGGCGCCGTTCGCCAGCAAATTGGGGAACATGCCGGGGAACAGCTCCGGCTCCTGCTCCTCGCCATTATAGGTCGGGCGATAATCGACCGCGTCCTCGTCCAGCCCGGACATCAGGTCGATCGCGACCTGCGTCAGCCGTGCTTCGGTATAGCGATAAGCAGCGGCGTTATCGCCGTCGATATTCCCGAAATTGCCTTGCCCGTCGACCAGCGGATATCGAAGCGCGAACGTCTGCGCCAACCGCACCATCGCGTCATAGACCGACTGGTCGCCATGCGGGTGATATTTGCCGATCACGTCGCCGACGACGCGCGCACATTTCTTGTATCCGCTGGCGGGGTCCAGTTTCAGCAGGCGCATCGCCCAGAGCAGGCGGCGATGCACCGGCTTCAACCCGTCGCGAACGTCGGGCAGCGAGCGCGCGGTGATCGTCGACATCGCATAGACGAGGTAACGCTCGCTCAGCGCGCTGTCGAAGGGCGCGTCGAGGATGCCGATGGGTGGATTGTCGAGGGGGTCGTTCACGTCGCTGGCCATCGCCGTGCTGGCTAGCAGAGGCGAAGCGCCGATGCCAGCGAGCCGCCGGGGGTGACGGCGCGATCCCGGCACGCTAACCCCATCGGCATGGAGAGACTGACAGGACACGAACGCGCCGCCGTCGAGCATGTCGCCGGCGCGCCGATGCGCGAGCAGGTTCAGGCGTGGTGTGCGATTAATTCCGGCACGCGCAACATCGCCGGCGTGACCGCGATGGGCGCGACGCTGGCCGGTGCCTTTTCCGCGCTGCCCGGCGACATCGCAATGGTCGAGCCTTCCCCGGTCGAGGCGGTGGAGTCCGATGGCCGCATCGTCGCCATCGAGCATGGCTGCCACCTGCACCTGACCGTTCGGCCCGACGCGCCGGTCCAGATGCTGTTTACCGGCCATATGGACACGGTTTACGGCGTCGACCACCCGTTCCAGTCGATGACGATCCGGCCCGATGGCGCGATCAATGCGCCGGGCGCGGCGGACATGAAGGGGGGGCTGGCGCTGATGCTGGCCGCCCTTCGCGCGGTGGAGGCCAGCCCGGTCGCTCAGCGGATCGGCTATGAAGTCGTCATCAATTCGGATGAGGAAACCGGCTCCTTCGCGTCCGCCGCGCTGCTGACGCGGGCCGCGCGGGGCAAGGTGGCGGCGCTGACCTACGAACCCGCACTGGCGGACGGCACGCTGGCCGGCGCACGCGGCGGCACGGGCAATTTCGCGCTGGTCGTCACCGGGCGCAGCGCCCATGCCGGGCGCAACCCGCATGAAGGGCGCAACGCCATCGTCGCCGCCGCCGACCTGGCGCTGCGCCTGTCGCGCGCGGGGCGTGAGGGGTTGAGCGTCAATCCGGCCCGGATCGAGGGCGGCGGGCCGAACAATGTCGTGCCCAATCATGCCGTGCTGCGCGTCAACTTCCGCCCCCGCGATGCCGCTGCGATTGCCGAGGCTCAGGCCGCGCTCGACACTGCCATCCGCGATGTCGCCGCCGCGCACGATGTCCGCATCGACGCGCATGGCAGCTTCAATCGCCCGCCAAAGCCGATCGACGCGGGCGCCGAGCGCCTGTTTGCTCTGGTGCGCGACGTGGGCGCCGATCTGGGCCTGCCCATCGCGTGGCAGTTTTCGGGCGGGGTCTGCGACGGCAACAATATTGCCGCATGCGGCGTGCCGGTGATCGACACGATGGGCGCGCGCGGCGGTGCCATTCATTCGTGCGAGGAGTTCCTTATCCCCGAAAGCCTGCCGGAACGTGCAGCCCTGTCGGCGCTGACCATCCTGCGTATCGCCGAGCGGGGCCGCCCATGACCTTCCGCATCCGCGCCGCGCGCGACGAGGACCTGCAACCGCTGTATGAAATGGCAAAGCTGACCGGCGGCGGCTTCACCAATCTGCCCCCCGACAAGCCAGCGCTTCGCGCCAAGCTGGAGCGTAGTGACGAGGCGTTCGCGCGCACCGACGACATTCTGCGCGATGACCTGTTCGTGCTGGTGCTGGAAAACGCCGCGACGGGCGACGTGCGCGGCACCTGTCAGATTTTCACGCAGGTGGGACAGCGCTGGCCCTTCTACAGCTATCGCATCGGCACCATCACCAAGCGCAGCGAGGAACTGGGGCGCACATTTCGCTCCGAAATCCTTAACCTGGCCAATGATCTTGAAGGGTCGAGCGAGGTCGGCGGCCTGTTCCTGCATCCCGGTGAGCGCGCCGGAGGCTTGGGCATGTTACTGGCGCGCAGCCGATACCTGTTCATCGCCATGCACCGCGCGCGCTTTGCCGACCGCATCCTGGCCGAATTGCGCGGCGTGATCGATGAGAAGGGCGGCTCGCCCTTCTGGGACGGCGTGGCGGGCCGTTTTTTCGGCATGAACTTTCAGGATGCCGACCAGTTCAATGCCACGCACGGCAATCAGTTCATCGCCGACCTGATGCCCAAGCACGCCATCTATATCGCGATGCTGACCGAAACGGCACGCGCCGCCATCGGCCTGCCACATCCCAGCGGTCGCGCGGCGATGCGGATGCTGGAGGGTGAGGGTTTCCGCCACGACGGCTATATCGACATCTTCGACGGCGGGCCGACCATGACCGCGCGGACCGATACCGTGAAAAGCATCCGCGATGCCCGCCGCGCCACCGTCGCGTCGCTGGCCGAAGGCGGTGAGGCGCGGCTGGTCGCCAGCGGGCGGCTGGGCGATTTCCGCTGCGCGTTCGGCAAGGTCGGGGACGGCGACGATGGCGTCACGCTCGACCCCGATTGCGCCGCGCTGCTCGGCGTCGAAGTCGGCGGCACCGTGCTGCACGTGGAGCGATGAGCATGGCGCTGGTCGAGATCAATTTCGACGGTCTGATCGGGCCGAGCCATAATTATGCGGGTCTCAGCCCCGGCAATCTTGCCGCGACGCGGAGTGCCGGTGCCGTGTCCGAACCGCGCGCCGCCGCGTTGCAGGGCATCGACAAGATGCGCGCGAACCTGAAACTCGGGCTGACACAGGGCATCTTCATGCCGCTCGCACGCCCCGACCATCGCTGGCTGGCGAGCCTGTCGACCGATTATGCCGACGCGCCGATGCATCTGAAGGCACAGGCGCTGTCGGCGTCCGCGATGTGGGCCGCCAACGCCGCCACCGTATCTCCCGCGCCCGATACCGCCGATGGCCGATGCCATCTGACGGTCGCGAACCTCGTCACCATGCCGCATCGCAGTCACGAATGGCCCGGCACGCTGGCGCAGCTTCGCATGGCTTTTGCCGATCCGGCGGCGTTCGTCGTGCACGGCCCGGTCCCGCCCCCGTTCGGGGACGAAGGCGCGGCCAACCACATGCGCCTGTGCCCCGCGCACGATGCGCCGGGCATCGAAGTGTTCGTCTATGGCGTCTCTGGCGGCCCCTTTCCCGCGCGTCAGCATCGCGATGCCAGCGAAGCGATTGCCCGCGCGCATGGACTCAACCCAGACCGCACTTTGTTCGTCCAGCAATCCGAAGCTGCAATCGCGGCGGGTGCGTTCCATAACGACGTGGTGGCGGTCGCGAATGAGCGCGTGCTGTTCGCCCACGAACATGCCTTTGCCGACCGCGACGCCTTTTTCGCCGAGCTGTCGCGGCTGATGCCGGAAGTCGAGATTGTCGAGGTGCCCGCCGCCCGCGTTAGCCTGTCCGACGCCATCGCCTCATACCTGTTCAACGCCCAGCTGGTGACGCCGCCCGACGGCCAGCCGACGCTGATCGTGCCGACCGAGGCGCGAGACAATGCGGCGGTATGGAGTTGGCTTGAAGATCACCTGGCCGGAAACGGTGCCATCCGGCGTGTTGAGGTTGTCGATGTGCGCCAGTCGATGGCCAATGGCGGCGGTCCCGCGTGTCTGCGACTGCGCGTCGTGGCCGACCCCACGACGATCGACCCCCGCTTTATGGTCGACGCCGCCCGGCTCGACCGGATCGCCGCGATTGTTGAGCGCCACTGGCCCGAACGCATCGCGGCGGACGCGATCGGCGACCCCGCGCTGATCGCACAGGCCGAACAGGCCCGCCGCGCGCTGCTGGAGGCAGAGGGTCTTGTCGGGTTAATTAACACTTAACCCTTATGATCTCGCAGAAATGGCGGTTTTGCGCGGCTGGTATGGGTTTTGCGTATCCCCGCCCATGTTCCAGCGCATCAAACGCCTGTTCGTCATCAAGACCAAGTTCGAGGCGTTCGTCGTCATCTATGGCCTGGGCGTCGGCGCGGTCGAACGCGGGATGCAATACCTGCATGACTATCCAGGCATCGGTGGCAAATTGCTGTTCGCGATTTGCCCGATCGCGGTGTTCATGGCGGGCGGGCGCATCCTCGATTCGGTCGAACACGATTATGCCGATTGAGCCTTACGCGAACGCATAGGGACCGCCCGCCTTCAACGCCGCCTGATAGGCAGGGCGCGCATGAACCTTTTCCAGCCACGCGATGGTGGCAGGGCGCGAACGGTCCAGCCCGCCGCGGCTGCGCGCAGCTTCGACCGGAAAGCTCATCATCACGTCCGCCGCGCTGAACGCCTCGCCCGCGAACCACGGGCGGCTGGCCAGTTCCGCCTCGATGAAATCCAGATGCACGTCGATCATCGGCTGGATGCGCTTCATCGCGACCTTGCCCAGCAACGGCACCTTGCTCAACACCAGCTTGACCAGCAAGGGCGGCATCACCGACCCTTCGGCATAATGCAGGAAGAAACGATAGCGCAGCACATCCGCGCGCCGTGCGGGCGTGCCCAAGCGACCGTCGCATTTCTCGACCAGATATTCGACGATCGCGCCGGTCTCCGCGATCACCGCGCGGTCGCCGCCGGCGGCGGACGTGTCCTCGATCACGGGTGATTTGCCCAGCGGATGCACGCGCTTCAATTCGGGCGGCGCCAGCATCGTCACCTTGTCGCGCTCGTAACGCCGCACTTCATACGGCAGCGCCAGTTCCTCAAGCAGCCACAGCACGCGCTGCGAGCGCGAGTTTTCCAGATGATGGACGATGATCGTCATGTCGGCCCCTTGTTCTTGGTCGGTCAGTCGGGATTGCGCGCGGTCCAGATCCAGGCGGTCGCCGGAAAGGAAACGATTCCGTCGATCAGCCGATCCGCCAGGAAATGTTCAAGTCGTTCGAGCAACTCGGTGCGGCGCTCCGGCGGTGCCGCCACAAGCTCCGGCGCGGCGGGGCCGATGCGCCGCAGTAGCGCCACGGCCTCGACAACGGCGTCCGGCCCCTGCCCCGCGATATAGCGATAATCGACCGGCTTCGCCTCGATCGCGGCCCATCCCGCACGCGACAGGATGCGGGCCACCTCGTCATGGTTTGCAAAGGCGAACGGTCCCGGCCCGCCCGCCTGCCCACCGACCGCGGCTGACGCGCCGATGCCAAGCACGGCGATCGGCTCCGTCGCCCATGGATTGGCGGCCCGCTCGCGAAAACAGGAAAAGGTGATCGCACCGCCCGGCCGCAGGCGTCCGCGCAGTCGCGCCATGGCCGCGACCGGATCGGCGAAAAACATCACGCCGTGGCGGGACACGATCCGGTCGAAACCGCCCTCGCCGGACGCCGACGCGTCCCCGACCCGAAATTGCGGGCGCCGGCCGGCAAGGGCCGCCGCCCGCTGGCGAGCGACCTCGATCAGGTTTTCGGACAGGTCGATGCCGGTGATGGCACTTTCCGGCCGCGCCGCCTGCACCGCCAGCGATGTGCCGCCGGCACCACATCCCACGTCCAGCACCGCCGCATCGGCATACAGCCCCGCCAGCGCCGCTTCGAGCAAATGCGGGTCAAGCGCCGCGAAACTGCGATCGGTGCGCGCCCATTCGGCCGCCCAGGCCGCACCGGTTCGCGACTGCCAGTCGGCGGCGCCGGTCATGCGCGAACGTCGCTCGATGGATCGGTTTCCATATCGCCGATCTAGTCGCCGCACGCCTGCCGCACAATTGCCCGATCTTGCACTTTTGCCCCGACCCCGTTATGCGCGCGACCATCCGACGAGTGGGTGCTCGGCGGTGGAGCGGCGCGGGCGTGAAGCCTTGCGCCCCTTTCGCGTTTTTCCGAACGTCGATCGTGAACCCTCTGCCTGCCTTGCCCCTGTTTGTTGGATGCCGCGCCGGCATGGGGTCGTCGCGGCATTCTGGCCCAAAGACCGCCGGATACAACCGGCTGGCCGGAAAACGTTAAAGACCGAGGAAAACGCTCTTTTATGGCTACCAACCCAACCCGCGACGATTTCGCCGCGATGCTCGACGACATGTTCGGCGGCGCCGACAGTTTTGAAGGCCGCGTCGTTCATGGCACCGTTACCGCCATCGAAAACGACCTGGCCGTCATCGACGTCGGCCTGAAGTCCGAAGGCCGCGTGCCGCTGCGCGAATTCGCCGCCCCCGGCCAGAAGGCCGAACTGAAGGTCGGTGACGAAGTCGAAGTCTATGTCGACCGCGTCGAGAATTCGCAGGGCGAGGCGATGCTGTCGCGCGACCGCGCCCGCCGCGAAGCCGCCTGGGACAAGCTGGAACTCGAATTCTCGCTGGGCAACCGCGTCGAGGGCATCATCTTCGGCCGCGTCAAGGGTGGCTTCACCGTCGACCTGTCGGGCGCTGTCGCGTTCCTGCCGGGTTCACAGGTCGATATCCGCCCCGTGCGCGATGTCACTCCGCTGATGGACCTGCCGCAGCCGTTCCAGATCCTGAAGATGGACCGCAAGCGCGGCAACATCGTCGTGTCGCGCCGCGCCGTTCTGGAAGAAACCCGCGCCGAACAGCGTTCGGGCCTGATCCAGTCGCTGGCCGAGGGGCAGATCATCGACGGCGTCGTCAAGAACATCACCGATTACGGCGCGTTCGTGGATCTGGGCGGTATCGACGGCCTGCTGCACGTCACCGACCTCAGCTACAAGCGCGTCGGCCATCCGTCGGAAATGCTGAACATCGGTGACACGGTGAAGGTGCAGATCATCCGCATCAACCGCGACACGCAGCGCATCTCGCTCGGCATGAAGCAGCTTGAGAGCGATCCGTGGGATGGCGCGGGCGCCAAATATCCGATCGGCGCCAAGCTGTCGGGCCGCGTGACCAACATCACCGAATATGGTGCCTTCGTCGAACTGGAAGCCGGCATCGAGGGCCTGGTCCACGTCTCCGAAATGAGCTGGACCAAGAAGAACGTCCATCCAGGCAAGATCGTCAGCACGTCGCAGGAAGTCGAAGTGGTCGTGCTCGAGGTCGATGAGGACAAGCGCCGCATCTCGCTGGGTCTCAAGCAGGCGCAGCAGAATCCGTGGGAGCGCTTCGCCGAGCAGCACCCGGTCGGCAGCGAAGTCGAGGGCGAAGTCAAGAACGCCACCGAATTCGGCCTGTTCATCGGCCTGGACGGCGATGTCGACGGCATGGTCCACATGTCGGACATCGCATGGGGCATCTCGGGCGAAGACGCGCTGGCGCTGCATCGCAAGGGCGAGATGGTCAAGGCCATCGTGCTGGCCGTCGAAGCCGACAAGGAGCGTATCTCGCTCGGCATGAAGCAGCTTGAGCGTGGCGCACCCGTCGCGGGTGCCGCTGCGACCGGCGGCCGTGTCAACAAGAACGAGATCGTCACTGTCACCGTCCTCGAAGTCCGCGACGCAGGTCTTGAGGTTCAGACCGGCGACGATGGCGCGACCGGCTTCATCAAGCGCACCGACCTTGGCCGCGACCGCGACGAACAGCGTCCCGAGCGTTTCCAGGTCGGCCAGAAGTTCGACGCAATGGTGACGGGCTTCGATCGTTCGAAGAAGCCAACCTTCTCGATCAAGGCGATGCAGATCGCCGAAGAGAAGCAGGCGGTTGCACAATATGGCTCGTCCGACTCTGGCGCGTCGTTGGGCGACATTCTGGGCGAAGCGCTCAAGGCGCGTGGCGACAAGGGCTAAGTCGCGACAAACCGATGCGAAATGGGGGGTGGGCGCGCAATCGCCCGCCCCTTTTTTTCACCCTAAAGAGTTATCAATCAGAGACAAGGCGCCCCTACTAACGCATTGATGGAGATTAGCCCTTTTTGCTAGGAACAGGTTTCCAGGATTCGTGTTTTCATATCGGCGGACGGGGCGCCGATATCCTTCGGGGGTAATTTTCGCATGATCCGTTCGGAACTTGTGCAACTTCTGGTCCGCGACAATCCCGACCTTTCGGTTCGTGATGTCGAGCGGATCGTGAATGTCTTTTTCGATGAAATCGTCGCACGCCTGTCCGGTGACGGCCGCGTCGAGCTGCGCGGCTTCGGCGCCTTTTCAACCCGCGCGCGCGACGCGCGCACCGGGCGCAACCCGCGCACTGGTGAAACCGTGTCGGTCGAGGCCAAGCGCGTTCCCTATTTCAAACCGGGCAAGGAAATGCGCGTCCGCCTGAACGTCGGCGAGTGATCCGAACCGCTTGGCGCGAGCACATCGCCCGCTTATAGGGTGCGGGCGACAAGCGGGCGTGGCGGAACTGGTAGACGCAACGGACTTGACGTGAAACTGAGTGCGCCCGGCGGAAACGCGGGACGTAGAACTGCTCAAAGTCGGGGAACCCTGTAAAATGGCGATCCCGAGCCAAGCCCGTGCGGCATGCCGTGCGGGAAGGTGTAGAGACTAGACGGGCAGCACCTGCACCCCGGTTCGGGGCATGGTGAAGGGATAGTCCAGACCCCAAACGCGCCGCCACCCGGCCGCGCGGCGGCGAAAGCCGTAGCAGGTAAGAAAATCCGTAGGGCCGAACGGCTCGTGGGGGTTCGATTCCCCCCGCCCGCACCAGCAACCGGACGGTCAGTCGACGAAAGCGTCGGCGACCGTCAGCGTGGTTTCATCCCAGTGCGGAACCGCCTGCGCCGTCAGCGGCACCATGAAACGGCGTCCGTCAGGACGTTCGATCTCCACCAGGTCGCTGGCGCCATAATTCTCGACCGCCACCGTGCGGCCCAGCACGTCGCCGCTTTCGCTGCGCGCCGACAGCCCCAGTAGATCAACATGATAATATTCGCCGATTGCCAGCGCCGGCAGGCTGGAACGCGGGACGGTCAGCGCGGTGCCGCGCAATGCCTCGGCCGCGTTCCGGTCGCTGACGCCTTCGAACCGTGCGATGGTATCGCGCAGCGATTGCAACCTGAGCGCCCCGTGATTGAACACCGAATGCGCTGAAAGGCCATCGGCGAAAATCTTGAGCCGAACCTCGCCGCGCACGCCATGCGCGCCCGCGACCACCGCCAGCGTGACGGGCCGGTCAGGTCCCGTCGGCGGGCTTGTCGATGTCGCGGTGTCCGGGCGAGTCGACGCCGCCGCCAGGGGTATCATCGCCCCCTTCGGCGGGCTTTTGGCTCGACTTGCCCGTGGGGTTGGTGGCGGTTTTACCGGGTTCGTCACGCTCGCCGGTCTCGTAATCTTGAGGGTCGTTCGCCATCATGCGCTCCTTCTGGCGTTAAGCCGGATGAACGCATGACGGCGAACAAGTGCCTCACGCCTCGGTCGTTTCTTCGGGGACGGCTGCTTCGGCGGGCGCTTCCTCGGCCGGCGCATTGGCGGCTGCTTCGGCTTCCTGCTGCGCCTTCAGCTTCTCAGCCTTTTCTTCGGCGCGCTCGGTGGCCTTCTCGCCCGGCTTGGCCTTGTTCGGGTTGCTGCGTGCGGCGCGCTCCTTGATGCCGGCGGCATCAAGGAAACGGAGCACGCGGTCGGTCGGCTGTGCGCCGACGCCCAGCCAATGCTTGGCGCGATCGGCGTCGAGCTTGACGCGCTCATCCGAATCCTTGGCGAGAAGCGGGTTATAGGTGCCGATCTTCTCGATGAACTTGCCGTCGCGCGGGCTGCGGGCATCGGCCACGACAATCCGGTAATAGGGCCGCTTCTTCGAGCCGCCACGCGACAGACGCATACTGAGTGCCATTTGTTTTTACTTTCCTTCGCTTGAGTTCGATTACTTCTTTTTCAACAGGTTTTCGAAACCGGGCGGCAGCTTGGGCGCGTCGCCCCCGCCGCCAAGGCCGGGAAGCCCCCCGCCCGCTTTCGACATGAAATCGCCCATTGCCGGGCCGCCCAGCGCGTTGCCGATGCCGCCCATGCCGCCACCGGGTCCGCCCTTGCCCAGCATTGCCGCCAGTCCCTTGATGCCGCCCATCTTCTTGATGCGCTTCATCGCGGTCGACATTTCCTGATGCATCTTGAGCAGCTTGTTAACGTCCTGCACGGTCGTGCCCGCGCCCTTGGCGACACGGATCTTGCGCTTGGCGTTCAACAGTTCGGGCTTGGCGCGCTCCTTGGGCGTCATCGATCCGATCATCGCGTCCATGCGAAGCAGAATGCGATCATCGACATTCGACGCGGCCATTGCCGCCTGCGCCTTTTTCATGCCGGGCAACATGCCCGCCAGCGCGCCCAGGCCGCCCATGCGCCGCATCTGTGACAACTGGCCGCGAAGGTCGTTCATGTCGAACTGACCCTTGGCCATGCGTGCGGCCATCTTTTCCGCATCGTCGGCCTGGATCGCCTCAGCGGCCTTTTCGACCAGCGACACGACATCGCCCATGCCCAGGATGCGGCCGGCGACGCGCTTGGGATGGAACGGCTCGATCGCGTCGAGCTTTTCGCCCATGCCCGCGAACTTGATCGGCTTGCCGGTGACGGCGCGCATCGACAGCGCGGCACCACCGCGCGCATCGCCGTCCATCCGCGTCAGCATCACGCCGGTCAGCGGCACCTGCTGCGAGAAATTGGTCGCGACATTGACCGCGTCCTGTCCGGTCAGCGAATCGACCACCAGCAGGATTTCGTCGGGCGTCGAGATGTCGGCGACTGCCTTCATCTCGTCCATCAACGCCTGATCGACGTGCAGGCGACCCGCGGTGTCGAGCATCACCACGTCAAAGCCCTGGAGCTTTGCCGATTGCAGTGCGCGCCGCGCGATATCGACCGGTTGCTGGCCCTGCACGATCGGCAGGGTCGCGACCTCGATCTGGGTACCCAGCACCGCCAACTGTTCCTGCGCGGCCGGGCGATTGACGTCCAGCGACGCCATGAGCACCTTTTTGCCGCGCTTCTTGATAAGGCGCGCCAGCTTGGCCGTGCTGGTCGTCTTGCCCGATCCCTGCAGGCCGACCATCATGACGACGGCGGGCGGAGTCACATCGATATTCAGGTCGCTGGTCTCGGCGCCCAGCATTTCGACCAGCGCGTCGTTGACGATCTTGACGACCTGCTGCCCCGGCGTGACCGAACGCAGCACCTGATGCCCGATCGCCTGTTCCGTCACCTTGTCGACGAATTCGCGCGCGACCGGCAGTGCCACATCGGCTTCGAGCAGGGCGATCCGCACTTCGCGCATCGCGGTTCGCACATCGGCTTCGGTCAGCGCGCCACGGCCACGCAGGCGGTCGAAAACGCCGCCGAGCCGGTCACTGAGAGAGTCGAACATGCCAAAAGCTCCACTTGCGCGCGCAACCGATGGCTCTAACGCAAAACGCGCCGGCGGACGAAAACTCGTCGGCCGGCGGACCCCTTGGGGCGCGGATGCGGTCGGTTCCCATCGGAACGTCGCATGCCCCATAGCGCTGATCGCATGCCGACGCAACGCACCGCGCGCATTAACACTTTGCACAGGATCGCCGTGTCACACCGCGTCGCATGGGGACCGACCGCCAATTCGCCTATGGCCACCGCGACGCGGATGCCACGCCACCCACCGGCGGGGTCCGCCCCGAAACCTTGACCGGCGCAATCAGTATCGCGGCGATCCTGTTGTTCGTCGGCATCGCCTCAACCGTCGTATCGCAGACGGTGGGTCATTATCTGGGCACGCGCGGCCGTGCGGACGAGATACTGGTCATCGCGCTGCTGCTGAACGTCGCACTGATCCTGATCGGATGGCGTCGCCACAGCAATCTGGCCGCCGAAGTGCGCGAACGCGCCGACGCGGAGGCACGCGCCCGCACGCTGGCCGCGCGCGATCCGCTGACCGGGTTTCACAACCGCCGCTCGCTGGCCGACGAGGGTGCGGCGCTGATCTTCGACGCTACGCGCCGGCACAAGGCGGTGGCGCTGATGATGCTCGACCTCGATCATTTCAAAAGCGTCAACGACATCCACGGCCATGCGACGGGTGACGCGCTGCTCTGCGCGGTCGCGCGTGAGATGGCGGCAATCGCGCCGCCAACGGCGTTACTGGCGCGGCTGGGCGGCGACGAGTTCGCCATTGCCATGATCTTTGATCCCACCGCGCCCGACGTGATCGAACGCGTTGCCGAACGGCTGGTCCAGCGCCTTGCCGCACCGTTCGAGGCCGATGGGCAGAAGCTGCACATCAGTTGCTCGCTCGGCATCGCCCGGTCCGACTTCGGCGCGGCGACCGCGGAGGCACTGATGCGCGCGGGCGACATCGCGATGTATGCGGCCAAGAAATCGGGCCGTAACCGCATGGCATGGTTCGACCAGTCGATGGAGCGCGAACTGCGCGTCCGAAACGAGCTGGAACAAGGCCTGCGAACCGCCATTCCGGGCGGTCAGATCGTCCCGTATTTCGAGCAGCAGGTCGATCTGGCGACGGGCCAGCTGACCGGCTTTGAGGTGCTGGCGCGCTGGGAACACCCGACACGCGGCATTATTGCCCCCGATCAGTTTATTCCGATCGCCGAGGAAACCGGCATGATCGCCGAATTGTCGCTGTCGATCATGCGACAGGCGTTCACCTGCGCGCGTGACTGGGATGCCGCGCTGACGCTGTCGGTCAATATCTCCCCCTGGCAGCTTCGCGATCCGTGGCTGGCGCAAAAGATCATCAAGACGCTGACCGAAACCGGCTTCCCGGCCAGCCGCCTGGAAATCGAGATCACCGAAAGCGCGCTGTTCGACAATCTGCCGCTGGCGCAGTCGATTACAGGCAGCCTGAAAAATCAGGGCGTGCGGCTGGCGCTCGATGATTTCGGGACCGGTTATTCCAGCCTCGCGCACCTTCGCGCATTGCCGTTCGACCGGATCAAGATCGACAAGTCGTTCGTCACATCGGTCAACGAAGCCCCTGATTCGGTCGCCATCGTCACCGCGATCGTGCGGTTGGGCGAAAGCCTGAACCTGCCCGTCACGGCCGAGGGGGTGGAGGACGCCGCCATCGCCGAACGGCTGGCGGCCATGGGCTGCGCCAAGGGTCAGGGCTGGCATTATGGCAAGCCCCTGTCGATGATCGGCGTCCGCAAGCATCTGGCCGAACGGCACATGATCGGCGGCGTTCAACCGAACAATGTGTCGCCGATCACCAGCCGCCGGCGTGCTGGCTGAGCCACTCGCGCTCGTCGGCACGGGTATCACGCCCCAGCGCCGCATTGCGGCCGGGAAAGCGGCCGAACCGTTCGATCACCGCCGCATGATCGCGCGCGAATGCCGCCGATTCAGCGTCGCCCGCGGCTTCGAACAGCCGCACGCACTCGGCCTGAGCGCCGGCATCCTCCGCGTGCATATAGGGCATGTAGACAAAGCGCCGCCGTTCGGGCGGGAGCGCCGCGTCGAACCCCTGCGCCACCCCGGTTCGCGCCAGCGACAGCGCCAGCGGATCGGCCGCGAACGCCGCCGCTGATCCGCGATGAATGTTGCGCCCGAACTGGTCGATCAGGATGATCGCGGCCAGCAGGCTGTCGGGATCGTCGTGCCATCCCGCCGCGCCGGTCGCGACCACCGTTTCACGCAATGCGCCGAACCGATCGGCGATGGTGCGGTCCAGCCCCTCGTCCTTTTCGAAATGCTGGTCGGGCGAGCATTCCTCGAACCAGAAATGAAGGATGGCCGGAGCGTCGCGGTGCATCGTCGAATTTCCCTTCGCGCATGGACTTCATGATCCGACAGGCCTAGATCGCGGGCATGTTCGCCGCCAAGCAGCCGGGCTGACATGGCCAAGATCGTCACACTCGGCTGCCGCCTCAACCTCGCCGAAAGCGAAACGATCCGCGCCATGGTGGACGGACGGGACGTCGCCGTGGTCAACAGCTGCGCCGTCACGGCCGAGGCGGTGCGCCAGTCGCGCCGCGCGGTGCGGCGGCTGGCGCGCACCCACCCCGATGCCGAACTGGTCGTGACCGGCTGCGCCGCCACCATCGACCCGGATGCCTTTGCCGCCCTGCCGGGCGTTGCGCGCGTCGTCGTGAACCCGCTGAAGCTGACGCCCGACGCATGGGACGCGCCCGCCACCCCGCCGCCGATATCGGCCCATGCCCGCGCGCTGGTCGAGGTTCAGAATGGCTGCGACCATAGCTGCACCTTCTGCATCATCCCGCAGGGTCGCGGCCCCAGCCGGTCGCTGCCCGCAGGCGGCGTGATCGAACGTATCGCCGCGCTGGTCGAAGCCGGCCACCGCGAAGTCGTGCTGACGGGGGTCGACCTGACCAGCTACGGCGCCGACCTGCCCGGCATTCCCACGCTGGGGCGACTGGTGGAACGTATTCTGCGGCTGGTCCCCGACCTGCCCCGCCTGCGCCTGTCGTCGCTCGACCCCAGTGAGATCGACGACCGGCTGTTCGCGCTGATCGCGCATGAACCGCGCGTGATGCCGCACCTGCACCTGTCGATGCAGGCGGGCGACGACCTGATCCTCAAGCGGATGAAGCGGCGCCACAACCGGGCGCAAGCGGTGCGGCTGGTCGACCGGCTGCGCGCACTGCGTCCCGACCTTGCGATCGGCGCCGACCTGATCGCGGGCTTTCCGACCGAGGACGAGGCCGCATTTCAGGGCAGCCTGGCCCTGATCGAGGAATGCGCGATCGTCCACGCGCACATCTTCCCCTTCTCGCCGCGCCAGGGCACGCCCGCCGCCCGCATCCCGCCGGTTCACCCCAATATCGTGCGCGAGCGCGCCGCCCGTCTGCGCGCGACCGCCGCAACCGTGCGCGGCGACTGGCTGGCGGGGCTGGTCGGATCGGTTCAGCAGGTGCTGGTGGAAAAACCCGGCGATATTGGCCATGCGCCGAACTTCGCCGCTATCCGCCTCGCCAAACCGGCGGATGTCGGCACTCTTGTTCCCGTGCGCGTCACCGGCGTGCATGACGATGACCTGATCGGAGAACCCGAATGACGGTGCCAAGCTGGCACGACAAGCTGCTGGGCGGCTTTCGCAAGACGTCCGACCGGCTGCTCGGCAACCTTGCCGGACTGTCGCTGGCGCGGCTGGACGACGATACGCTCGACCAGATCGAGGAAGCGTTGATCGCCTCCGACCTCGGCCCCGAAACCGCCGCGCGCGTCCGTGCCCGGCTGGCCGAGGGTCAGTATGAGCGCAACATGGAGGAACTGGGCATCCGCCTGGTCGTGGCCGAAGAGGTCGAAAAGGCGCTGGCCCCCGTCGCCCGCCCGCTGGAGATCGAGGCGTTTCCACGGCCGCAGGTGATCCTGGTGATCGGCGTCAACGGGTCGGGCAAGACCACCACCATCGCCAAGCTCGCCAAGACGCTGGTCGATCAGGATTATGGCGTCATGCTGGCGGCGGGCGACACGTTCCGTGCCGCCGCGATCGGCCAGCTCCGCACCTGGGCCGAGCGGATCGGCGTGCCGATCGTGTCGGGGGCCGAAGGCGGCGATGCCGCCGGTATCGTATTCGAGGCCGTGAAGCAGGCAACCGCGGCCGGCATCGACGTGCTGATCGTCGATACGGCCGGACGGCTTCAGAACAAGCGCGAACTGATGGACGAACTGGCAAAGATACGCCGCGTGCTCGGCCGACTGAACCCGGCGGCGCCGCATGATGTCGTCCTCGTCCTCGACGCGACGACCGGGCAGAACGCGCTGAGCCAGATCGAGGTGTTCAAGGAAGTCGCGGGCGTCACCGGCCTGGTCATGACGAAGCTGGACGGCACCGCGCGCGGGGGCGTGCTGGTTGCCGCAGCGGAGAAATACGGGCTGCCGATTCACGCGATCGGCGTCGGTGAAAAGGCCGACGACCTGCGCCCCTTCGACGCGAAGGAGGTGGCGCGCATCATCTCCGGCGTCGAGGAGATGGTGCGATGACGGCTACACCCCCCGGCCGCTCGCTTGTGGCCTTACCCCTCCATCCCTCCCTGCGCGAGCGATCCCCCTCCGCGTTCCGGGGCGGTATTGGCGCGCACGTCCGGGCAATCGCCATCGGGCGAGGTATCGAGGTTTGACGATGGCAAGCAAAGCGCCCCTTTCCCCCGGCCTGCGGATGGCGGTCGATTACGGCCCGCTGGCGGTGTTCTTCATCGTCAACGCGCTGGCGCCCGGCAGCGAGATCGGCCGCATCCTGGCCGCTACCGCCGCCTTCATGATCGCCATCACGGCGGCACTCGCCTTTTCGTGGTTCAGGGCGGGGCATATCTCGCCCATGCTGTGGTTGTCGGGCGGGCTGGTGCTCGTGTTCGGCAGTCTGACGCTGTATTTTCACGACCGCGTCTTCATTCAGGTCAAACCGACCTTCGTTTATGCCATGTTCGCGGTGCTGCTGGGCTATGGCCTGGCGACGGGCAGGCCGCTTTTGCAGAACCTGCTGGAAAGCGCCTACCCGGGGCTGACGCCGCGCGGCTGGCGATTGCTGACGATCAATTGGGCAGCCTTTTTTGCGGTCGCCGCGATCGCCAACGAAGTCGCGCGAGCAATGCTGAGCTGGGATCAGTGGGTGTTGTTCAAGACATGGGGGATGATTCCGGCGACGCTGCTTTTCACGATCGCCAATGTGCCGATGCTGTTGAAGAACGGGCTGCAACTTGACCGCAAAGAAGAAGCCGCCGTCCCCCCGCCCGAGGGTTGAGACATGAAAAAGGGGTCGGTTCCCAAGGACCGACCCCTTTTCTAGCCGCCGCCGGTTCAGGTGGTTGCGTCGGCGAAACGCTGCGACACGACGTTCCAGTTCACGACATCCCACCAAGCCTTCAGATAGCCGGGGCGATCGTTCTTGTAGGTCAGGTAATATGCGTGCTCCCACACGTCATTGCCCAACAGCGGCGTGCCCTTCTTGTCGGCCACGTCCATCAGCGGGTTGTCCTGGTTCGGGGTCGAGGTGACGGCCAGCTTGCCCGCCTCGTCCACGATCAGCCACGCCCAGCCCGATCCGAACTGGCCCGCGCCCTTGGTGTTGAATTCGTCCTTCAGCTTGTCCAGCCCGCCGAAATCACGGTCGATGGCGACCTGAAGCTCGGCTGACGGCTGGCCGCGATCGGCAGCAGGGGCCATCGTCTTCCAGAAGAAATCATGGTTCCAGTAACCGCCGCCATTGTTCCGCACCATGGCGGAGGCAGACGAGATGTTGGCCAGGATTTCCTCGATCGACTTGCCCGACAGGCCGTCCTTCTCGACACCCTCGTTCAGCTTGGCGGTGTAGGCGGCGTGATGCTTGTCGTGGTGGAACGTCATCGTCTCCTTGTCGATGGTCGGCTCCAGCGCGTCATAGGCATAGGGTAGCGGCGGCAGTTCAAAGGCCATGATGGTTCCCTCCTTGGGGTTTTGGCTTCTCAAGGGTTCGGCGAAGGAACGCCGTCCGCCCTCAATGGGTCCGTCCAATTCGTTTCGCAACCGTGCCCAGCCGATAAAAACCGCCCTGCGGTTGATCGCGCGCGCCTGACATGGGAGGAAGGCCCTCCGCACGTAACGACCGCAACAAAACGGGGAGAACCGCGCGATCATGTCGATCCTTGGACCACGCAAGACGCTTGGGGGGGCCGCGGCGCCGGGCGGCAGCCTGAAAAAGACCTTGGGCTGGCCGCATCTGATTGCCTTGGGAGTCGGCGCGATCGTCGGCACGGGCATCTATACGCTGATCGGCGTGGGGGCCGAGCGCGCGGGACCGGCCGTGATCCTTGCCTTCGTCATTGCGGGTGCAGTCTGCGCCTGTGCGGCGCTGGCCTATGCCGAACTGGCGACGCTGATCCCGGCGGCGGGCAGTGCCTATACCTTCAGCTATACCGCCATGGGCGAGACGATCGCGTGGATGGTGGGCTGGGCGCTCATCATCGAATATTCGCTCGTCTGTTCGACCGTGGCGGTCGGCTGGTCGGGTTATCTGGTCGGCTGGATCCAGTCGGCGGGCGTCGACCTGCCTACTGCCTTGCTGGCCGGGCCTCATGCAGGCGGCGTGTTCAATATGCCGGCGGTGCTGGTGGCGCTGGCCGTGATGAGCCTGCTGATCGCCGGCACGCGGGAGAGCGCGACCCTGAACATCATCCTCGTCATCATCAAGATGACCGCACTGACCGTGTTCATCATCTTCGCCCTGCCGGCTTTCGACGCCGACAATCTGACACCGTTCATGCCCTATGGCTTTGGATCATCGGAGATCGACGGGACCAAGCGCGGGGTGATGGCGGCCGCCGCAATCGTGTTCTTCGCGTTTTACGGCTTCGACACGGTGGCAACTTCCGCCGAAGAGACAAAGAATCCGGGCCGCGACCTCAAGATCGGCATCATCGGTTCGATGATCGCCTGCACCGCGATCTACATGATTATCGCGTTCGCCGCCGTTGGCGCCATGCCCTATCTGGAACTCGCCGATTCGCCGGAGCCGCTGGCACTGGTGCTGCGCTCGCTGGGTCAGGTGACGGCGGCACAGGCGATCGCGCTGGCCGCCGTGGTCGCGCTGCCATCGGTCATTCTGGTGTTCATGTATGGGCAGAGCCGCGTATTCTTCACCATGGCGCGCGACGGCCTGTTGCCGCAGGGCCTTGCCAAGCTGAGCAGCAAGGGCGCGCCCACGCGTATCACCATCCTGTCGGGCCTGGTCAGCGCGACCATCGCGGGCTTCTTCCCGATCGATGAACTGGCGGAACTCGCCAATGCGGGCACGCTGGTGGCGTTCACGTCAGTGGCGGCGTGCATGATGATCCTGCGCCGCCGCGCGCCGGATGCGGAGCGGCTGTTCCGCTGCCCGCAACCCTATATCGTGGGAACGCTGGCGATCCTGGGCTGCCTGTATCTGTTCTTCAGCCTGCCTTCGACCACGTTGGTGCGCTTTGCCATCGCCACCGCAATCGGCCTGGTGATCTATGCCCTATACGGACGGCGCCACAGCCGATTGCGTGCGGGGTAATCGCCTAGACCGTCCAGATCAGGACATTGACGAATGTGACCAGCGCCGCGGCGAGCATCAGGACGGGTTTCTGACGCTCGCCGCGCCGCCACAGCACCACCGCGCCCGCGATCAGCGCGAACACGCCGATCATCGCGATCGCCAGCAGGGTCGAAGCGAGGGGAGACGGCGTCGGCATCACGAGGTTGCCGCCAGTGCGGCCGGCGCTTCCTCCGCCAGCACGCGGGCATAATCGGCAAGGTCGGTATTGCCGCCCGACAACAGCACCAGCGTGCCCGACATCGGCGCCACGCGCCCCGCCAGCATTGCCGCCAGCGCGACCGCGCCGCCCGGCTCCACCACCAGCCGCAGCCGCGATGCGGCCCATCGCTGCGCCGCGCGCACCTCCGCTTCGCTGACGGCCACACCCAGCGCGTCGCGGCGGGCCAGCACCTCGAACGTCCGCTCGCTGACGCGCATCGTCTGAAGCGAATCGCAGGCGGTGGGCGGCGGATCGTCGCGCACGGGTTCGATCCAACCGGCGTCGAGACTGCGCGCCATGTCGTCCCACCCCTCAGGCTCGACCGTCACGATGGCGGCGTCGGGCAATGCCAGCGCCAGCCCGGCCGCCAACCCGCCGCCGCCGCAGGGGCTGACCACGCGCGTGATCGGGCCGAACCCTGTCGCATCGGCCTGCGCCGCCGCCTCGACACCGGCGCTCCCCTGCCCCTCGATGATCCAGGCGTCATCGAAACTGGGCACCAGCACGGCGCCGCGCGCATGGGCCAGATGGGCGGCGATCTTTTCCCGGCTTTCGGTTTTGCGGTCATAATCGACCAGTTCGGCGCCCATCGCCAACGTGGCGTCGCGTTTGACCTTGGGGGCATCGCTTGGCATAACGATAACCGATGGCATACTCAGCCGCCGCGCGGCCCATGCCACACCCTGTGCGTGGTTGCCGGACGAAAAAGCGACCACGCCTCTTGCCCGGTCCTCTGCCGCGATTGCGGTCAATCGGTGCCAGGCGCCTCGCAACTTGAACGCACCCATGGGTTGCAGGCACTCGGCCTTGAAGGCCACGGGGGTTCCATGCACCTCGGCGACGAACAACGGGGTCGGCGGCAGGATTGCGGCCACCTTGGCGGCGGCATCGCGGACACCGGCACGGGTCGGTTGTCGCAAAAACGTCACAAATCGTCTCCGAACGCAAAAAACCCCTCAGAATCGCTTTACACCTGGGGGGTCGGACCCTATGTGCACCCCCCGCTGCCCCATGGGACTTCCAACCGCAAGGCAGCTTTTTGTCACACTATGCCGAAAGGCAATTGGAGGTCCCTTGAATTGGCCGAATATCATCGCGCGCTGGGGGTAGCTCACACCCTTCGACCGGTTCAGCCGGTAACGCTGGTTCGTCCGCACGCTGCGGCTCGTGCGGCCCGCTTCTTCGTCGAGAAGTTTCCGGGCCGGACGCTTTATGCCGTCAAGGCGAACCCGTCGCCCGAATTGCTCCAGATCCTTTGGGATAATGGAGTGTCTCATTACGACGTCGCGTCGATCGGCGAAGTGCGGCTGGTGTCGCGCACGCTGCCCGATGCCACGCTTTGCTTCATGCACCCGGTCAAGGCCGAGGAAGCGATAGCGGAGGCGTATTTCAAGCACGGTGTCCGCACCTTCTCGCTCGACACGATCGAGGAGTTGGAAAAGATCGTTCGCGCCACCAACGGGGCCGACGACCTGACGCTGTGCGTCCGCATCCGCGTTTCGTCCGACCTGTCCAAGCTCAGCCTTGCGTCCAAGTTCGGCGCGGGTCCGGGTGAGACCAGGGAACTGCTGTTCGCGGCCCGTCAGGCGGCGGATTCGCTGGGCATCTGTTTCCATGTCGGCAGCCAGGCGATGTCGCCCGACGCCTATGCACAGGCGCTGGAACGCGTCCGCACGGCCATTGTCGAGGCGGCGGTCACGGTCGACGTGATCGACGTGGGCGGCGGGTTCCCGTCGGCCTATCCCGGCATGGAGCCGCCGCCGCTGGAGCGTTTCTTTGAAACGATCCACCGCGCGTTCGAAAGTCTGCCGATCTCCTATTCGGCGGAGCTTTGGGCGGAACCGGGCCGGGCGCTGTGCGCGGAATACAGCTCGCTGATCGTGCGCGTCGAAAAGCGTCGCGGCGACGAGTTGTACATCAACGACGGTGCTTACGGTGCGCTGTTCGACGCGGCGCATGTCGGCTGGCGCTTCCCCGTCCAGTTGCTGCGGGAGCCGGACAGCCGGGCGAAGGACATGGAGTTCAGCTTCTATGGCCCGACCTGCGACGACATGGACCATATGGCCGGCCCCTTCGACCTTCCCGCCGACATGCGGGCGGGTGACTATATCGAAGTCGGGATGCTCGGTGCCTATGGCTCGGCCATGCGGACAGCCTTCAACGGCTTCGGCACGGACGAGACGATCGAAGTGACCGACGAGCCGATGGCCACGCTCTACGCGGGTCTGGAGGACGAGGTCGACACCGGCAACGTGGTGCGCCTGGGCGCGCGCCGCTGATCGGTTGAAGCCAGAACATGGGGCGGCGGAGGCAGATGCTTCCGCCGCCCTTATTCATGGCGCCGGATAAGACACTGGGCGCTGGTCAGACGCAGAAGCGTGGCCACGCGCCCCTTACGACAGCCGATCCCGGAACGTCTCCCACCCGAACTCGCGCACCATTTCCAGGCTGTCGTCGCGTGAATCCCACAGGGCGATGGCGGGCAAGGGCACGCCGTTGAAGGTCGTGGTCTTGACCATCGAATAATGGGCCTGGTCAAGGAACGCGATGCGCTGACCGGGTTCCGGCCGCTCGACAAAGCGATAATCGCCGATGATGTCGCCCGCCAGGCACGACGGCCCGCCGAGGCGCACCGCCACGCCCCCCTCGACCTCGCCGATCATTGCGGGGCGATAGGGCGCCTCGATCACGTCGGGCATGTGGCAGGTGGCGGAGATATCGACGATGCCGACGGCCATGCCGTTGTCGATCACGTCGACCACTTCGCCGACCAGGATGCCGGCGTCGAACGCGATCGCCTCCCCCGGTTCCAGATAGACCTCAAGCCCGGTTTCGCGCTTCACGTCGCGCAGGAACGCGACCAGATCGTCGCGCTGGTAATCGGCGCGGGTTATGTGGTGCCCGCCGCCGAAGTTCAGCCATTCCAGCCGGTCGAGGAACGGCGCGACGCGCGGATGCAGTGCTTCCCAGGTGCGGCGCAACGGCGGGAAATCCTGTTCGCACAGGGAGTGGACGTGCAGGCCGGTGACGCCCTCCAGATCGGCGGCGGTCAACTGGTCGGCGGGGTGACCCAGGCGGGAATGCGGCTGGGCGGGGTCGTATTTGGCGACCTCCCCTTCCGCGTGCATGGGGTTCAGGCGCAAACCGACGTCGAACGCCGCACCTCCGGTTCGTGCGGCCGCCAGCATGTCGGCGAACCGGCGATGCTGGCCGGGCGAATTGAAGATGACGTGGTCCGACAGCGCCGCGACCTCGACCACGTCGCTCGCCTTGTATCCGGCGCAGAAGGTCGCGACCTCGCCCGCGTAATGCGCCTTTGCCAGCCGCGCTTCCCACAGGCCCGACGTGGCAGTGCCGTCCAGGTAACGGCCCACCAGATCGCCCAGCGACCACATCGAAAACGCCTTGAGCGCCAGCAGCAGCTTGATGCCCGCACGGTCGCGCACATCGGCCAGGATCGCCAGATTGCGCTCGATCGCCGCCTTGTCCACGACGAAGCACGGACTTGGCACACGGTTCAGGTCGAAATTGGCGAACGCGCCCGCCCCCCCCGATTTGGTGGTCATCGGGGCAGCGGCGCGGGTGTCGTCGGGTTTCATGTCACACTCTCGTCAGGCCGGATGGTCCCGGCACCCGCACCCCGGACATGCTCCGCGGCACGGGCAGCGGTCAGAATCGCAGCGGCTCCGGCAGTTCCTTGACCTGCCAGGGCAGGCCGTGCTGGTTCAGCATGTCCATGAACGGGTCGGGGTCGAACTGTTCCATGTTGAACACGCCTTCACCCCGCCACTGGCCGTTCAGCATCAGCGCCGCGCCGATCATCGCCGGCACGCCGGTGGTATAGCTGACCGCCTGATTGCCGGTTTCGGCATAGGCATCCTCATGGTCGCAGACATTATAGACATAGACGGTCTTTTCCGCGCCGTCCCTGGTGCCTGTGGCAATGTCACCGATATTGGTCTTGCCCTTGGTCGTCTCGCCCAGCGTCGAAGGCTCGGGCAGCACAGCCTTGAGGAACTGGAGCGGGATAATCTCGCGCCCCTCATACATCACCGGCTCGATCGAGGTCATGCCGACATTCTGCAGCACGCGCAGATGCGTCAGATACTGCTCGCCGAACGTCATCCAGAAACGCGCACGCTTGATTTCGGGGATGTGCGTGACCAGGCTTTCCAGTTCCTCGTGATACATCAGATACATGTTCTTCGCGCCGACCTGGTCGAAGATGAATACCTGCCGCTCCGACAGCGCGGGCGTTTCGACCCAGTCGCCGTCCTGCCAGTGGCGCGCCGGCGCGGTCACTTCGCGGATGTTGATTTCCGGATTGAAGTTGGTCGCAAAATGCTGGCCGTGGTCGCCGCCGTTGCAGTCGAGAATGTCCAGCGTCTCGATCGTGTCGAGCAGGTGCTTCTTGATATAGGTCGCGAACACGCTGGTCACGCCGGGGTCGAAACCGGAACCCAGCAGCGCCATCAGCCCGGCTTCCTTGAAGCGATCCTGATAGGCCCATTGCCAGCCATATTCGAACTTCGCCTCGTCGCGCGGTTCGTAATTGGCGGTGTCGAGATAATCGACGCCGGTTTTCAGGCACGCTTCCATCAGGTTCAGGTCCTGATAGGGCAGCGCCAGATTGACCAGCAGCTTGGGCTTGACCTGATCGATCAGCCGCGCGGTCGCATCGACATCGTCGGCATCCACCTCAGCGGTGGCGATTTCGACGCCGAAGCGCTCCTTCACCGACTGGGCGATGGCATCGCACTTGAACCTGCGCCGGCTGGCGAGCGTCACCTTGCCGAACAGCTCGGGGTTCTTCGCCATCTTGTGCACCGCGACCGACGAAACGCCGCCCGCACCGATCACCAGAACGTCTTTCACCTGACAGCCTTTCGCGCAAAGAAGATAGCGGCCCCATATGGGACCATGGCTCAGGATGCAAAGCCTCGCGTTCGGATATGAAGCCACGATGACAATGACGCGTTTTTACGAAAGGCGGTTGGAGATGGATCGACGGAAAGTGCTGGAGCTTGGGCTGGGCATGGGCCTTGGCGCGGCGGGGCTGGCGGCAAGCGGCATCGCGCGCGGACAGACCGGCGACCAGCGGCCCAGCGACCTGCCCTGGCCCCCGCGCGAAACGTTCGACCTGTGGCCCGGCAAAGCGCCCGGCGCGCCCGCCACGCTGCCGCAACTGGTGCGCTATGGACCCGAAGGCCGCGAATTGTGGCTGCGCGGCATCCCTGCGCCTACGCTGTCGGTCTATCGGCCCACCCGGCCCAACGGCGTCGGCGTGCTGTCGATCCCCGGCGGCGGATACGGCTTCGTGTCGGTCGAGAATGAAGGGCATAATGTCGCAAAAGTGCTGAACGCGCTCGGCTATACCGTCTTCGTGCTGGTCTATCGCCTGCCGGGCGAGGGCTGGGCCGATCGCGCCGATGTGCCGTTGCAGGATGCCCAGCGCGCGATGCGGCTGATCCGGGCGCGCGCGACTTCATTCGGCGTTGACCCCGAACGCATCGGCATTCTTGGCTTTTCGGCGGGCGGGCATTTGGCTGGGTCGCTGATGACCCGTCATAACGACAGCGTTTATCGCGCGGTCGATGCCGCCGACCGGCAAAGCGCGCGACCCGATTTCGCGGGGCTGATCTATGCCGTCACGGCGCTGCGCTGGAATGGGGAGTTCAACAATTCGGGCCGCAACCTGCTTGGCGCCCAGCCCGGTGCGGCGGCTGTTGCACGACAGGATGTGACGCCGCGCATCGACAGCGAAACGCCGCCGATGTTCCTGCTGCACGCCGGCGATGACGGGCTGGTGCCGCTGGAAATGAGCCTGTCGCTGATCGCGGCGGCGCGGGCGGCGAAGCGGCCGGTCGACGCGCATCTGTATGACACGGGCGGCCATGGGTTCGGCATGGCGCTGGACCCGGCGCACCCGGCGCATGGCTGGGGTGCGCTCTATGCCACCTGGGTCGCGCGAATGACGGGCGGCTGAGCACCGCCCGTCCCGGCCTTATTCCTGGACAGGCGCGAGCAGGTTTTCGGGCGCGTTGTCGTCCATGCTGCGATCGATGCGCGCGGTCATGCCGGTCGCCTCCGCATCGTCGAGCATCTGCTGATCCTCTTCAACCACCGGCGGCGGCGCTGCCTCGAAGGTCGGGGTGGGCGACGGCGTGGGACTGGGCGTCGGCTCCAGCGTGGGCAGCGGCTCGGGCGGCGCCATTTCCTCGGTCAGGTTCAGGTCCGGCCCTTCGGGGGCGGGCACTTCCGGCTCACCCGAACAGGCGGCAAGCGCGGCGAGCGGCAGCAGGAACAAGGCCGGGCGGAACGAGGAACGCATCAATCGGGTCTCCTGAAAAAGGGCAGTCAGCGGCTGGCGACCTGAACCGCCGAGCGGTTCTCGATCTTGTCGGCCAACGTCTCGTCCCAACCATAGGGGTCGTCGCGGAAACTGATCTGGCCATTGCCGCTTGCGAAAGCGGTCCAGTAGAGCAGATAGACCTCGACCGGCGTGTTCAGACGCGCGCGCACCGTCTTGGTGCTGGTCGTCACCTGCTCGTCGATCGCTTCCTCGCTCCATTCGGGCACGTCGCGCAGCAGCCGCTTGGCCAGCGCGTTGGGCTTTTCCAGCCGGATGCAGCCATGGCTGGCCAAACGGTCGAACCGGCTGAATCCGCCCTTGGCGGGCGTGTCGTGCAGATAAACGGCGAACGGATTGTCGAAGTCGAACTTGAAGCGGCCCAGCGCGCTGGTGTCGCCCGACGCCTGTTGAAGGCGGCGGTTTGCTCCCTCCCCGATCACGCGAAAGCCATTGGCCTTCAGATAGCCCATGCCCTTGGGGAACAGCTCGCGATTGGCGATGCCCATCGGCACGTTCCATGGCGGATTCAGAACGACCGAATGGATGGTGGAGCGCAGCATCGGCGTCTCCCCGCCACCCGGCTTGCCGGTGACGGCCTTCATCGACATGACCGGCTGATCGCCCTCGAACACCGTCATCACGGCGGCGGCGATGTTCACCTGAATGCGATCCTTGGGCAATTGCCCCGGCAGCCAGCGCCAGCGTTCCATGTTCGCCATGATTTGACGCACGCGGCGCGCGACGGGCACGTTGAGCGCGGCCAGCGTCTGGCTGGACACGATGCCCGTCGGGTTCAGGCCATAGCGGCGCTGGGCGCGCTGGACGGCGGCGCGCAACGGCTGGTCGAACTTGTCGCCCGTTGCCGACACTTCCGCATCCTCGATCGCAAGCCGCTGACGAAGCGCCGTCACGCGCGCGCCGCTGGCGCCCAGGCCCATGTCGGGACCGGCGGGGATCGTTTTCCAG